>NZ_JBWJYL010000009.1:0-339560 GCF_056430985.1 Methylobacterium sp. Gmos3
TGAGACAGCGGATGCCACGCGCTGGCGAAGATCGACGGATAAGGTTGTCGGCATGGGCTCCTCCTTGCCCCATCAACCCCTAGCCGCCCAGCACAGCTTCCGATCGGACGAGCTCCGCTCTAGCGACATCGCTACATAGACTGACTGCACTAGAAGATCGTCTCCTGCGACGAGACGATCATTCCACAGGCGGCCGGAAGCGAGCAAAACCTCAAGACCCGCCTCAACCATCTGATCCGTCACCTCAATCTGACGAATAGGCTCTAATTCCTCGTTCGGCACAACGGAAAAATCCACGCTAAAGTGCTGTGCAGGCTACGCCTTTGGCGCAAAACGTCAATCACGAACCTGCTTTGTCAGGTATATAGTTGGGATTTTTATCGTTGACAGCGGGACGCTGGTTCGGTAGAAGGTACGCACGCTCAAGAAGTGTGGGGGCGGCCGATGCCTAACAAAGCCGGCCACCCGGCCGCATTGCGCGCCGAGGAGCAGCGTCTCCTTCAAGACAAAAGCCTTACCGTCGGGGCCATCGCGCGCCGGCTCGGCGTGCCCGCCGCGACGGTCGCGGGGTGGAACGTGCGCTGCGGCGCGCGTCCGCCGAAGCCCCATCCGCGCACTCTCAAGGAATGGCTTCCGTCGCGCCGGGGGGCGATGTCCCGGCTCCTCGCGGTGCCGGAGATCGACCCCGGCGACGTCGCGGAGGCGGCGGGCTATGCGCGGGACGCGGCGGACATGCTGCTCGCCGCCTTCGGCAAGGCGCCCTGGCGCGAAGCGGACGGCGACGTGGCCGACCCGCCGCACCTGCGGGCGCGGCTGCGGGCGCATATCGGCCGGCAGATCGCCGTGCTCGACGCTGCGCTCTCGGCGCCGGAGCGGCCGGGGCTCGACTCGGCCAAGGTCCTGCGCGACCTCGGCGGCCTCAAGCGGCTGCTGGACGATCTCGATGCCGATGGGGAAGGGGAGGGTGCGGTCCATGACGAGCCGGCCCGTTCCGACGACCCATCCTGTCCCGGCGACCCGGCCGCCCTCCGCGAGGAGATCGCGCGCCGCATTGATCGGTTTGTCGCGGGCGGGGAGGCTCCCTGATTTCCTGGCGGACCTGCCGCCGGACCTGCTGGCCGGACTCGATGCGGATTGGCTCTACCGGGCGCGGGCGGACCAGCTGCCGCCGGAGGACGATTGGACCACCTGGGCGGTGATCGGCGGGCGCGGCTGCGGCAAGACGCGGGCGGGGGCCGAATGGGTCGATGCCCTGGCGCGCGGCGATCCGGCCTTCACCGCCGAGGCCGTGGGGCGGATCGCCCTGGTCGGCGAAACCCTGCACGACGTGCGCGACGTGATGATCGAGGGGGAATCGGGCCTGCTCAACCTGCCCCGCAGGAGACGGGCGCGGCCGGTCTGGTTCCCGAGCCGCCGCAGGCTGGTCTGGGGCAACGGGGCGGTGGCGCAGGCCTTCTCGGCGGAGGAGGCGGATTCCCTGCGCGGCCCGCAATTCGGCGCGGCCTGGTGCGACGAGATCGCCAAGTGGCGGGAGGCGGAGGCCGCCTTCGACATGCTGCAATTCGGGCTGCGCCTCGGGGCGCGACCGCGCAGCCTCGTGACCACGACGCCCCGGCCGGTGCCGCTGATCCGGCGGCTGCTGGCCGACCCGCGCACGATCGTCACCCGGGCTCGGACCCACGACAACGCGGAGAATCTCGCGCCGGATTTCCTGTCGGCGGTGGTCGGGCGCTACGCCGGCACCCGGCTCGGGCGTCAGGAGCTCGACGGCGAACTCATCGCCGACCGGCCGGACGCCCTGTGGACGCGGGAGCGGATCGAGGCGGCCCGCGTCGCGGCGGCGCCGGAGCTGTCGCGGATCGTCGTGGCGGTGGATCCGCCGGCGAGTTCGGGGGCGCGCTCGGATGCCTGCGGGATCGTCGCCGCCGGGCGGCAGGGGGAGCGGGCCTATGTCCTGGCCGATGCGAGCCTGGGCCGTGCCACGCCCGAGGCCTGGGCGGCGGCGGCGCTGGCGCTCTACCACCGGCTCGAGGCCGATGCCCTCGTGGTGGAGGTGAACCAGGGGGGCGAGATGGCGAGCGCGGTCCTCGCCCAATGCGACCCCGCCGTGCCGGTCGTGCCGGTGCGGGCCAGACGGGGCAAGTATCTGCGGGCGGAGCCGGTCTCGCTGCTCTACGCCCGTGGCCTCGTCCACCATGTCGGCCCGCTGCCGGCGCTGGAAGACGAGATGTGCGATTTCGGGCCGGAAGGCCTGTCGAACGGGGCCTCCCCGGACAGGCTCGACGCCCTCGTCTGGGCGCTCACCGACCTCATGCTCGGCGCCCGCGCCGAGCCGAGGATCCGGCGCCTGTGACGGGATCCGCCAGGCGCCGGGTCGCGCTTACTTGGTGTTGCTGCCGCCCTGGGGCACGGCGCGCGACGGCTGGCCCGCATTGCCGCCGGCCGACGAGTTGGTGGTGATCGTGTCGGCGGGGTTGCCGTTCGGCGAGATGGTGGTGGCGCTCGGCGAGCCGGTCGAGCCCGATTGCGGGGCGACCACCGGGGCCGAGGATTGCGGCGCCGCAGGCGCGGTCGTGGCGGACTGCGCCAGGGCGGCGCCGGTCAGGCCGAGCGCGATGGTCGTGGAAGCGATGAGGGTACGGACGAGCATGTAAGCGAACTCTCTGTGCAAGATGTGTCGCTGTCCAACGTCCCCCGGCGTGAAGAGGTTCGCAGAAAAACGGCGCGCCCCGTCAAGGGCGCGCCGTCAGTGGGTCCGTGGTCTCTGGAACGAACCGTATTCCGAATACAGCATCATGCTGCGGCTCGCTGTGGCGAAAGCATCACGCAGGCCGGGCAATGCGTCATTGTTTCGCGCCTAAGTTTTATCGCCCGGCGCGTCGCCTTCCCCCCGCACGAGGCACACCATGCCCAAGCTTCTCGACCGGCTCGTCCGGGCGGCCGGACGCGCGCGCCCGGCCCTCGCCACCAAGGCAGCCCCGCCGGGCTTCGCCCTCTACGCCGATAGCCGGCCGACCTGGACTCCGCGCGATCCGGCCTCCCTCGCGCTCGCGGGCTACCAGCGCAACCCGGTCGTCTACCGGGCGGTGCGGCTCGTGGCGGAATCGGCCGCGAGCCTGCCCCTGGGCGCGGTCTCCGGCGACGGGCGGGGGCTGATGGCGCTCCTCGCCCGGCCGAACCTGCGCGAGAGCGGCGTGCAGCTGCTGGAGACGATCTATGCCGACCTGATGCTCGCCGGCTCGGCCTATCTCGAGGCGGTGAGCGTCGATGGCCGCGTGGTCGGGCTGCAGGTCCTGCGGCCGGAGCGGATGCGGGTGGTGACCGGGCCGGACGGCTGGCCGAGCGCCTACATCTACACGGTGGGCGGGCGCAGCCGCCGCTTCGACCTGATGGACGGGGTCGTGCCGCCGATCCTGGCGCTCAGCCTGTTCCATCCCGGCGACGACCATGGCGGCCTGCCGCCCGTCGCGGCGGCGGCGGCGGCGCTCGACATCCACAACGCGGCGGCGGCCTGGAACAAGGCGCTCCTCGACAACGCCGCCCGGCCCTCCGGCGCCCTCGTCTTCGCGGGTGCCTCCCTGTCCGAGACGCAGTTCGACCGGCTGAAGGACGAGCTGGAGGCAAATTACCAGGGGGCCGGCAATGCCGGGCGCCCGCTCCTTCTGGAGGGCGGGCTCGACTGGAAGCCGCTGGCGCTCTCCCCCCGCGACATGGATTTCGTGGAGGCCAAGAACGCGGCGGCGCGGGAGATCGCCCTGGCCTTCGGGGTGCCGCCCCTGCTCCTCGGCCTGCCGGGGGACAGCACCCACGCCAACTACGCCGAGGCCAACCGCGCCCTCTACCGGCAGACCCTGATCCCCCTCGCGCGGCGCACGGCGCAGACCATCGCCCACTGGCTCGAACCGGCCTTCGGCGCGGTGGAACTGGAACCGGACCTCGACCGGATCGAGGCCCTGGCCTCGGAGCGGGAATCCCTGTGGCGGCGCGTCCAGGCCGCCGATTTCCTCACCCAGGCCGAGAAGCGCGAGGCGGTGGGCTACCCGCCCGAGGCCCCCTCCCTCTGAGCCGTCATCGCGAGCGTAGCGAAGCGACCCAGGGCAGCGGGACGCCTCAAGTGGTGGCGCATCCCTGGATTGCTTCGCTGCGCTCGCAAAGACGGGTGGGTTCGAAGGCTCCCGTCGTCTCCTCAAGCAGGACAATCCCATGGATGGCCTCATCACCGGCTATGCCAGCCTGTTCGGCGTGCCCGATCTCGGCCGCGACGTGGTCATGCCCGGCGCCTTCGCCGGCACCCTGGCCCGGCGCGGGGCGGCGGGCGTGCGGATGCTGTTCCAGCACGATCCCGCCGAGCCCATCGGCCGCTGGATCGCGCTGCGCGAGGATGCGCGCGGCCTCTACGCGGAGGGCCGGCTCAACCTCGCCGTCCAGCGCGCCCGCGAGATCGCGGCGCTGATGCGCGAGGGGTCGCTCGACGGCCTCTCCATCGGTTTCCGCACCCTCAGCGCCCGCCCCGGCGCCGACGGGTCCCGCCGCCTGCAGGGGATCGACCTCTGGGAGATCTCCGTCGTGACCTTTCCCCTGCAGCCGGGGGCGCGGGCGAGCCCGAGCCCCAGCCCCGAGGCCCTGCGCGGCCTCGCCCGGCTCATCGCCCCCGCGCGACCCCTTCCCACCCCCCGCACCGAGGTTTGCCGATGACGTTCCATGCCGCCCTCGAAACCAAGGCCCTCGAAACCAAAGCCGTTTTGCCCCCGCTGGAAAACAAGGCCGCCGAGCCCGCCCCCGTCCGCTCGGCCGTCGATGACGTCGCCGCCGCCTTCGCGGCCTTCAAGGAGACCAACGACGAGCGCCTGCGCCAGATCGAGACCCGCTTCGGCGCGGACGTGGTGACGGAGGAGAAGCTCGCCCGCCTCGACGCCGCCATCGACGCCGCCCGCACCCGCCTCGACCGGATGGGCCTGGAACGCGCCCGCCCGGCGCTCGCCGACCCGCTGACCCGCGACAACGGCGCCGCGCAGGAGCACAAGGCGGCCTTCGACCTCTATGTCCGGGCCGGCGAGAGCGGGGGCCTGAAGCGGCTCGAATCCAAGGCGATGTCGGCGGGCTCCGGGCCGGATGGCGGCTACCTCGTGCCGGACAACCTGGAACGGACGGTGCTGCAACGGCTCGCCGTGCTGTCGCCGATCCGCGCCATCGCCAGCGTGCAGCAGATCTCCGGCGGGCAGTACAAGCGGGCGGTCTCGACCGGCGCTCCCGTCACCGGCTGGGTGGCCGAGACGGCGGCCCGCCCCGGCACCGACGCGCCGAGCCTCGCGCAGCTCGCCTTCCCGGCGGCGGAACTCTACGCGATGCCCGCCGCGACCCAGACGCTCCTCGACGATTCCGTGGTCAACGTCGAGGAATGGCTGGCGGGGGAGGTCGAGACCGCCTTCGCCGAGCAGGAGGGCATTGCCTTCGTCACCGGCAACGGCGTCGGGCGGCCGAAGGGCTTCCTCGCCTCCGACACGGTGGCCAATGCCGCCTGGGCGCCGGGCAAGCTCGGCTTCGTCGGCACGGGCAATGCCGGCGCCTTCGCGGCGGCGAGCCCGTCCGACGTGCTGTTCGATCTCGTCTACGCCCTGCGGGCCGCCTATCGCCAGAACGCCCGCTTCGTGATGAACCGGAGGACGCAAAGCGCCATCCGCAAGTTCAAGGACGCGGACGGCAACTACCTCTGGCAGCCGGCGCTCGCCGCCGACCGCTCCGCGACGCTGATGGGCTTCCCCGTGACCGAAGCCGAGGCCATGCCCGACATCGCGGCGGGCAGCCTGTCCGTCGCCTTCGGCGATTTCCGCCGGGGCTACCTCGTGGTCGACCGCACGGGCCTGCGGGTGCTGCGCGACCCGTATTCCGCCAAGCCCTACGTGCTGTTCTACACCACGAAGCGCGTCGGCGGCGGCGTGCAGGACTTCGACGCGATCAAGCTCCTGAAGTTCGCCTGATCGCAAGCCCGTTCCGGCCGGTGCGCCTCAGCGCCGGCCGGGACGGGCCATCCAGTCGGAGCGGTGGCGGCGGGGCATCGCCTCGCCCGGCTGGACCTGCTCCAGTTCGGCCGCCCGCGAGGCGATCCAGCCGGTATGCTCGGCTACGGGCGTCACGGCGGTGAAGCCGCCGCAGGCAGTGCGGCGCGCGCCCTGCTGGATGGCGCCGCTCGACCAGCTCACCACGCCCGCGATGCGGTAGCCGCCGGGGCCGCCGGTCAGGATCGGCCCGCCGGAATCGCCGAGGCAGGCGCCCGCGCCCGCCGTCTCCGCGAGGCGTCGGCGGTCCGTCACCACGGTGACGCGGTTGGCGACCTGCAGGGAGCCGATCGACACGAGCGGGGCCTGCCGCAACACCCGCGCGCTGCCGCGCCGGTTCTCGGCGACCACGCCGTAGCCGGCGATCTCGACGGTCTCGCCCGTGCCGATGGAGCCCGCGCTGCGCGGATCGAGGGGCATGTAGTCGGCCCCGAGGGGCTGGGCGAGCTTCAGCATGGCGAGATCGACGCCCGGCTGGTCCTCCGGCGTGGTGCCGGGGACGAATTCGGGGTGCATCGTCGCGGCGATGACGTCGACGCGGTGCTGCCGGAAGGCGCGGTCCACGCTCACCACGCGGTAGCCCGCCGGGCGCATCACGCAATGGGCGGCGGTGAGGACGAGATCCGGCGCAATCAGCGTGCCGGAGCAGATCTCGCCATCCGTGCTCTCCACGCGCACGACGAAGGTGCGGGTGCCGTTCGGATCGCGGGCCACCTCGCCCTGGATCACCGCCCGCGCCGGGGGCACCGACCCGAGGGTCAGGCCGGCGAAGGCCGCGAGCCCGGCGAGGATCTGGCCGGTCGTGCGGGGCAAACGGGCGGGCATCGGGGACTCCGGGGAAAGGCCAGCGCGACGCGATGCGAACCGTGCCCAGACAACGGTAGTTCAGACAAACCGGCCGGCCAAGCTGCGGTTCCGCAAGACGTCCCGCCGGGCAGGGTCGTCCAAGAGAATTCTAGGGTGTCCAACGGGCCTGGACGTTCCATCCGCCGAGGGTGCGGTCGATCCAGTCGCGCTGCGGGCCGAGGCGCATCGCCTGGGTCAGCCCGCCGCAGGCTCCGCCGATCCAGGCTGACACCGCCAGCACCGACCCGTCCGCCGCCGTCACCGGGCCGCCGGAATCGCCCTGGCAGCCGCCGGCGCCCTTGTTGCCTTGGAGCCAGACGAGGATCCCGCTCGGGCCGTAGGGCTCCACCACGGGGACAACGACGCTGCGATAGGTGCCGGTGGAGCGCGGGTCACCCGGCCGCGAGGCGCCGTACCCCGAAATCGTCAGGCTCTCGCCCGCCCGCGCCTCTTGCAGGCCGAGGGTCGCCGGGGCGAAGCGCGGCGGCAGGGGCTCGGCGGTGCGCACTAGCGCGAGGTCGATGGAGCGGCGGCGCTTGGCCACGGCGCCCGGATCGTAGCCCGGATGCACCGCCCGGGCCGCGACCTCGACGAGGACCGGCGCCCCGTCTGGGCCCCGGTAATGCACCCGCAGGGCGTGCGGGCCGGCGACGCAATGGCCGGCGGTCAGCACGGCGTCGGGGGCGAGCACGACGCCCGTGCACACGCCGCCCGCCGCGTTCAGCACCATCACGGCGCTCCCTGCGGGGGCGTCGGCCCCGCCCACGATGGCCGCAGCGGGCCAAGCCGGCAGCATCAGGCAGAGGGCGAGCACGGCTCTGGGCAATGGCATCGAACGTCCTGAAGGAGACCCGCGCGATGACCCCGATACGCGCCGCGACGCCCCCCGTCGAGCCGGTGAGCGTCACCGACCTGCGCCTGTACCTGCGCCTCGACCCCGACGACGGCGGCGTGGAGGATGCGCTCCTGGCGCAACTCATCGCCGGTGCGCGGGCGAGTCTGGAGAGAGAGGCGCGCCGGATCCTGGTGCCGGGCCGCTTCCGCATCGCCCTGCCGGGCTGGCCGCCGGAGGGCTGGCTGCCCGTGCCGCTGAGCCCCCTCGTCGGGCTGGTGCGGGCAGGGCTCTCGGCGCCGGACGGAAGCGTCACCGACCTTCCCGCAGGCCTCGTCAGCCTCGGGCCGGACCCGGTGGAGGCGCCGGCCCTGTGCTTCTCCGGCACGCTGCCCGACCTCGGCACGGCGACCCTCGTGATCGAGGTGAGCGCCGGCTACGGCGGCGACGGCCCGCCGCTGCCGGATGACCTTCGGCTCGCGATCCTTCGCCTCGCCGCCGCCCGCTACGAGCACCGGGGCGACGAGGTGGACGACATCCCCGCCGACGCACGCCGCCTCGCCGCGCCCGCGCGCCGCCTGCGGCTGTAGAGCCTGACCGACACGGTTCACCCCCCTCTCCCCGCCTGCGGGGAGAGGGCCGCGACGACCCCGTCGTCGGCGCGGCGAGGCGGCAGCCGAGGGTGAGGGGGCGCGCCGGACGGGACTCCTCCGGTGGCCCCCTCACCGCCGCTCCGGCTCCGCCTCTCGCGTCCCGCCGACACCGCCACCCGACACCCGGAGCCCGCCATGGCATCCCCCGACCGCCGCCCGTCGCTCGGCGCGCGGCGCCGCCGCTTCGTGCTCGAAGAGCCGGTGGAGCAGCCGGACGGGTTCGGCGGCGTGCTGCGCCGCTACGTGGCCGGCCCCACCCTCTGGGGCGCAATCGCGACAATCGGCGCCGTGGAACGCCTCGGCGGCGGCCGGGCCGACAGGCTCGTCACCCACCGCGTCACCCTGCGCGCCCGCACCGACCTGACCCCGGCCATGCGCCTCAGCGCGGGCACGCGTCGCTTCGCCATCCGCGCCGTCTCCGACCCGGACGCGCGCGGCCGCGATTGCGTCTGCGACGTCGAGGAACTGGTGCCGGAGGCCACCCCATGAGCGACCCGAGCCCGCTGCTGGCCTTCCGCGCCGGCCTCCTCACGCGCTTCGCCGCCGACGCCGCCCTTGTGGCGCTGCTCGGCGGAAGCGTCCGCCTCTACGACGAGCCGCCGCGCGGAGCCACGCCGGTCTATGCGCTGTTCGGCGCGGCCGAGATCCGCGACGATGCCGTCGACGGCGCCGCGCGGCATACCCACCGCCACGAGGTCGCGGTGATCGCCAAGCCCGGCTCCGTGCGCACCGCGCTGGATGCCGCCGCGCGGATGGCGGCGCTCCTGACCCAACCGGACATGCCGCTCCAGGGCTGCCGCCTCGTCACCCTGCGGGTGAGCGCCCTGAAGGCGAGCCGCGAGGAGCGCACGGGCGAGGCCCGCGCGACCCTGACGGTCGAGGCCGTCACCGAAGCACTTTGAAGGAGGATGAGATGGGCGCGCAGGCGGGCAAGGACCTGTTGATCCGGGCGAGCGACGGGGCCGGGGGGTACGTCGCGGTGGCGGGCCTGCGGGCGCGCCAGTTCACCCTCAATGCCGAGGCGGTCGATGTGACCAACGCCGATTCCGCCGGCCGCTGGCGGGAATTGCTCGCCGGGGCCGGCGTGCGCCGCGCCTCGGTCTCCGGTTCCGGCGTGTTCCGGGACCAAGCGTCGGACATCCGCCTGCGGCAGATGTTCTTCGATGGCCAGATCGCGGCCTTCCAGATCGTGATCCCCGCCTTCGGGACGATGGAGGGGCCGTTCCAGATCGCGAGCCTCGAATATCGCGGCGAGCATTCCGGCGAAGTCACCTTCGACATGAGCCTGGAATCGGCCGGCGCCATCGCCTTCACGGCGGCCTGAGGGAGGACGCCATGGCCAATCGCAGGCGCGGCGAGGTGCCCCTCGCCCTGGGCGGGCGCCGCTACACCCTCTGCCTCACCCTCGGGGCGCTGGCCGACTTGGAGGACGCCCTGCGCGCCGGCGACCTCGCCGGGCTCAGCCAGCGCCTCGCCGCCGGCCGCCCCCGCACCGTCGACCTGATCGCCCTCCTCGGCGCCGCCCTGCGCGGCGGCGGCCACGCCCTCACCGACGAGGACGTGAGCGCCTTGCCACTGGCCGGCGACATGGACGCGCTGGTCGAAGCCCTCGCCGCCGTGCTGGAGGCGGCCTTCGGCGCGGGGCCATCGGAAAATCCTCGTCCGCATCCTGAGGGACAGGCCGGAAAGGCAGCTTTATCCCGCTCAGGACCTCATCCTGAGGTGCCGCGGAGCGGCCTCGAAGGAGGGCTCCAGACGGCGCCGCGACCCATGGAGGCCTCCTTCGAGGCCTCCGCTCCGCTCCGGCACCTCAGGATGAGGTCGAGTGTGAAAGAACCACAGACTTCTCGGTCAGACACTCAGGATGAGGACGAGGGTAGGATCGGGACCGGGGAGCGTGTTTCGCAACGATCCCCCACCCCTCCACGGCCCTTCCCCTGGGATGACGCGCTCTCGCTCGCCCTCGGCCCGCTCGGCTGGCGCCCGGCCGATTTCTGGGCGGCGACGCCCCGTGAACTCGCCGCCGCCCTCGGACGGTCGGGCGTCCCCGAGGCGCTCGGCCGGGCCGAGTTCGAGCGGATGCTCGCGGCCTATCCCGATCCCCCCACCAGCAGGAGCGCCCCATGAGCGCCGAGACCGAGACCGACCGGCAGAACAATGCGCGGGCCGCGCAACTCGCGAATCTCGACCGGCTCTCCCAGAGCTTCGGCCGCAGCCTGAACGGCGCGCTCTCGCGCAGCGCCACCTCCGGGCGCGGGCTCGACGGGGTGCTGAGCACGCTGGGCGCCCGCCTCGCGACGCTGGCCGCCAAGGCCGCCGTCACGCCCCTGCGGAACGGCTTCAAGAGCCTGTTCGAGTCCTCGGACGGGCCGGATGCGGAAGACTCCAGCCCGACCTTCGCCAAGGGCGACGCCTTCCGGGGCGGGCGGGTCACGCCCTTCGCCTCCGGCGGGGTCGTGGCGGCACCGACCTACTTCCCAATGACGGGCGGCGCCGGGCTGATGGGCGAGGCGGGGCCGGAGGCGATCATGCCGCTCCGTCGCGGATCGGACGGAAAGCTCGGCGTCGCGGCGGGGGCCGCCGCCCGGCCGGTCTCGGTGAACGTCACCATCGCGACGCCGGACCCCGCCGCCTTCCGCCGCTCCGAGGCGCAGGTCGCCGCGACCCTGGCGCGGGCGGTCGCCCGTGGCCAGCGCGCCCTCTGACCCGGAGAGCGCCATGGCCGAGGACTTCCACGAGGTGCTGTTCCCCCTCGACGTCGCCCTGCGCGGCAGCGGCGGCCCGCAGCGGCTGACCGAGATCGTCACGCTGGCCTCGGGGCGGGAGCACCGCAACGGCCGCTGGGCCGATTCCCGCCGCCGCTACGATGCCGGGTTCGGCATCCGCAGCCTCGACGCGCTCCACGTGGTGATCGCCTTCTTCGAGGAAAGGCGCGGGCGCCTCTACGGCTTCCGCTACCGCGACAGGGTCGATTTCCGCTCAGGCCCGCCGGGGCAGGCGCCGGGGCCGTTCGACCAGGTGATCGGGCGGGGCGACGGCGCGACCACCGCCTTCCCCCTCGCCAAGACCTATGGCGGCGGCTTCGCGCCCTACCGAAGGGCCATCGCGAAGCCGGTGGCGGGCAGCGTGCGGGTGGCGGTGGCGGGCACCGAACTGGCGCCCGCCGCCTTCGCCTGCGACCCGGCGACGGGCCTCGTGACTCTCGCCCGCGCCCCCGCCGCGAACGCCCCCGTGACGGCGGGCTTCGCCTTCGACGTGCCCGTCCGCTTCGACACCGACGACCTCACCATCGACCTCGCCGCCTTCACGGCGGGGGAGATCCCGAAAGTGCCGCTTGTGGAGATCGTGCCATGAGGGACCTGCCCCCCGCCTTCGCCGCCCATTGCGCAGGCGGCGTCACCACCCTGTGCCGCTGCTGGTCGCTCCGCCGCCGCGACGGCGTCGCCCTCGGCTTCACCGACCATGATCGCGACCTGACCTTCGCCGGCCTCGTCCACGCCGCCCGCACCGGGCTGGAGGCGGCCGAGGCCAGCGCGGAGGCGGGCTTTTCCGTCTCCGGCGGCGACGTGGCGGGGGCGCTGTCTTCGCTCGGGCTCACCGAGGCCGACATCGCGGGCGGCCTCTACGATGGGGCGAGCGTCGAGACCTGGCTCGTGAACTGGGCCGATCCCGAGATGCGCCTCCTCCTCGACATCGGCACGATCGGCGAAATCCGCCGCGAGGACGATGCCTTCGTGGCCGAGCTGCGCGGGGTCGCCGCCCGCCTCGAGGCCGAGATCGGGCGCAGCTACCGCGCGACCTGCGGCGCCGATCTGGGAGATCGGCGCTGCCGGGTGGATCTCGCGGCGTGGCGGGGCGCGGGCCGCGTCCTCGCGCTGCCGGAGCCCGCGACCCTGCGCGTGGCTCTGGATGGAAGCTTCGCGGACGGGCTGTTCACGGGCGGGCGCCTCGCCTGGACCGGGGGCGCCAATGCCGGGCTCTCCGCCGACCTGCGCCTGCAGGCCGGGGACCTCGTGGAATTGTGGGAGACGCCCCCACGCCAGGTGGCCCCGGGGGACACGTTCACGCTCACCGCTGGCTGCGACAAGCGCCTCGCCACCTGCCGCGACCGCTTCGCCAACGCGGCGAACTTCCAGGGCTTCCCGCACATGCCCGGCAACGACACGCTGCTGCACGGCGTGCCGGGCTCCGAGCCCGTCCTCGACGGCGGGAGTTATTTCCGATGATCGGCGAGGAGGCCGTGGCGCAGGCGCGCCTCTGGCTCGGCACGCCCTATCGTCATCAGGCCTGCCTGCGCGGCGTCGGCTGCGATTGCCTCGGCCTGCTGCGCGGGGTCTGGCGGGGGCTCTACGGCGACGAGCCGGAGCGCCCGCCGACCTATTGCGCCACCTGGGCGGAATCGGCGCCCGCCGGCACCGACCCGTTCCGCGAGGCCGCTGCCCGCCATCTCCTCCCCGTCGAGGAGCCGCTGCCAGCCTACCGGCCCGCACCCGGCGACGTGCTGCTCTTCGCCTTCCGCGCGCATCTGCCCGCGCGCCACTGCGCCATCGCCACCGGGCCGGGCGCGATGATCCACGCCCATGACCGGGCGGAGGTGACGGAAGTCGCCCTCACCCCCTGGTGGCGGCGGCATCTCGCGGGGGCGTTCCGCTTTCCGCCGCGCCCCTGAAACATCCGCGCTGACCCGCTTCGGAGCCGTGCATGGCGACCCTGGTCCTCTCCACCATCGGCAATGCCATCGGTTCGGCCATCGGTGGCCCCATCGGCGGGGCGATCGGGCAGGCGGCCGGGTCGGCGCTCGGCGGCGCGTTGTCGGGCTCCGGCCGCAAGACGCGTTTCGTCGAGGGGCCACGCCTGTCCGACGTCGCGGGGCTGACCTCCACCGAGGGCGACCCGATCCCGCGCGTCTACGGCCGCGCGCGGATCGGCGGGTGCCTGATCTGGGCGACGCGGCCCCTGGAGGTCCCCAACACAACGGTGGAGCGCGCGGCCTCGCCATCGAAGGGGTCGAGCGGGCCGCGCACGGTGCGCACCACGTACGCCTATTACGCCAACGTCGCGGTGGGGCTGTGCGAGGGTGAGATCGCCTATGTCCGCCGGATCTGGGCGGACGGGACCGAGATCGACCGCACGCGCCTCACGCTGCGCGTCCACACCGGCGCGGCGGATCAGGCGCCCGATCCGCTGATCGTCGCCAAGGAGGGCGCGGAGAACGCGCCCGCCTATCGCGGCCTCGCCTACGTGGTGTTCGAGGCCCTGCCGCTCGCCGATTACGGCAACCGCGTCCCGCAATTTACCTTCGAGGTGGTGCGGCCGGTCAACGGCCTGTGCCCGTTGATCCGCGCCGTCGATCTCATCCCCGGCGCGGGGGAATTCGTCCTCGATCCCGCCGCCGTCACCGTCGATCTCGGCTGCGGGCGCACGCAGGCCGCCAACCGCCATCAGCAGACACATGCCAGCGACGTGCTCGCCTCCCTCGACGCGCTCCAGGCGCTCTGCCCCAACCTGCGCCGGGTCGCGGTCGTGGTGGCGTGGTTCGGGGACGACCTGCGCGCCGGCCGCTGCCGCATCGCACCGAAGGTCGAGACCGCGCCCAAGACGACGACGGGCGACGTGTGGAGCGTCGCCGGCCTGTCGCGCGAGGCGGTGGGCACCGTCTCGCGTCTGCCGGACGGCACCACCCCCGCCTATGGCGGAACGCCGTCCGATGCCGGGCTCGGGCGGCTCGTCGCGGAACTCTCCGCGCGAGGGCTCGACGTGGTGCTCTACCCCTTCGTGATGATGGACGTGCCGCCCGGCAACACCCTGCCGGATCCGCGCAACCCCGATGCCCGCCAGCCGCCCTATCCCTGGCGCGGGCGCATCACCTGCGATCCCGCCCCCGGTGTGAGTGGAAGTCCGGATGGCACGAAGGCCGCCGAGGCGCAGGTCGCGGCCTTCTTCGCCAACGGCTACCGCACCCTCGTCCTGCACTACGCCGACCTCGCCGCCGGGTGGATCGGCGCGGGCGCGCGGATCGCGGGCTTCCTGATCGGCAGCGAACTCCTCGGGCTGACGCGGGTGCGGGGCGCCTCCGGCTACCCGGGCGTCGCCGCCCTGCGCGACCTCGCCGCCGAGGTGCGGCGCCGGCTCGGGGCCGGCGTGCCCCTCGTCTACGCCGCCGACTGGACGGAATACGGCGCCCATGTCCGCGACGGCGGGGCGACGATCCGCTTCCCCCTCGACGACCTGTTCGCGGATGCCAACATCGCGGCGGTCGGCATCGACTGGTATCCGCCCTTCACCGACTGGCGCGACGGGCCGGGTCATGCCGACCTCGCGCTGGCGGGCGATATCCACGACCGCGCCTATCTCAAGGCGGCCGGCGCCTCGGGCGAGGCGTTCGACTGGTACTACCCGGACGCGACGGCCCGCGCCGCGCAGGACCGCCGCCCGATCACCGACGGCGCCTCCGGCAAGCCGTGGATCTACCGGCCGAAGGATCTCGTCGGCTGGTGGTCGAACCGCCATGTCGAGCGCGACAACGGCGTCGAGACCCGCGCTACCGCCTGGGTGCCGGGGGGCAAGCCGATCTGGCTCACGGAGGTGGGCGTGCCGGCGGTCGACAAGGGCACGAACGGCCCCAACGTCTTCCCCGATCCGAAATCCATCGAGAACGCCGTCCCGCCCTTCTCGCGCGGCGTGCGCGACGACCTGATCCAGCTCCGCGGCCTGGAGGCGGTGCTCACACGGTTCGACCCCGCCGCGCCGGGCTTCTCGGCCTCGGACAACCCGATCTCGCCGGTCTATGGCGGGCGGATGGTCGATCCGGCCCGCGTGTTCGTCTGGTGCTGGGACGCGCGCCCCTTCCCGGTCTTCTCCGACATGACCGCGACCTGGGCGGACGCGCCGCAATGGGGCCTCGGCCACTGGATCACCGGCCGGATCGAGGGCTGCGACCTCGACCTCCTGATCGCGCGCATCCTCGCCGAGTTCGGGTTCGACGCGCCCGTCACGGTGGAGGCCTCCGCCTTCTGCGACGGCTACGCCATCGACCGGCCGCTCACCGCGCGCGGCGCCCTCGAACCCCTGGCGCAGGTCTACGGCCTCGACGTCAGCGCCACAGGCGGCACCCTGCGCCTGCGTGGCCCCCGGCGGGACGGACCCCTCGCCCTCGCGGAGGCCGATCTCGTCCGGACCTCGGAGGAGGCGACGATCCTGCGCCGCGTCCGCGCCGAGGAGAGCACGCTTCCCCTCAGCGTCGGCATCGCGATCACCGACGCGGAGAGCCTCGATTACCGCCGGGCCGACGCCGCCGCGAGCCGGCCCGTCGGCGGCCGACGCGGCCAGACAAAGCTCGACACCGCCCTCGTCACCCGGCGGGAGCTGGGCGATTCCCTCGCGGAGGAGTGGCTCGACCGGCTGATCGCCGCCCGCGACAGCGCGGTTCTGACGCTGAGCCCGAGGCGGCAGGAGGTGGAGCCCGGCGATGTCCTCGCCCTGCCGGGGGACGGGACGATCATGCGCGTCGAGCGCATCGACGACAGCCCGGCCGGGCGGCGGATCGAGGCGAGCCGGGTGCCGCCCCGCGCCGGCCCGTCCCGCGCCCTGGCGCGACGCCGCGCGGCATCCCTGCCGGTGGCGTCCCCCGCGCCGGGGGCACCGTTCGCCGTCGCGTTGGACCTGCCGGTCGATCGGGGGAGCCCGACCGCTCTGCAATACCTCGCCGTCGCCGCCGAGCCCTGGCCGGGTTCGATGGTCGTCTGGCGCGCGGAGGGCGAGGGCGCCTTCGCCGTCCAGGGCAGTGTCGATTTCCCCGCCTGCCTCGGGCGCCTCCTCGCGCCCCTGCCGCCGGGGCCGCTCTGGCGCCTCGACCGGAGCACGCGCCTGCCGGTGATGCTGCGGCGGGCGGGGGCGCTCGCGTCGGTGCCGCTGCCCGCGATGCTGGCGGGCGGCAACCTCTTCGCCGTCGTGGCGCCGGACGGGACGGTGGAGATCCTGTCCGCCGCCGGGGCCGAGGCGACCGGCGCCGACACGTTCCGGCTGACGAGCCTGCTGCGCGGCCTCGCGGGCAGCGAGGCGGCGGCGGGCAGGGGCGCGCCGACGGGAAGCCTCATCGTGCGCCTCGACGACGGCGCGGCGATCCCCCTTGTGGACCGGCTCGACGAGGCGGGCCGCGCCTTCCGCTACCGGATCGGCGCGGCGGGGCTCGATCCGGCCGATCCGGCCATGGCCTCGCTCTCGGCGACGGCCGGGCTCGCGGCCTTGCGGCCCCTGCGGCCGGTGCAGCTTCGGGCCCGGCGGGTCGGCGGCGATGTCCGCCTCACCTGGATCCGCCGGGCGCGGCGCTCGGCCGATGCCTGGGAGCCGGCCGACATCCCCCTGGACGAGGCCGCCGAGAGCTACGCGGTCACGCTCTATGCCAACGGCGCGGCGATCCGCTCACTCACGGCGACCGGCCCCGCCCTGGTCTATCCAGCCGCCGCCGAGACCGCCGATTTCGGCGGCCCGCAGCGCGCCCTCGACGCCGCGGTGGCCCAGGCCGGGGCCTCCGCCGGCCTCGGACCCGCGACCCGCGCCCTCATTCCCATCCGCACCGCCTGATCCCGGAGGAACCCGGCATGTCCGACGTCACGCCCCGTCTCGGCCTTCCGCTCATCGCGGCGGGGCAGGCGCAGAAGCACGTCACCCACAACGAGGCGCTCACCCTGCTTGATGGCCTCGTGCAGCTCGCCTGCCTGGACAAGGATCTCTCGGCCCCGCCCGCGAGCCCCGCGGAGGGCGACCGCTACCTCGTCACCGCCGCTTCCCCGACCGGCGCCTGGGCCGGCCTCTCGGGGCAGGTGGTCCGCTTCACGGACGGGGTCTGGGTTGGCGCCGTGCCCTCGGTCGGCTGGCTCGCCTACCTGGCCGACGAGAAGCTCATCTACGCTTTCGACGGGAGCAGCTGGGCGGTGCTGTCGACCGTCGCCACGGCTCCGACGAACGTGGCCCGGTTCGGGGTGAACACGCAGCCCGATGCCACGAACCGGCTCGCGGTAAAGGCCGACGCCGCCCTGTTCTCCTGGGACGACGCCACGCCCGGCTTGGGCGACATGCGGATCACCGTGAACAAGAAGGCGGCGACCAGGGATGCGGGCTTCGTCTTCCAGACGGGCTTTTCCACCCGCGGCCTGTTCGGCACCCTCGGCAGCGACGATGTCGTGCTCAAGACTTCGGCGGACGGGCAGACCTTCCGCACGGCGCTCACGGCGAAGGTGGCCACGGGCGTGGTGGCCTTCGACGCGAGCCCCACCGCGCCGACCCCCTCGCTGGGCGACAATTCCACGAAGCTCGCGACGACGGCCTATGTCGATGCGGGCGCGGCGGCCTCGACGGCGCGGACGCAGGTGTCGGACGCCGCCTTCACGATCCGCGCGGGCGACCGCACCGTCGCGGTCATCCAGCTCACGGCGCCGCGCACGCTCACCCTGCCGGCGGCCTCGGCCTATCCGCGGGGCACGGTCCTCACCGTGATGGACGAGAGCGGCGCCTGTTCGCCCGCTCGCGCCGTCACCGTCGCCGCGCAGGGCAGCGACACGATCAACGGGCTGTCCGCCGCCGCCCTGGTGACACCCTATGGAAGCCTCGCGCTGCAGAGCAACGGCTTCAACAAATGGACCCTGGCCAGCCAGTCTCCGGCGCGCGTCGATCGCACCTTCGTGGACGTCATGGCCGTGCAGGCCGGGCAGGCCATCGGCGGCAGCTTCACCCGCATCCAGTTGCCACGGGTGAACAGCGATGCCGGCGGCAACTGGAGCACGACCGACAACTGGTACACGTGCCCCCGCAAGGGCATCTACCAGATCAACGCCACCGTGCGGCCGCGCGACGGAGCGGCGGCGGGTACGCAATACGGCGTCGGCGTCTACACCTCCGAGGTGGATGGGTCTTGGTTCCTGTGGCACGCCATGGGGGCTTCGCCGTCCACGCGCTCGACCTACCCCTACAGCCGGCTGAGCCAGCAGAACGCCGGCGACCGGCTGCGGATCTACAGCTACTCGGACCAGGGCATCACCCTGGACACGATCGGCCTACAGATCTGCCTCGTCGCGGACGTGGCCTGACCCATGGCGCGGACTTCCACTCCCGGCGCCTCCGCCGATCCCTTCGCGGCGCGCTGCGCCCGCCTCGGCCCGGCGCTGATGCGCGCCCTCGCGCTGACGGATGTCCAGGCCGCCGGCCTCCTCGGCAACCTCGGCCACGAGACCGGCGGCTTCCGCCACCTCCAGGAAATCGCCCCCCTCACACCCGGCTCGCGCGGCGGCTGGGGCATCGCGCAATGGACCGGCCCACGCCGGGTCGCGATGGAGGCATGGTGCCGGGAGCGGGGGCTCGATCCCGCCTCGGACGCCGCGAACGACGGCTACCTCGTCGCCGAGCTGCGCGGGCCGGAGGCCGCCGCCCTCGAAGCCCTGCGCCGCTGCCGAACCCTGGACTCGGCGACCGACACCGTCTGCCGCCTGTTCGAACGCCCCGCCATCCCCGCCCGGGCGCGCCGCCTCGCCTTCGCGCGCAAGGCCCTCGCGGTGCTTCGTCCCGACACCCTTTCCCACCCGCAAGGAGGTTCGCATGACACGCATCCCGCTCACCCTCGCCCTGGTCTGCGCCGCCGGTCCCGCCCTCGCGGACGCGTCGGGCACCGTCGCCGTTCCCTGGGGTGACTGGCTCACCTCGGCGCTGTCCGCCGCCTCCTCGGCCCTCGTCCCCGTCGCGGCGGCGGCGGTCACGGCCGGCATCGCCCGCACCGCCCCCTGGGCCAGCTCGATCCTCACCCGCGAGCGGGTCGAGGCGGCGATCCGCGCAGGCGTCGATTACGGCCAGAACGCCGTGGCCGGGGCGGTGCGCGGCCGCAGCGTCAGCGTCGCCGTCGCTCCGGCGGTGGTGGCGGCCGGCACACGGCACGTCCTCGCCACCGCTCCGTCCCGCGTCGTGCGCGGTGCGGGCGGGGCGGAGGGCGTTGCGGCGCGGATCTTCGGCGCGCTGCCCCTCGACGCGCAGGGCAGCGCCGAGACGGTCCTCGAACCGGCGCTGCGCCTCCTGAAGGCCGATCCGCCCCGCCGGGGCTGAGCACGGGCCGGGGGATCGGCCATCGGTCGGAGGAGATGCGATGACGGCCCGTTCCCCCGACCCACCGGAGGTCCCGGCGCACTGGCACGCATGGGCCGCGCGCCAGAGCGAGCAGAGGCTCGCCCTGCTCGACGAGATCGTCGACGAGCGCATCGAGCGGCGGGCGCTGCGCGCCGTCCTGCGCCGCCTGAAACACGCCATCGTCGCCGCCTTCCTCGGCGCGGCGGCGGTGGCGCACTGGTTCTCGGACCAGGCGGCCTGGATCGCCGAGCGGCTGCCGGCGCTCCGGCTGCTCTGGCACCTCGTGACGGGAGGGCATTGATGCAGGATAGGGCCGACCGCTTCCTCACCCGCCTCTGGCTCGCCGTCGCGGCGCCCCTGGTCCTGGCGGTGAGCCTCCATCTCGGAGCCGTGTTCGGCGCGGGGCTTCGTCCCCAGCCGGCGATGGAACCGGCGGCGAGCTCGACCGTCATGGTCTGCGGCCGACGATTCACCCATGAGAAGTTCTGCCTCCTCCCTGTCGAGAACTGAGACCCGCCGGGCAATCCCTGGTATTCAGGGCGCATTCAGTGCCTGGAGCACAAAGCTCGGCCCAATGCGCCACGCCATCGCCCTTGCTGCCATCTGCCTGACCGTCGCGGCCTTCGTCGCGGGCGGGATCGGCTCCATGGCCGAGGACGCTCCGGCGACGCAGACCGCCCAGGCCGCCCTGTCGCCGGCCCCCCGGGTCGAGACCTGCCTCTCCCCCGCCGACATGCGCGAGGAGGTGGGCGAGCGCCGGGTGATCGAGCCCATCGCCGCCATCCGCGCCGCGCGCACGGTGATCCCGCGCGCCGAGATCCAGCGGGCCAGCCTCTGCCGGCACGAGGATGGGCTCGTGTACATGCTGACGGCCTTGCGCCGGGACGGACATTTCGTGCACGTCATCGTGGACGCGCGTACCGGCAAGGTCGCGGGTCAGTACTGACGGGGTGCCGCCCGCCCCAAGGGACCCCAAGGGAGATGTGACGTGCGTCTGCTCGTCGTCGAGGATGACAAGGACATCAACCGGCAGGTCGTGGCCGCGCTGGAAGAGGCGGGCTACGTCGCCGACAAGGCGTATGACGGCGAGGAGGGCGGCTATCTCGGCGAGAGCGAGCCCTACGACGCCATCATCCTCGACATGGGCCTGCCTAAGGCGGACGGCGTCACCGTGCTGCAGAAGTGGCGCCGGGCCGGGGTGAAGACGCCCGTCATCATCCTCACCGCCCGCGACCGCTGGTCGGACAAGGTCGACGGCTTCGATGCCGGCGCCGACGACTACGTCACCAAGCCCTTCCACATGGAGGAGCTGATGGCCCGCGTGCGCGCCCTGCTGCGCCGCGCCGCCGGCCACGCCTCCAGCCAGATCACCTGCGGGCCCGTGACCCTCGACACCCGTTCCGGCAAGGTCTTCGTGGACGGCGCCCAGGTGAAGCTGACGAGCCACGAATACCGGCTGCTCTCCTACCTGATGCACCATACCGGCCGGGTCGTCTCCCGCGCCGAGCTGACCGAGCATCTCTACGACCAGGATTTCGACCGCGACTCGAACACGATCGAGGTCTTCGTCGGGCGCCTGCGCAAGAAGCTGGCGGTGGATCTCATCCAGACCGTGCGCGGTCTCGGCTACCTCGTGGACCCGAACCAGCCGGCGGCGCGGGTGTGAGGCGTTAGAGCTTTCACCGAATGCTTGCATCGTTCTTTGCGGGCAGCCACCATCGCGCGTGACGACGCTTGAGGGTGGCTCGCGGAGCGGTGATTACTTCGAAACATGCATACTACTACGCGTTGAAGACTGCCTCCAGGGAGGCGGTGGCGCGCAGTATGACGGCGAAGATCGGCGCGAGCCCGGGGGGCAGCGCCTGGGCCGGCGTGACCTTCGCCTCGATCGACGTGGCAGCGACCGACCATGCCAGGCTCGAATGGCCCCGATACTATTCCGAACGGACGCATCTGGGCTTCAGGGAGAGCTGGGAATCGCTCTGCCGGAGATTCCAGCCGATCCCGTCGTATTTCGATCTCGCGATTTGGCAGCGGATCGAGGGCAGGGATGTCCTGCAGGGTCTGGCGCTCGGAAAGCCGTCCGATGGAAAGACCCACCTGACCGTCAATTGGGTCGAGCGGTCCTTCGCGCCGACATACCTCGCCGGGGGCATCCTCCTGCCGATCCTGGCCTGCGCGGAAGAATACGCCAAGCTCCTCGGGTGTCGTCGGGTCCTCGTCAAGAACCCCGTTGACCCTTCAAAATACCAGCGATACGGCTATCGTTCGTACGCGTTACGCCGCGTCCGCGCGGCCTACCTGTGCAAGGAATTGTGACATGGCCAATCGAGACATGTCCAACCCCGACATGGCCACCAATGCGCCGAAGCCTGAGGCGACCATCGCCGTGCGCGACGAGATGACGGCCGCCCTCGATGCGGGCTTCGCCCATGCCGCGGCGTTCTATGCGGCCGGTCGCGACACGCTGATCGACCGCATCGCGCAGGACGAGTGGGCCGTGTGGGACGGCCGCGACGAGATGGCCCTGGTCACCGATCCTGATGGGGTCGATCTGACCGATGAGATGGTCCGCGATCTTGCGGCATAGGCCGTGACGGCACCCCTCGCGCGTCGGCCCCGCCACGGCGGGGCTTTTTGTTGCGGGCAGCCACGCCGGGACTAGCATGCGCCGCCT
Source organism: Methylobacterium sp. Gmos3 (assembly GCF_056430985.1). Taxonomy (NCBI): domain Bacteria; kingdom Pseudomonadati; phylum Pseudomonadota; class Alphaproteobacteria; order Hyphomicrobiales; family Methylobacteriaceae; genus Methylobacterium; species Methylobacterium sp. Gmos3. The sequence continues at coordinate 22,174 of NZ_JBWJYL010000009.1, forward strand.
CATCGACCTCCTGGCCCTGCGGCGGCGCTCCATCGCCGTGCGCCTTGCCGTCTCGGCTTTCCTGTCGAGTTCGGCGATCCTGCTGATCGCGGCCTGGATCCTCACGACCCTCTACCGCGAGAACACCGAGCGCGCCTTCGACAGCCGGCTCCTCGTCTTCACGAACAACCTCGCCACCGACCTCGTCACCCCGAACGATCCCGAGAGCCGCACCTTCTCGCTGGGCGATCCGCGCTTCGATCTGCCCCTGTCCGGCTGGTATTGGCAGGTCGGCAAGCCCGATGCGAAGCCGCGCGACATCCGCACTTCGCGCTCCCTCGTCGGCGTGGCGCTGCCGCCGGCCACCGACGCGGACGGCAAGGTCGGCGTCGGGCAGATCCGCCAGGGCTACGGCAAGGGGCAGGATGGGCGGCTCCTGCGCATCATGGAGCGCGACGTCGATCTCGGCGACGAGGGCCGCTACACGGTGCGCGTGGCCGGGCCGGCGGACGAGATCGTCAACGACGTCGATCGCTTCCGCAACGCCCTGTACATGACCTTCGCGCTCCTCGGGGCGTCGCTGGCCTTGACCACGCTGCTGCAGATCCGCTTCGGCCTCGCGCCCTTGAAGAAGATGCGCGCGGCGCTCGGCGCCGTCCGCCAGGGCGAGGCCGACCGCATCACCGGGACTTATCCCCGCGACATCGCGCCGCTGACTGGCGAGGTGAACCTGCTCATCGAGACCAACCGGGAAATCCTGGAGCGCGCCCGCACCCAGGTCGGCAACCTCGCCCACGCCCTGAAGACGCCGCTCTCGATCATCGTCAACGAGGTGGGCTCGTCCGACGCCCCGGAGGACCTCGCCCTGAAGATCCGCGAGCAGGCGGCGGTGATGCGCGATCAGGTGAACTATCACCTCGACCGGGCGCGGGCGGCGGCGCTGGCGGGCACGCTGGGCACCTCCACGGAGATCGAGCCGGCGCTGGCCGGCCTCGTACGCACCTTCGGCAAGATCTACCGCGACAAGGACATCGCCTACGAGGTCCACGTGCCGCCGGGCGTCCGCTTCCGGGGCGAGCGGCAGGACTTCGAGGAGATGGTCGGCAACCTTGTCGACAACGCCTCGAAATGGGCCCACGGCCGGGTGGCGATCCGGGCCGAGGTGACGGCGCGGGACGGCTATCCCCTCCTCGTCGTCGCGATCGAGGATGACGGCCCCGGCCTGCCGCCGGAGGCACGGCAGGCGGTGCTCGGGCGCGGGCGGCGCCTCGACGAATCGAAGCCCGGCTCGGGGCTCGGCCTCTCCATCGTGGCCGACCTCGCCGCCCTCTATCGCGGGCGCTTCAGCCTCGATCAGGCGGCGCTGGGCGGGTTGCGCGCGGTGCTCGAGGTGCCGGGCGACGCGCCGGCCGGGGTGGCGGCCCATTGAGCGTGCGGCCAAGGTAAGGGTTGTCACCGGACACGAGTTGAGTGACACCGTGCCGCTCGTCCGAGGCATGACGTCGGGTCGGAGCCGCCTCCATATGAAGACCGGACCGGTCCGGTTCGCACGCGGGATCTGATGACGGCGATCTGGTTCATCCTGGCGGGCATGACAGCCCTGGCCGTGTTCAGCCTGCTCTGGCCGATGTCGCGGCGCGTGGCCGATACGCGCGGCGAGGAGCCGGACGCCCTCGTCGCCACCGAGACGGCCTTCTACGAGGATCAGCTCGCCGAGATCTCCCGCGACGTCGAGCGCGGGCTCATGGCGCCGGACGAGGCCGAGGCCGCCCGCGCCGAGGCCGCCCGCCGCCTGCTGCGCGCGAGCCGCGAGGCCGGCAAGGCCGAGGATGCGCCGACGCTCGCCGAGCCGCGCCTGCGCCGCCGCCGGGCGGCCTCCGCCTTCGCCCTCTCCACCATCCCCCTCGTCGCGCTCATCGCCTACGGGCTCTACGGCTCGCCGGAATTGCCCGCGCAGACCGAGGCCGACCGAACGGCGGCGCGCGGCGGCACCGACGAACTCGCCAAGGCGGTGGCCCAGATCGAGGCGCGGCTGTCGCGCGATCCCGACGACGCGCGCGGCTGGCAGGTCCTGGCGCCGGTCTACATGCGCACCGGCCGCTTCGACGACGCGGCCCGTGCGTACGGGCAACTGGCCCGGCTCAAGGGCGATTCGCCTGACATCCTGGCCGATTGGGGCGAGGCCCTGACGGCGGCGGGAGACGGCACCGTCTCCCCCGAGGCCAAGGGCCTGTTCGAGCGGGCGCTCGCCAAGGATCCGAAGGCCGCCAAGGCCCGCTTCTACGTCGCCCGCGCCGCCGAGCAGGCCGGCGACACCGGCGAGGCCATCCGCCAGCTCACCACCCTCGAAGGTATGAGCGCCCCCGATGCCCCCTGGCTCGGGGTCGTCCGCTCGACGCTGGCCCGGCTGAAGGGCGAGCCCGCCCCGCCGCCCGTCGCGCCCGCTGGGCCGCCCACCATCCCCGCCGAGCAGCAGGCCGCCATTCGCGGCATGGTCGATGGGCTCGACGCGCGGCTGAAGACCGGCACCGGCACCCCGGACGAATGGGTGCGGCTCATCCGCTCGCGCACCGTGCTCGGTGAACGCGATCAGGCGATGGCGGCGCTGGCCCGCGCCCGCACGGCGCTCGCCGCCAACCCTCAGGGCCTCTCGCAGGTCGAGGCGGCGGCCGGCGAGCTCGGCCTGGCCCAGGGTCAGGGCAAACCCGCCGCCCCCTCGCCGGAGGCGCGGGCCGACACCGAGGCCGCGATGGCGGCGGTGCGGGCGATGCCCCCGGCCGAGCGGGACGCGGCGGTGCGCGGCATGGTCGAGGCCCTGGACCGGCGCCTCGCGGCCAAGGGCGGCAGCGCGGACGAGTGGATGCGCCTCGTGCGCTCCTACAGCGTGATGGGCGAGCGGGATCAGGCGTTGAAGGCGCTCGACCGCGCCCGGATGGCGATGGCCGCCAACGCCGAGGCGGTGGCGCGGATCGACGGCCTCGCCCGAGACCTCGACCTCACGACCCCTGTCGCCAAAGGTCGCCCCTGAGGGCCGGACGGCCTTCCGCCCTTGACCGGGAGGCCGCCGCGTCCGACACCCCTAGGTCATAATTGGGGGAACGATCCGTCGTGACGCGCAAGAAGCGCCGCCTGATCCTGATCGCCGCCTGCGGCAGCGTGCTCGCGCTGGCCGTGGGGCTGATCCTGTTCGCGATGAGCGGCTCCATCGTCTTCTTCAAGTCGCCCTCGGAGATCGAGGCGCAGGCGATCCCCGCCGGCACGCGGCTGCGGCTCGGCGGCCTCGTGCAGGACGGTTCGCTCAAGCGCGGCCCGGACCAGACCATCGACTTCGCCGTGACCGACCACGGCGCCACCATCGCCGTGCAGTACAAGGGCCTGCTGCCGGACCTCTTCCGGGAGGGCCAGGGCGTGGTGGCCGAGGGCGTGCTGGAGCCGGGTAACCGCTTCCGTGCCGATACCGTGCTCGCCAAGCACGACGAATCCTACATGCCCCGCGAAGTCGCGGACGCCCTCAAGAAGCAGGGCCGGTGGCAAGAGGGTGGCCCGCAGGGCCAGGCTCCCGCTCCCTCGGCCTCGGCCGGCGGCACCCTTGGGCCGCGCAGCGAACGGTGAGGCGCAGTTGATCGTCGAGACCGGACATTTCGCCCTCGCCCTGGCGCTCGCGCTCTCGCTCGTCCAGATGGCCATGCCGATCTGGGCAGCGCGCTCGGGCGACCCGACCCTGCGGCAGGCCACCTTCCAGGCGGCGCTCGGCGCCTTCGCCTGCGTGCTGTTCGCCTTCGCGGCCCTCACCTGGGCGCATGTCACGTCGGACTTCTCGGTCCAGAACGTGGTCGAGAACTCGCACACGCAGAAGCCGCTGATCTACAAGATCTCCGGCGTGTGGGGGAACCACGAGGGCTCGATGCTCCTCTGGGTGCTCATCCTCACCCTGTTCGGCGCCTGCGTCGCCGCCGCGCGCAATTCCGTGCCGCCGAAGCTCAGGGCGAACACGCTGGGCGTGCAGGGGCTCATCACCTTCGTCTTCCTGCTGTTCATCATCACGACCTCGAACCCGTTCACCCGCGTGGTGCCGGCGCCGTTCGAGGGCCGCGACCTGAACCCGCTGCTGCAGGATCCCGGCCTCGCGATCCACCCGCCGCTCCTCTACCTCGGCTATGTCGGCTTCTCGATCACCTTCGCCTTCGCCGCCGCCGCGCTGATCGAGGGGCGGATCGACGCCGTCTGGGCGCGGGCCGTGCGGCCCTGGACCCTCTCCGCGTGGTGCTTCCTCACGCTCGGCATCGCGATGGGCTCCTACTGGGCCTATTACGAGCTCGGCTGGGGCGGCTGGTGGTTCTGGGATCCGGTGGAGAACGCCTCCCTGATGCCGTGGATCGCTGGTACGGCGCTGCTCCATTCCACCGTGGTGATGGAGAAGCGCGATGCCCTGAAGGTCTGGACGGTGCTGCTCGCCATCCTCACCTTCTCGCTCTCCCTCGTCGGCACCTTCATCGTCCGTTCGGGCGTGCTGACCTCGGTGCATTCCTTCGCCACCGATCCGACGCGCGGCGTGTTCATCCTCGCCATCCTCGTCCTGTTCATCGGCGGGTCGCTCGCGCTGTTCGCGTGGCGGGCGCCGCTGCTGCGGCAGGGCGGGTTGTTCGCGCCGATCTCCCGCGAGGGGTCGCTCGTCCTCAACAACCTGTTCCTCGTCGCGGCCTGCGCGACGGTGTTCACGGGTACCCTCTATCCGCTGCTTCTGGAGATGCTGACCGGCGACAAGATCACCGTCGGCCCGCCCTTCTTCAATTCCACCTTCGTGCCCCTGGCGATCCCGCTGCTGCTGATCGTGCCCTTCGGTCAGGCCCTGGCCTGGAAGCGCGGGGATCTGCACGCCGCGACGCAGCGCCTGTTCTTCGCCCTCGCCCTGGCGCTCGCCGCCGGGCTCGCGGTGCTGGCGTTCCATTCGGGCGGCCCCTGGATGGCGCCGGTCGGCATCGGGCTCGGCGCCTACCTCATCATCGGCTCCGTGCTGGAGATCGTCGGCCGCGCCCGGGGTTACGGCACGCGGCGGACCCGGGCCGCCGGCGAGATCGCCCGACGGGCCATCGGCCTGCCGCGCTCGGCCTGGGGCACGGCGCTGGCCCATGCCGGCGTCGGCGTGGTGGTGATCGGCATCGCCGCCCAGGGCTGGGCGAGCGAGGGGCTGGCGAGCCTCAATCCCGGAGGCACGCTCACGGTCGGCCCCTACGTGGCGACGCTGGATTCCGTCGCCCCGCGCCAGGGCCCGAACTACGAGGAGGCGGGCGCCTTCCTCACCGTGCGCAACCGCGAGGGCGATGAGATCGGCAAGGTCGAGACCGGCCGCCGCTTCTACCCGAGCCGCCAAATGACGGTGACGGAGTCCGGCCTGCTCACCATCGGCGCAAGCCAGGTCTATGCCAGCCTCGGCGAGGTCGGAAAGGACGGCGCCATCGGTCTGCGGCTCTACTACAAGCCGCTGGTGCTGCTGATCTGGATCGGCGCCGTCGTGATGGCCTTGGGCGGCGGCCTGTCCCTCACCGACCGCCGGATGCGCGTCGGCGCTCCGGCCAAGGCGAAGACCCGCGCCCTTCCCGCCAGCGCGGTTCCTGCGGAATGACCCACAGTATGTCGGATAGGCGAACCGCCATGGTTGGCCGCACCGTCATTGCGAGCGGAGCGAAGCAATCCAGCGGCGCCACGCTGGGCAAGGTCGCGCTGCCCTGGATTGCTTCGCTTCGCTCGCAAAGACGAAGTGCCCGGGGCGGTCTGGTTGCGATCATGCTCCTCGCCCCGCTCCCGGCGCTCGCCGTGCAGCCGGGCGAGGTGATGAAGGACCCCGCCCTGGAGCACCGGGCGCGGGAGATCTCCGAGGGGCTGCGCTGCCTCGTCTGCCAGAACCAGTCGATCGACGATTCCGACGCGCCGCTCGCCAAGGATCTTCGCCTGCTGGTGCGCGACCGCCTCGCGAAGGGCGACAGCAACCAGGCGGTGCGGGACTACATCGTCGCCCGCTACGGTGAGTTCGTGTTGCTGCGCCCGGTCTTCGCCCTCCACACCCTCATCCTGTGGCTGACGCCCGCGCTGGCGGTGGGGCTCGGCCTGTTCGGTCTGTGGCGCCTCTCGCGCCGCCGTCCCGCCCCGGAGCGCCGCCTTTCGCCCGCCGAGGAGGCGGAGGTCGCGGCGCTGATGAGACGGGAGTAGGCTCTCTCGCATCGGCCTGATTCGCCCCTCCGGACCGTTCGGCACGAGTCTTGGATCTCACGGCGGAACATCCGAAGCCGGAGGGGACGATGACCGTCGCGACGCTGACCATCTCCAGCCGCAACTATTCCTCCTGGTCTCTGCGGGGCTGGCTGATCTGCCGGATGGCGGGGCTCGACTTTTCCAGCGAAGTCCTCTCCGGTGACGACACGACCAGCCGGGCGGAGCTGCTGCATCTCTCGCCCTCCTTCCTCGTGCCCCGGCTGCGCCACGGCGACATCGTGGTGTGGGACACCCTCGCCATCGCCTCCTACCTGAACGAGACCTTTCCCGAGGCCGGGCTGCTGCCCCACGGGCGGGCCGAACGGGCGCATTGCCTCTCCATCGCGGGCGAGATGCATGCGGGCTTCGTGAACCTGCGCTCGGCCCTGCCGATGAACCTGAAGGCGTTCCACCCCGATTTCCGGCTGTTCAACGGCGCCAAGGCCGACATCGAGCGCATCGTCACGATCTTCGACGATTGCCTGGATCGCTACGAGGGTCCGTTCCTGTTCGGGAAGACGCCCTGCCTCGCGGATGCAATGTACGCCCCCGTCTGCACCCGCTTCCGCACCTACGATGTGAAGTTGCCGCCGGGTGCCGCCACCTACCGCGACACGATCCTCCATTGGCCGCTCATGATCGAGTGGGCCGAGACCGCCGCCCTGGAACCCGAGGAGATCGAGGAACTCGACATGGAGTTCTGACAGGGTGCATTTTTTTGCATGTCTCCTGCCGTGTTCAACAGCCGATCGCTGTGATCGACCGGCCCGGGACACCGGCAGAAACGCCCTGGAAAGGTTTCGTTGAGAGGGACGCTCTCTGGTGCGGCGCACAAATCGGTCGCCCGCAAGGTAACAGTTCGACAGACGTCCTTTGTCAGGCAACCGGACAGCGCGATTGAAGCGCACCTGCAATTCTGTTCCACTTCGATCTTAGAACAGGAACAGACTGGGCAGGAAACCTATGCCGCGTCACGAGCCCTGGAGCCACGAGCGGGCCTCGGGCATCATCGCCGAGCACAGCCATCTCGAAGGCGCCACGCTGCCGATCCTGCACGCACTGCAGGAGACGTTCGGCTACGTGGATCACGGCGCGATCCCTCTGATCGCCGATGCCCTGAACATGTCGAACGCCGAGGTGTTCGGCTGCGTCAGCTTCTACCATGACTTCCGCAAGGCGCCGGCTGCCGGCCGCCACGAGGTGAAGCTCTGCCGCGCCGAGGCCTGTCAGGCGATGGGGTCGGACTCCCTGCACCGCGAGATCCTCGGCCGCCTCGGCTGCGATTGGCACGGCACCGCCACCGACGGCTCCGCCACGGTGGAGCCGGTCTACTGCCTCGGCCTCTGCGCCAACGGCCCGGCGGCCCTGGTCGATGGCGAGCCCGTCGCGCATCTCACCGCCGACGCCCTGGAAGCCGCCCTGACGGAGGTACGCCAGTGAGCGTCACGCTTTACGTCCCCCGCGATGCCGTGGCCCTCGGCCTCGGCGCCAACAAGGTCGCCCGCGCGCTGTTCGCGGGCGCCGAGCGGCGCGGCCTGGACGTCGCCATCGTCCGCACGGGCTCGCGCGGCCTGTTCTGGCTGGAGCCGATGGTCGAGGTGGCCACGCCCGAGGGTCGCGTCGCCTACGGGCCGGTGACCCTGAAGGACGTGGATGCCCTCCTCGATGGTGGTCTCCTGACCGGCGGCGAGCACGCCCTGCGCCTGGGCGACCCGGAAAAAATCCCGTTCCTCGCCAAGCAGCAGCGCCTGACCTTCCACCGCTGCGGCGTCATCGATCCGGTCTCCGTCGAGGATTACCGGGCCCATGGCGGCTATCGCGGCCTTGAGGCGGCGCTGAAGCTCGATGCCGAGGGCATCGTGACGGCGGTGCGCGAGTCGGGCCTGCGCGGGCGCGGCGGCGCCGGCTTCCCGGCGGGCATCAAGTGGAACACGGTGATGCTGGCCAAGGCGGACCAGAAATACGTGGTCTGCAATGCCGACGAGGGCGATTCCGGCACCTTCGCCGACCGGATGATGATGGAGGGCGATCCCTTCAACCTTATCGAGGGCATGACCATCGCCGCCGTCGCCACGGGCGCAACACGGGGCTACATCTACCTGCGCTCCGAGTATCCGCAGGCCTTCGAGACCCTGAAGGAGGCCATCGCCAACGGCGTGAAGGCGGGGGTGCTCGGCGAGAACATCCTCGGTTCGGGCAAGGCATTCCATCTGGAAGTCCGCCTCGGGGCCGGCGCCTATATCTGCGGCGAGGAGACCTCGCTGCTGGAGAGCCTGGAGGGCAAGCGCGGCATCGTGCGGGCCAAGCCCCCGATCCCGGCGCTCAAGGGCTTCCTCGGCAAGCCGACGCTGGTCAACAACGTGATGACCTTCACGGCCGTGCCGTGGATCCTCGAGAACGGCGCCAAGGCCTATGCCGATTACGGCATGGGCCGCTCGCTCGGCACCCTGCCGATCCAGCTCGCCGGCAACATCAAGCATGGCGGCCTGATCGAACTGGCCTTCGGCATCACCCTGCGCGAGGTGATCCAGGAGTATGGCGGCGGCACCCGCTCGGGCCGTCCGGTCCGGGCCGTGCAGGTCGGCGGGCCGCTCGGGGCCTATTTCCCCGATCACCTCCTCGACACGCCCCTCGATTACGAGGCGATGGCGGCCAAGAAGGGCCTCGTCGGCCATGGCGGCATCGTCGTGTTCGACGACACCGTCGACATGGCCTCCCAGGCCCGCTTCGCCTTCGAGTTCTGCGCCACCGAATCCTGCGGCAAGTGCACCCCCTGCCGCATCGGCGCGACGCGCGGCGTCGAGACGATGGACAAGGTGATCGCCGGCATCCGGCCCGAGGCGAATCTCAAGCTGGTCGAGGACCTCTGCGAGGTCATGACCGACGGCTCGCTTTGCGCCATGGGCGGCCTGACGCCGATGCCCGTGATGAGCGCCATCACCCACTTCCCCGAGGATTTTCGCCGCGCGGGCTCGCTGCCTGCGGCGGCTGAGTGAGGAGGCTTCCATGGCCCTCATCAAAGAGATCGACTACGGCACCCCGATCCGGGTCGCCGAGCAGACGGTCACGCTGACCATCGACGGGATGGAGGTCACGGTCCCGGCCGGCACCTCCGTCATGGCCGCCGCCATGACCGCCGGCACGCAGATCCCCAAGCTCTGCGCCACTGACAGCCTGGAGCCGTTCGGCTCCTGCCGCCTCTGCCTCGTGGAGATCGAGGGCCGTCGCGGCACGCCGGCCTCCTGCACCACGCCGGCCGAGAACGGCATGGTCGTGCGTACGCAGACCGACAAGCTCGCCAAGATGCGCAAGGGGGTGATGGAGCTCTACATCTCCGACCACCCGCTGACCTGCCTCACCTGCGCCGCCAACGGCGATTGCGAGTTGCAGGACATGGCCGGCGTCGTGGGCCTGCGCGACGTGCGCTACGGCTACGAGGGCGACAACCACGTCGTGCCGAGCGCCGAGAAGTACCTCCCGAAGGACGAGTCCAACCCGTACTTCACCTACGATCCGTCGAAGTGCATCGTGTGCAACCGCTGCGTGCGCGCCTGTGAGGAGGTGCAGGGCACCTTCGCGTTGACCATCGCCGGCCGGGGCTTCGACAGCCGCGTTGCCGCCGGGCCGACCAACTTCATGGAATCGGAGTGCGTGTCCTGCGGCGCCTGCGTCCAGGCGTGTCCCACGGCCACGTTGCAAGAAAAATCGATCCACGAGTTCGGCCAGCCCGAGCACGCGGAGGTCACGACCTGCGCCTATTGCGGCGTCGGCTGCTCGTTCAAGGCGGAGATGCAGGGCACCCGCGTGGTGCGCATGGTCCCCTACAAGGGCGGCAAGGCCAATGAGGGCCATAGCTGCGTGAAGGGCCGCTTCGCCTACGGCTACGCCACCCACAAGGACCGCATCACTAAGCCGATGATCCGCGAGAAGATCACGGATCCGTGGCGCGAGGTCTCCTGGGAGGAGGCGATCGGCCGGGCGGCTTCCGAGTTCAAGCGCATCCAGGCGACCTACGGTAAGGACTCGGTCGGCGGCATCACCTCGTCGCGCTGCACGAACGAGGAAGCCTACCTCGTCCAGAAGCTGGTCCGCGCCGCCTTCGGCAACAACAATGTCGACACCTGCGCCCGCGTCTGCCACTCGCCGACCGGCTACGGCCTGATGTCCACGCTCGGCACCTCGGCCGGCACGCAGGACTTCAAGTCCGTCGAGCATTCCGACGTGATCCTCGTGATCGGCGCCAACCCGACCGACGGCCATCCGGTCTTCGGCTCGCGGATGAAGAAGCGCCTGCGCCAGGGTGCGAAGCTGATCGTCGCCGATCCGCGCAAGATCGACCTCGTGAAGTCGCCCCACATCAAGGCCGACTTCCACCTGCCGCTGAAGCCCGGCTCCAACGTCGCCTTCATCAACTCGATGGCCCATGTCATCGTGACGGAGGGCCTGATCGACGAGGCCTACGTCCGCGAGCGGTGCGACCTGCCGGAGTTCGAATCCTGGGCGCGTTTCGTCGCCGAGGAGCGGCACTCGCCGGAGAGCCAGGAGCAGTTCACCGGCCTCGACCCGCAGGCCGTGCGCGGCGCGGCGCGGCTCTACGCCAAGGGCGGCGCAGCCGGCATCTATTACGGGCTGGGCGTCACCGAGCACAGCCAGGGCTCGACGATGGTCATGGGCATGGCCAACATCGCCATGGCCACCGGCAACATCGGCAAGCTCGGCGCGGGCGTGAACCCGCTCCGCGGCCAGAACAACGTGCAGGGCTCCTGCGACATGGGCTCGTTCCCGCACGAGCTCACCGGCTACCGCCACGTCTCGGACGATGCCACCCGCGAGAGCTTCGAGGCCCTCTGGGGCGCAAAGCTCGACAACGCGCCGGGCCTGCGCATCACCAACATGCTGGACGAGGCCGTCGATGGCGCGTTCAAGGGCATGTACATTCAGGGCGAGGACATCGCGCAGTCGGACCCCGACACGCACCATGTCACCGCCGGCCTGATGGCGATGGAATGCATCGTCATCCAGGACATCTTCCTGAACGAGACGGCGAAATACGCCCACGTCTTCCTGCCGGGCGCGTCGTTCCTCGAGAAAGACGGCACCTTTACCAATGCCGAGCGCCGCATCAGCCGCGTGCGCAAGGTGATGCCGCCGCTGGGAGGCTACGGCGACTGGGAGGGCACGATCCTGCTCGCGAAGGCGCTCGGCTACGAGATGCACTACGATCACCCGTCGCAGATCATGGACGAGATCGCGAGCCTCACCCCGAGCTTCACCGGCGTGTCTTACGCCAAGCTCGATGAGCTGGGCTCGATCCAGTGGCCGTGCAACGAGAAGGCGCCGCTCGGCACCCCGATGATGCACGTCGACCGCTTCGTGCGCGGCAAGGGCCGGTTCATGATCACCGAGTTCGTGCCGACCGAGGAGCGGACGGGGGCGAAGTTCCCGCTCATCCTCACCACGGGCCGCATCCTGTCCCAGTACAATGTCGGCGCGCAGACCCGGCGCACCGAGAACTCGCGCTGGCACGAGGAGGACGTGCTGGAGATCCACCCGTTCGACGCCGAACTGCGCGGCATCGTGGACGGCGATCTCGTCTCCCTGGAGAGCCGTTCGGGCGACATCGCCCTGAAGGCCAGCGTGTCCGAGCGGATGCAGCCGGGGGTGGTCTACACGACCTTCCACCACGCCAAGACCGGCGCCAACGTCATCACCACCGACTATTCGGATTGGGCGACCAACTGCCCCGAATACAAAGTGACGGCGGTGCAGGTGCGGCGGACCAACCGGCCCTCCGACTGGCAGGCGAAGTTCTACGAGGAGGACTTCTCCCTCACGCGGATCGCTCAGGAAGCGGCGGAGTAGGCGCGATGTCGGCGGCGACCCAGGAAGACAAGCTCCTGCGCATGGCGAACCAGATCGCCTCGTTCTTCCGGTCCTACCCGGACGACGAGGCGGTGGCGGGCGTCCACAAGCACATCGAGGCGTTCTGGACGCCGAAGATGGTCCATAAGCTCGAAGCGGCCCTGCCGGGCTTCGGCGAGAAGGCGGACATCCTCGTCCGCCGGGCGATGCAGATCGACGAGCCGGTGGCCGAGAGCCCGATCCGCGCGGCCACCCGCGATCCGCAGAAGCTCGGTGACGGCGCCAGCGACGCGGGCTGACGCGTCTCGTACGACTGGTCCGACACGCTCATCGTCATTGCGTGTAACGCGAAGCAATCCAGGGGATCGGCCACGTCTTGAGACGTCCCGCTGCCTCGGATTGCTTCGCGTTGCTCGCAAAGTCGGGGCATTCGGGAGGCCCTCGCCCCGGCTCGCGCACAATGGTGCACAGGTTCTGCGCCGGAAAAATGCGCAGCCGCGCCTATTCTCTAGCCACTGCTTTCGCGCTTCGGTAAATGAATTCCTGATGCAGACCCAAGCAACGGGTCGCGTTGGGAGGTCATTCCATGAGTTCTGGGTTCGCAGGTGCGGTCGCGCCTGACGTTTCACATGGCCTGTTGTCGCGTGAGCGTATCGTCGCGAAGCCTGGTTTCAACCGTTGGTTGGTTCCGCCTGCAGCCCTCGCCATTCATCTTTGTATCGGCATGGCCTACGGCCTGTCGGTGTTCTGGCTGCCCCTGAGCCGCGCGCTCTCGGTCGGTAAGACGGCGGGCGCCGCCTGTCCCGACATGGGCGTGATGACCGCCCTGTTCACCACCACCTGCGACTGGCGGGTGAGCGACCTCGTCACCGTTTTCTCCATCGGCATCGTGGTGCTCGGCCTCTCGGCGGCCCTGTTCGGCGGCTGGCTGGAGCGGGCGGGCCCGCGCAAGGCCGGGCTCGTGGCGGCCCTGTGCTGGGGCGGCGGCTTCCTGCTCGGCTCGCTCGGTGTCTACATCCACCAGCTCTGGCTGGTCTGGCTCGGCATGGGCCTGATCGGCGGCATCGGCCTCGGGCTGGGCTACATCTCCCCGGTCTCGACGCTCATCAAGTGGTTCCCCGACCGGCGCGGCATGGCCACCGGCATGGCGATCATGGGCTTCGGCGGCGGCGCGATGATCGGCTCGCCCCTCGCCGACCTCCTCATCAAGACCTTCCGCACCCCCGACACGGCCGGCGTCTGGCAGACGCTGGCGGTGATGGGCGTGGGCTACCTGCTGTTCATGATGGCCGGCGCCTTCGGCTACCGCGTCCCCCCGGCCGGCTGGAAGCCGGAGGGATGGACGCCGCCCGCCGCCTCCACCAACGCGATGATCGCCGCCGGGCACGTCCACCTGCGCGACGCGCACAAGACCTTCCAGTTCTGGATGATCTGGCTGGTGCTGTGCCTCAACGTCTCGGCGGGCATCGGCGTGTTGGCGCTGGCCTCTCCGATGCTGCAGGAGATCTTCGGCGGGGCGCTCATCGGCCAGCCGGGCACCGCGCTCTCGGCGCTGGACGGCGGCCAGAAGGCGCAGGTCGCGGCCATCGCGGCGGGCTTCGTCGGGCTCCTGTCCCTGTTCAACATCCTCGGCCGGTTCTTCTGGGCCTCCCTCTCCGACCGGATCGGCCGGAAGGCCACCTACGCCACGTTCTTCCTCCTGGGCGCCCTGCTCTACGCCGCCGCGCCCTCCGCCGCGACGGCCGGCTCGCAGGCGCTGTTCGTGGCGATCTTCTGCGTCATCCTCTCGATGTATGGCGGCGGCTTCGCCACCATCCCGGCCTACCTCGCCGACATCTTCGGCACGCAGTTCGTGGGTGCCATCCACGGGCGGCTGCTCACGGCGTGGTCGACGGCGGGCATCGTCGGGCCGTTCGTGGTGACGAAGATCCGCGAGGTCCAGGCGGCCTCCGGCGTGCAGGGCGCCGACCTCTACGGGCGGACCATGTACGTGCTGGCGGGCTTCCTCGTGGTCGGCTTCGTCTGCAACCTCGCCGTCCGGCCCCTGGCCCGGCGCTGGTTCATGGCGGATTCGGAGGTGGCGGCGTTGAGCGCCGCCCCCGGCACGCGGCAGGTGCCCTCGGGCTCGTTCGGTATCGGCCGGGGCGGGTTCAGCCTCGGGGCGCTGCTCGCCTGGGCGGTGGTCGGCATCCCGATCATCTGGGGCATCGGCATCACGCTGTCGAAGGCGTTGATCCTGTTCCGGTGACGAGGCCGGCGCCCGGATTGTGCGAAGGCCGCCGGGCGCTTACCTCAGCTTGTCACGAGGGTCGGGAATGACGGCGTGATCGACAAGCTCGACTTCCTGCTCGCGCTGGCCCGCGAGCAGCATTTCGGCCACGCGGCCGAGGCCTGCGGCGTCACGCAGCAGACGCTCTCGGCCGGGGTCAAGCAGCTGGAGAACCGCTTCGGCGTGCAACTGGTGCTGCGCGGCTCGCGCTTCCAGGGCTTCACGCCGGAGGGCGACCGGGTGCTGGCCTGGGCGCGGCGGATCGTGGCCGATGCCCGCGCCATGCACGAGGAGGTCACCGGCCTGCGCCGGGGCCTCACGGGCCACCTGCGCATCGCCGCCATCCCCACCGCCCTGCCGATGGTCGCGCGGCTGACCACGCCCTACCGCGAGCGCCACCCGGACGTGCGCCTGACGATCGAGTCCGCCACCTCGACCGACATCTTCTCCCTGATCGAGAACCTGGAGGCTGATGCGGGCCTCACCTACCTCGACAACGAGCCGCTGGGCCGCGTCGTCTCGGTGCCGCTCTACCGGGAATACTATCGCTTCGTGACGGCGGTGGGCGGGCCCTACGACGGACGCGATTCGGTGACCTGGGCCGAGACCGGCCAAGTGCCCCTCTGCCTGCTGACGCCGAACATGCAGAACCGGCGTATCATCGACCAGCAGATCCGGGCGGCGGGGGGCGAGCCCGCCGCGACCCTCGAATCGAATTCGATGATCGTGCTGATGAGCCACGTGCGCACCCTGCGCTGGGCGTCGATCATGCCGGCGGTGCTGGTGGATGCGCTCGGCGCCATCGATGGGCTGCAGGCGATCCCGATCACCGCCCCCGATGTCGTCCACACGATCGGCCTCGTGGCCCCCCGGCGGGAGCCCTCGACGCCGATGGTGACGGCCCTCGTCTCGGTCGCCCGCCAGGTGGCCCAGACCATGGCGGGGGAGGGCAGCGGGCCTCGCATATAGCCGCCCCGTCCCTGCGGGCGCCAACAAAAAGGCCGCCCGGAGGCGGCCTTTTGCGTCGCGCTGCGGAGCGCTTACTTGATCTTGCTTTCCTTGAACTCGACGTGCTTGCGCGCGACCGGGTCGTACTTGCGCGCCGTGAGCTTCTCGGTCTGCGTGCGGGAGTTCTTCTTCGTGACGTAGAAGTAGCCCGTGTCGGCGGTGGAGACGAGCTTGATCTTGACGGTGACGGCCTTGGCCATGGCGGTTGCTCCTGAGCGGGTGGCATTCCGCCGCTTGAGCGAAACGCAAAAGGGCCGGGGAGGCCCGGCCGAATACGGCGGGTGGCATGCCCGATCGGGGCGGTCAGGTCAAGGGGAGCGCCGCCTCAGGCTCCCCGCCATGGGCAGGGCGTAGGCCAGGAATAGCGCGAGCAGCGCGTAGGCGAACCCGTCCGGCGGGATCAGGTCGAGGCCGCCGCCGATGACCGGCGGGCCGAGGATCAGGCCGACATTGTACAGCACCACGAAGGTCGCGTTGGCGCCCGCCAGATCCGACGCCGAGACCCGCGCCCCGAGGGCGGCGAGCCCCACCGTGTAGAGCGTGCCCGCGAGCCCGCCCCACAGGACGAGGAGGATCGCGAAAGCGGTCGCGGACCCGGAGGCCGCCGGGATCAGCGCCGAGCCCACGGCGCAGCCGAGGCTGGTGCCGAGGAGAACGACCGACCGGTCGAAGCGGTCGGCGAGCCAGCCGAAGGGAATCTGGAACAGCACGTTGCCGAGGGCGATCAGGCTCACGAGCCCCGCCGCCCCCTGCGCGTCGTAGCCGATGCGCAGCCCGTAGAGGGGCAGGATCGCGAAGATGCCGGTCTCGACGGCGCCGTAGAGGAGGGCCGCGCACAGGGCGGCGGGGGCAAGGCGGACATAGCCGACGACCCCGCGCCCGGTTCCGCCCTCGACGGCGGGCGACAGGCCGCGCGCGAGCAGCACCGGCAGGAGGCCGGCGAGCACGAGGAGCGAACCGGTCAGGTAGGGCCAGAGCCCTGTCGTGCCGACGAGGGTGATCAGCACCGGCCCGGTGGCGAAGCCCAGCGCCAGCACGGTGGTGTAGATGCCGAGGACGAGGCCCCGCCGCTCCGGGGGCGCCGCCGCGTTGATCCAGTATTCCGACAGGACGAACAGCGCCCCGAGCCCCGCCGAGAACACGAAGCGCAGGGGGAACCACGGCCACAGGCCGGGTAGCAGTGGGAACGCGACGAGGCTTGCCGCCGAGACGACGAGCGACAGGGTCAGCAGGGGCACGACCCCGATCCGGGACGCCACGCGCGGCACGAAGGGCACGACCAGAATGCTGCTGATGCCGGCCATCGCCGTGTTGAGGCCGATCAGGGTGCTCGACGCCCCCCGCCGTTCCATTTCGAGGGAAAGGAGCGGGATCGACAGGCTCAGCCCGATGCCCACCACCGCGACGCAGGCGATGGCCGCCGCGATGGCCGCGACGCGCTCCCGCTCGGTCGGCATCCAGCCGCCGCGCCCTCCGGCCGCCGCGACGGGGCCGGATCCATTGAACTGTGTCACAAAAACTCCCGCTCGCGGCGGCCGTAGCGCTCGAAATGAAAGGGGATCTGCCGGTGGGGCGCGAAGTCCACGGCGATCTGCGCCTCGAGCTCGTCGAGGATGGCACGGGTAATATAGGGCAGGTCGAGCTTGCGCGCCGCGTCGAGGCGCACCCAGGCGAGTTCGGTGAACTCGGTGTCCGCGTTCACCCGGCCGGCTTCCTCGACGGCGACGCCGGTGCGGTCGACGGCGAAGAAGCGCGTGTCGAACCTCCGCACGCGCTTCGGCGGCGTGATCGCGCGGGCGACGAGGTGCAGGGCTTCGAGGTCCGGCAGCACGCCGTGGTGCCGGAAGGCCTCCCAGCCGGCGGGGACGTCCTCCGGCGGGCCGTACTCGGCGGTGCCGAGCATCAGGCCGGTCTCCTCGTAGGTCTCGCGGATCGCGGCGAGCGCCAGGGCGCGGCCGAGATGGTGCGGCGGGCGGGAGATGCGGCGGGCCAGGGCGGCCTCGGCGTAATCAGGCAGGGCGCCGGCCACGGACATGGAGCGGTCGCCGAGTTCGATGCGGCCGCCGGGGAACACGAACTTGCCGGGCATGAAGGCGAGGCGGGCGTTGCGCCGGCCCATCAGCACCTTCGGTCCGCCCCGCCCCCGGCGGTCGAGGACGATCATCGTCGCGGCGTCGCGGGGGCGCAGGCTCGCGGCGGGACGGGAGGCCTCAGGTGCGGCTTGCGGGGGCGCCGGGTCCGGCTGGGGCAAGGCGTGTCTCCTCCGGCCCCGGTGCGGGGCGGGCCTGCGGTAACGCGGCGAAGCCGTGCATGCCAAGGGCGTATTGCAGGCCGACGACCGCCCCCTTCACCGGCTGCAGCAGCCCCAGGGCGAGCGCCAGGGTGACGACCGGCCAGACGCCCATCTCCACCCACAGGGGCACGTCGTAGGCGCTCTCGGTCTCGAGGATCAGGTAGCCGATGACGTGGGCGACGATGAAGATCACCACGTAGGGCGGCAGGTCGTCGGCGCGGTGGTGGTGCAGTTCGAGGCCGCACGCCTCGCAATGCGGCCGCACCTTCAGGAAGCGGCCGAACAGCTTGCCCTCCCCGCAATGGGGGCAGCGGCCGATGAAGCCGCGCGCCGGGGAGCGGATCAGCCCCGTGCGGGCTGGCGTCTGCGTCGTGGGCATCGTGCTATTCCCTCTCCGTCATTGCTTCGCTGACGCTCGCAATGACGACAGTGCTTACCGCCGCGAGCCGCGATGGCGCGTGCCGGAATTGCGGATGCCGGCGGGGCGTCCGGGCGGGGCCGCCTTGAACGGCCGTCCGGGCGCCTTGCTCGTCCCGCCGCCGCCCCTCTTCCTGCCCTCGCTCAGCAGCTCGAAGCGCAGCGCCCCGGCCACGGGCGCGGCCTCCACGAGGCGCACCTCCACCCGGTCGCCCAGGCGGAAGGTCTCGCCCGTCCGCTCGCCGACGAGGGCGTGGCGGCCCTCCTCGTGGCGGAAGTAATCGGCGCCAAGCTGCGAGATCGGCACGAAGCCGTCCGCCCCGGTCTCGTCGAGCTTGATGAACAGGCCGGCGCGGGTCACGCCGGAGATCTGCCCGGCGAAGGTCGCGCCGACGCGGTCCGCGAGATGGCCCGCGATGAGCCGGTCGATGGTCTCGCGCTCGGCGGCCATGGCCCGGCGCTCCGTGGCGGAAATGCTTTCGCCGATGGCAGCGAGGTCCCCCACCGACACGTCGGAGGACAAACCGCCCGATCCGAGCCTGCAGGCCGAGATAAGCGCCCGGTGGACGATGAGGTCGGCGTAGCGCCGGATCGGCGAGGTGAAATGCGCGTAGCGGCGCAGGTTCAGGCCGAAATGGCCGAGGTTCTCGGAGGCGTAGACCGCCTGGGCCTGCGAGCGCAGCACGACCTCGTTGATGAACACCGCGTGCTCCGTCTCGGCCACCGAGCGCAGGATGCGGTTGAACAGGTCGGGCCGCAGCGCGCCCTCCTTCGGCAGCTTGATGCCGACGGAGGCCAGCACCTCACCGAGCGCCCGCACCTTCTCCACCGCCGGCTCGTCGTGGACACGGTAGATCAGCGGGTGCTTGGCCGCTTCCAAAGTCTCGGCGGCGGCGACGTTCGCCTGGATCATGAACTCCTCGATCAGCCGGTGGGCGTCGAGGCGTTGGGGCACGATCACCCGGTCGACGCCGCCCTCCGGCGTCAGCAGTACCTTGCGCTCGGGCAGGTCGAGGGCCAGCGGCCCACGCCGGTCGCGCGCCGTCCGCAGGGCCGCGTAGGCGGCCCAGAGGGGCTTGAGGGCCTTGTCGAGGAGTGGCCCGGTCTTCTCGTCGCCATGGCCGTCGATGGCGGCCTGGGCTTGCGCGTAGGAGAGCTTCGCCGCCGAGCGCATCATCACCCGGTGGAACGTGTGCTTGCGCTTCGTCCCGTCGGCGGCGATCAACATGCGCACGGCGAGCGCCGGGCGGTCCTCGCCCTCGCGCAGGGAACACAGGTCGTTCGAGATGCGCTCGGGCAGCATCGGCACGACGCGATCGGGGAAGTAGACCGAGTTGCCCCGCTCCAAAGCCTCCCGATCGAGGCTGGTGCCGGGGCGGACGTAGGCCGCCACATCCGCGATGGCGACCGTCACGACGAAGCCGCCGGCATTGGCGGGGTCCTCGTCGGGCTCGGCCATCACCGCGTCGTCGTGGTCCTTGGCGTCGGGCGGGTCGATGGTGAGCAGCGGCCGTTCGCGCCAATCCTCGCGGCCCTTCAGCGTGGCGGGCTTCACCGCGTCGGCCTCGGCCAGCGTCGCGTCGGCGAAGACGTGCGGGATGCCGTGGATGTGCAGGGCGATGAGGCTCACCGCCTTCTCGGAGCCCAGCGAGCCCAGCCGCTCCTTCACCCGGCCCTTGGGCAGGCCGAAGCGGGTCTCGCGTTCGAGCGTGACGCTCACGAGGTCGCCGTCGCGGGCCTCGCCTTCCTCGCCGGGCGGGATCAGGATTTCCTTGCCCTGGCCCTTCTTCTCGACGGGCACGATCCGCCCGCCCTGGGCGCCCGCCCGGTAGACGCCGATGATCTCGGCCTTGTTCTTCCCGATGACCTTGACGATCCGGCCGGAATAGCCGCCCTCCGCGTCGCGCTCGACGCGGATCAGGGCGCGATCACCGATGCCCGGCGCCGGGCGCTTGGCGCCCCGCCCGCCGCGCACCGGCATCAGCACGATGGAGGGCGGCTTGCCTTCGCCGGTCCACTCCACCGGCACCGCCAGGAAGTCGCCGTGGCGGTCGCGGGAGCGGATGTCGGCGAGCACGACCGGCGGCAGGCGCCCGGCCGCCGCGAGGCCGCCGCGCCCGCGCTCCAGGGCGCCTTCGCCCTCGATCTCCTTGAGGATCGCCTTCAGCTCGATCTTCGCCGCGCCGCCCTTCACGCCGAAGGCCTTGGCGATCTCGCGCTTGCCGACGCGTTCCTTCGATTCGGCGACGAAGGCGAGGATCTGCTCGCGCGTGGGGAGCGTCTGGGGGAGGGCGGTGTCCGCCTTCGCGCGGGTGCGGGGTGCCAAAGATCCGTGCCGTGTCTGGAGAAAGGACGAGCGGGCCGTGCGGCCCGCGCTTCCCCCCGAAGGTGGTGGCGCAGACGGCGCACGGCAACGACTCATCCGTGTTCGTCAACAGATGCCGCAGGTTGGCTCCGGTCAAGGGTTGGAGGAGGGCGTTCGCGGCGGCACCCTCGCATTCGCCCTCCGTCTTTGCGAGCGAAGCGAAGCAATCCAGGGACACGCTACGGTCGGACAAGTCTCGCTGCCCTGGATTGCTTCGCTGTCGCTCGCAAAGACGGGGGAGGGGAATGCCGGTCCGAGAAACCTTCTACCCCGTCGAGGCCGACTTGCGGATCGTCTCCACCGCCCCGTCGATGTCGAAGCCCGGTGCCAGCAACGCGTCGAGGGCGAACGGGCATTGGCGTGGCAGCGTCAGGTTCACCTGTCCCTCCTCGTCGACGAGGTCCGGCGACTCGGCCTGCTGGACGGCGAGCGTCCAGGCGCCGTCGATTCGGACATGGGCCGGGTCCGGCGGGTTCGCGGCCAGCGCTTTCAGCCGGGCGGCCCCTTCCTCTCGGCAGGCGAGGCTCTTGGCGTCGTCCGAGAGCAGGGCCGCCTTGACTAATTCGGCCAGGGCATCCCTGACCCGCTCCACATCCGCGTTCATGCCTTGTCCCGGTGAGTGACTCCTGCGACGGACTGGCAAGGGCGGTGCCAGCCGCCTCGGCTTCCCTCGCGGGCCGCCGGGTGTAGAACGCGCGGCATGATCCCGGTTCTCACCCGCACCGCCGACGCGGTTCCCCTCTACGAGGCCGCCTGCGCCGAACTCCTCGCGCGCGGCTTCGCGGGCGACCTGTCGCTGACGCCGGCCGACCGGACGGTCTTTTCCACCGACAACTCGATCTATCAGGTCGAACCCGGCGCCGTCGCCTTCCCGCGAACCCGCGACGACCTCGTGCGGATCGCCCGCCTGCTGGACAATCCGCGCTTCACGGAGATCGTCATCCGCCCGCGCGGCGGCGCGACGGGGACCAACGGCCAGTCGCTCGGCCATGGCCTCGTGGTCGACACCTCCCGGCACATGAACCGCATCCTGGAGATCGATGTCGCGAACCGGGTGGTTCGCGTCGAGCCCGGCGTGGTGAAGGACCAGCTCAACCGCGAGTTGGCTAAGCACGGCCTGTTCTTCGCCCCCGAACTCTCGACCTCGAACCGCGCCACCCTCGGCGGCATGATCTCCACCGATGCCTGCGGCCAGGGCTCCTGTCTCTACGGCAAGACCCGCGATCACGTTCTGGCGCTGACCTGCGTGCTCACCGACGGCACCGTCTGGACGGCCGAACCCCTCGACGCCGAAGGTCTCGCCGCCGCCAAGGCGCAGCCGGGCCGGGTCGGGGACATCCACCGGACGGTGGATACGGCGATTTCCGAGTACGCCGCACTCATCGCCGAGCGCTTCCCCAAGCTCAACCGCTGCCTCACCGGCTACGACCTCGCCCATGTCCGCGACGGGGAGGGGCGGTTCGACCTGAAGAGCCTGATCTGCGGCTCGGAGGGGACGCTGGCCCTCATCGCCGAGGCGCGGCTCAACGTCCTGCCGATCCCGAAGGCGGCGGCACTGGTCGCCCTGTCCTACGTCGATTTCGACGCGGCGCTCCGGGACGCGCAGGCGCTGATGCCCTTCGGCGCGGCCTCCGTCGAGACCATCGATTCGACGGTGCTCGGCCTCGCCCGCAAGGACCCGATCTGGGCCGAGGTGCGGGCCTTCTTCCCCGACGATCCGGCGGGCCGCACCGTCGAGGGCATCAATCTCGTGGAGTTCGTCGGCGACGACGAAGGGGCCGTCGCGGCGGCCTTGAGCCGGCTCACGACCGTCCTCGACGCGGAGCGCGAGAGCCACGGCAAGCGCCTCGCCTACACGGTGGCGAAGGGCGCGGCGATCGAGCGGCTGTGGACCATGCGCAAGAAGGCGGTGGGCCTGCTCGGCGCGGCGAAGGGCGAGGCGAGGCCGATCCCCTTCGTGGAGGACAC
Source organism: Methylobacterium sp. Gmos3 (assembly GCF_056430985.1). Classification (NCBI taxonomy): domain Bacteria; kingdom Pseudomonadati; phylum Pseudomonadota; class Alphaproteobacteria; order Hyphomicrobiales; family Methylobacteriaceae; genus Methylobacterium; species Methylobacterium sp. Gmos3. The sequence continues at coordinate 44,584 of NZ_JBWJYL010000009.1, forward strand.
GGCGGTGCCCCCCGAGGTGCTGGCCGATTACATCGCCGAGTTCCGCGCCCTCCTCGATGCCAAGGGCCTGCGCTACGGCATGTTCGGCCATGTCGATGCCGGCGTGCTCCATGTCCGCCCGGCCATCGACCTGAAGGACGAGCGCCAGGCCCCCCTGATCCGCGAGGTGACGGAGGGCGTCGTCGCGCTCACCAAGCGCTACGGCGGGCTGCTCTGGGGCGAGCACGGCAAGGGCTTCCGCTCGGAATTCGTGCCCGAGACCTTCGGGCCGCTGGTGCCCGTGCTGGAGATCGTGAAGCGCGCCTTCGACCCCGGCGACCGGATGAACCCCGGCAAGATCGCCTCCGCCGCCGGCCGGCCGCTCACGCGGATCGACGGCGTGCCCCGCCGGGGCGAGGCCGACCGGACGATTCCCATCCCCGTCCGCGCCGCGTTCGATGCGGCGCTCCATTGCAACGGCAATGGCGCCTGCTTCTCCTACGACACCGACGAGGCCATGTGCCCGTCGTGGAAGGCGACGCGCGAGCGGCGGCATTCGCCGAAGGGCCGCGCCTCGCTGATGCGGGAATGGCTGCGGCTCGCCACGGCAGCTGGGGCGGACCCCGCCGCCGCGCTCAAGTCCGAACGCCCGAACTGGCTCGCCGACCTGATGCGCAGCCTGCGCCCCGCCGGCAACCGGGACGACTTCTCCCACGCGGTGAAGGAGGCGATGGATGGCTGCCTCGCCTGCAAGTCCTGCACGGGCTCCTGCCCGATCAAGGTGGACGTGCCGAGCTTCCGGGCGAAATTCCTGGCGCTCTACCACCAGCGCTACCCGCGTCCGCTGAAGGACCATCTGATCGCGGCCCTCGAACCGCTGCTGCCCCTGGCGGCGCGGGCGCCGCGGCTCGGCAACGTGATCGCCGCAAACCCCCTCGCCCGCTCGGTGATGGCGCGGCTCGGGCTGGTGGCGATTCCCGCCCTCTCGACCTTCGATCTTGCGGGGGCGCTGGCGAGGCTCGGCGTCGCCACCGCGACCCCGCTGGCCCTGCGCGGTCTTGGCGCGGAGGAGCGCAAGAAGTCCGTGGTGATCGTGCAGGACGCCTTCACCACGCATTTCGAGGCGGAACTCGTCGCCGACCTCTGCGCCCTGTTGGTGGAACTCGGCTTCCGGCCCTGGCTCGCGCCCTACCGGCCGAACGGCAAGCCGCTCCATGTCCACGGCTTCCTCGCCCGGTTCGGCCAGGTCGCCGCCGAGGGTGCGGCCTCCCTGCGGGCCCTCGCGGCAGAGGGTGTGCCGCTGATCGGCATCGACCCGTCGATGACGCTCACCTACCGTTCGGAATACGCCGCCGCGCTGCCTGCCGGGGCGGTGCCCAAGGTCGAGATGGTGCAGGAATGGCTCTCCGGCCGGCTCGGAGAGATCGCCCCGCGCGACGGCGGGGGCCGCTACCGCCTGCTGCCCCATTGTACCGAGCGCACCAACGCACCCGGCGCGGTGAAGGACTGGCAGGCCGTGTTCACCCATCTCGGCCTGAGCCTCGACGTGCCGGCCTCCGGCTGCTGCGGCATGGCCGGGACCTACGGCCACGAGGCGAGCCATCGCGCCACCTCCGAGACGATCTACCGGCAGAGCTGGGCGCACCACGTCGCCGCGTCGGCGGGGGATCTCCTGGCGGATGGCTATTCCTGCCGCTCCCAGGCGAAGCTCGTGGACGGCATCCGCCTGCGCCATCCGGTGCGGGCGCTCCTCGACCATGTGCGGACGAGCGCCGTCGCGGCGACCCGGAAGGCGGCGGCATGAGCGAGGCCCGCACGATGCGCGTCGCCGTGATGGGAGCAGGGGCGGTCGGCTGCTATTACGGCGCCGTGCTGGCCAAGGCCGGGCATCCGGTCACGCTGATCGGCCGTCCGGCCCTCGCGGAGGCCGTGGCCGAACGGGGCCTCGTCCTCGACACCGCGCGGGGACGCGAAACCATCGCGCTCAACGTCGTCACCGGGCCGGAGGGCGTGGCCGGGGCGGATTGCGTCCTGGTTTGCGTGAAGTCGGGGGATACGGAGGAGGCCGGGCGGTCGATGCGGCCGCATCTGGCGCCCGGGGCCGTGATCCTCAGCCTGCAGAACGGCGTCGACAACGGCGAGCGGCTGGCCTCGATCCTCGGGCGGCCGGTCGTGCCGGTGGCGGTCTACGTCGCCACCGCCATGGAGGGCGCGGGCCATGTCCGCCATCACGGGCGGGGCGATTTGATCCTCGGTCCGGGCGGCGAGAAGATCGCGGATCATCTGAACGCGGCCGGCATCCCGGTCACCGTGTCCGAGCGGGTGCGGGATGCCCTCTGGGCGAAGCTCACGATCAACTGCGCCTGGAACGCCCTCTCGGCGCTGGGCGGCCAGCCCTACGGGCGCCTCTTCGCCGGCGAGGGCGTCGCGGCCGTGCTGGCGGACGTCACCGCCGAATGCCGCGCGGTGGCGGAGGCCAGCGGCGTGCGCCTGCCGGAGGACATGCTGGATCAGGTCCGCGCCATCGCGGCGACCATGGCGGAGCAGCGCTCTTCCACGGCCCAGGATCTCGCCCGGGGGCGCCGGACGGAGATCGACCATCTCAACGGCTTCATCGTCCGCGCGGGCGAGCGGCTGGGCATCCCAACCCCGGCGAACCGGGTGCTGCACACGCTCGTGAGGCTGGTCGAGCCCTAACTGGCAGTCACGCCTTCGCCGCGTTCGCCTTGCGCGTGGCGGCGGCCTTCTTGGCCGAGGCCGAGCGGTCGGCGGCGCTACGCTTCGAGGAAGCCGCGCCCCCGGCCTTGCCGCCCTTGTGCGCCGCCGGGTGGCCGGTCTCCTTGGCCCGCCCCGACCCGCCGGGATGCTTGCCGCCGCCGTCGTCCTTGTTGACGGTGGCCCAGGCGCGGGCCTCGGCTTCCTTCTCCGGAACGCCCCGGCTCTCATAGGACTCGGCGATGTGCTCGGCCTTGCGCTTCTGCTTGTCCGTGTATTTCGACTTGTCGCCCTGGGACATGGCGCGTCCTCCCGACGGAAGCGGCGGCCTCACCCGACTCCGGTGGGACCGTCGAGGATAGCCCGCACCCGCCGGATCAGCTCCGTGCGGCGATAGGGCTTGTTCAGAATGTCGAATTCCGAACCCCCCACATCGGTTCGCTCCAGGCTCGCCTCGGCGTAGCCGGTGGCCAGCAGCACCTTCAGGCGCGGCTGGCGGCGGCGGGCCTCGCGGGCGAGCACCACGCCGTTCATGCCGCCGGGCATGATCATGTCGGTGAAGAGCAGGTCGATGCTCTCGCTGGAATCGAGGATCTCCAGCGCCTCCTTGCCGCTCCCGGCCATCAGCACCGTGTAGCCGAAGTCGCGCAGGATCGTGCGGGCGAGCTCGGCCACGTCCTGACGGTCGTCCACCACGAGGACCGTCTCCGTGCCCGGCCGCTCGACGGTGCGCAGGGCGACCTTGGCGGGCATGGCCTGCTCGCCCTCCACCGCCGGAAAGGACAGCTTGACCGTCGTGCCGGACCCGACGGCGGATTCGATCTGCGCCGCCCCGCCGGATTGCTTGGCGAAACCGTAGACCATGGAAAGGCCGAGCCCGGTGCCCTTGCCCTCTTCCTTGGTGGTGAAGAACGGGTCCATCACCCGCGCCAGCACGGCGGGCGGGATGCCGGTGCCGGTGTCGCTGACGGCGATGGAGGTGTAGCGCCCCTCGCGCAGGGGGCCGACCTCGTGGTCGGCATTCACCGTCACCGTGCGGTTGGCGGTGGCGATGCGCACGGTGCCGCCGCCCGGCATCGCGTCGCGGGCGTTGATGAGGACGTTGAGGAGCGCGACCTCGGCCTGGGTCGGGTCGACGCGGCAGTTCCAGAGGTCCTCCGCGAGGTCGAACTCCACCTGCACCGCGTCGCCGACCGACCGGTCGATCATGTCCCGCATCCCCTCCACGAGGGTGTTCAGGTTCACCGAGCGGCCTTCCAGGCGCTGCTTGCGTGCGAAGGCCAGGAGCTGCTGCGTGAGGGTGGTGGCGCGCTCGGCCGCCTGCCGGATGTTGTCGGTGGCCCGCCCGAGCCGCGCCCGGTCGGCATCGGGCTTCTCCAGCCCGGCGGCGAGGATGTCGACGTAGCCGACGATCACCTGCAGCAGGTTGTTGAAGTCGTGGGCGATGCCGCCGGTCAACTGGCCGAGGGCCTCCATCTTCTGCGCCTGGCCCAAAGCCTCCTCCGCGTCGCGGCGGCGGGAGACGTCGAGCTGCGAGCCGAAATAGTAGACGAGCTCCCCTTCCGTGTTGTGCACGGGCGAGACGAACAGGGCGTTCCAGAAGGTCGAGCCGTTCTTGCGGTAGTTCAGGATCTCGGTGGCGAATTCCCGCCGCTCGACGATGGCCGCGCGCACCTGGGCGATGGTTTCCCGGTCGGTCTCGGGTCCCTGGAGGAAGCGGCAGTTGCGGCCGACCAGTTCCTCCGGCGTGTAGCCGGTCATCGCCAGGAAGGCGCGGTTGGCGAAGATGATCGGGTTGTCGGGCTGGCGCGGGTCCGTGACGATCATCGGCATCCGCGTCGTCTCGACGGCGGCGAAGAAGATCTCGCTCCTGGGGTCGGAAACCTCCGCCGGGGCGTCGTCGTGGACGCGTGTCCCTTGGGACTCGGACATCACTTGGGTCTCACGCTCCCGCCGAGGGCCGGCGACGGGGGGAATCGCACTACCGACATCAACGGTTCCCCCTAGCTTGGGCGGAAATCTGCGCAAGTGCGAAAGGGAACGCCGGCCCTCAAGCGAGGGCCAGTGCGGGTTCCTGCGGCGCCGGCTTGGCCAGGGCGGGCGCGGGCTGGGGCGCCCGGCTCGCCGCCAGCGCGGTGGAGAGGGCATCGCTCAGCGAGGTGACGAGGTAGTCCGCCGAGGTCGCCCGGCGCAGGCGGGCGAGGCTCGCCGGGTCGCGCTCGCGCCAGAAGCCCACGAGCACCTTCACGCCGGGGATGGCGGCGCGGGCCTGCCGCACGGTGAAGCGCACCTGCGAGAGGCTGACGGGTTCGAGGTAGGAGAAGCACACCATCGCGATGCCCTCCTGCTCCTCCGGCCGCTCGCCCGCGCGGATCGCGGCCATGGACAAGGTCTGCGAGGCGAGGCCGTGCCGGGCGAGGACCTGGCTCAGCATCAGCGTCGCCGCCTCGTCGAACGGCCCCCGGCTGGACACGCACAGCACCGGCTTGGCGCCGCGCCACGCGGGGGCGAGATCCTCGCGCCCGAGCACGATGGCCGCCTCCTGCCGGTCGGGGCCGACCGCGTCGAGGGCTGCCGCCGTCTCGGTGTCGGCGCCCCGGCTGGTCTTGCGCCGCGCCCGCCGGGCGACGGGGAGGGTGCCGAGCCGCGCGACCACGGCGCGGATCGCGGCGCCGACCTCCTCCTGCCGCTCGCGCACCAGGGTCCCGCGCGACAGGTCCTCCTGCGCCATCAGCAGCCCCGCCTGCACGACCTGATCGTAATAGGTGACGAGGGCGCGCTCCTTCAGGAATTGCCGCCCCTGCTCGATGGCCTCGGCGGGGTCGTTGGCGAGCATCCGCTGGTAGAAGATTTCGGAGGGCGCCAGCGCCGGCCGGTCGCCGAGCAGCACGTCGAGGTACCAGAGCCGGTCGACATGGCGGCCGAGCACCACGAGGCAGACGGTGAGCGGCGTCGCCAGGACGAGTCCGATCGGCCCCCACAGGAAGGTCCAGATCGTCGCCGAGAGAATCACCGCGATGGGCGAGATGCCGGTGGAATGGCCGTAGAGCAGCGGCTCGATCACATGGCCGCAAAGGGGCTCGACCACGAGGAACAGGGCGACGGTGGAGATCACCATCGACCAGCCGGGGTCCACCGCCGCTGCCAGGATCACCGGCAGCAGGGCGCTGATCGCCGCGCCGATATACGGCACGAAGCGCAGGATCGCCGCCAGCACGCCGAACAGGGTCGGGCTCGGCACGCCGATGAAGCGCAGGCCGAGTCCGATCACCACGCCGAAGGCGATGTTCAGGGCAAGCTGCGCCAGGAAGAACTTGGAAAGCCGGCTCGTGGCGTCGTCGATGGCGGCGGTCGTCCGGCGCAGGTCGCCGGGGCCGATCAGGCGGATCGCGCGGTTCCGCAGATCCTCCCGCTGCATCAGGATGAAGATCGTGAAGATCAGGATCAGGCCGGTGGTGGCCAGCGGATGCAGCACCGGGCCGGCGAAGGTCTGGAGCGTGTCGAGGACGCTCGCCCGCGCCGGGCTCAGCTCCACCGTCAGCGGATGGGTGGGGGAGCCCGGCTCGCCCTTGTACTCGGCGGCCGGCGGCGGCGAGATCGCCGCGCCGAGGTCCTGCACCATGTCCACGAGGCGCGAGAGAGAACTCGACCCGTCGGTGGCCCCGCGCAAGTCGCGGATCTTGTCGCGCATCGTCAGGGTGTAGCGGGGCAGGTCGGAGGCGAGTTGCGAGGCCTCGCTGGCGATGAGGCTGCCGATCCCGAACAGGGCGCCGAACACGATCACCACGACGAGCATCACGGCGGGCGCGCGCGGCACCCGCGCCCGGCGCAGCAGCCGCACGAAGGGCGCGAGCACGAAGCTCAGGAGGATCGCCAGGGTGACGGGCACGAGGATCTCGCGCCCGAAATACAGCGCGGCCATCACCCCCACGACGAGGAGGAAGGAGGCGAGCGCCACCATGATCGGCAGGCCCTGCTTCAGGCGCTGCGCCGTGACCGGATCCTCGCTCACTGATACGCTTCCTTCACCCGAAACCCCTCCATGCGAAGCCGTTGTCAGCCGGTCTGCGCCGTCTCGCCGAGGGCCGTGCTGATCTGGCTGAGCAGCTTCGAGAAATCGACCGGCTTCGGGTGGTAGTCGTCGCAGCCGGCCTGGATCGCCTTGTCCCGGTCGCCGGACATGGCGTGGGCGGTCAGCGCGATGATCGGGATGGTGCGGGTATCCGCCCCGGCCTTGAGGGCACGGGCGGCGGACCAGCCGTCGAGGACGGGAAGGTTCATGTCGAGGAGAATCACGTCCGGCTGTCCGGCGCGGGCCTGCCGCACGCCGGCCTCGCCGTCATGGGCCAGGATCACCTCGTAGCCCCGCCGCTTGAGGCGCCGGGACAGGAAGTCCCAGATCTCCTCGTGATCTTCGACGAGCAGTATCTTCGCCATCCCCATCCCCCATCGCCCCGTTCCTGCTCTGCGCCATCGCGCGGCGATGCACAATGCTCCGACCAGTTCCAACGCCCGCCGGGCCGTTCCGGTCCCTCCCTCCGTGACGGTTCCGTGTGCATGAATTGATTATTCAACGGACAGAGGAGTATCCGGCATCCCCCAGGATCCCGTGGCGGCGATCTGCGGCGCGGGTTCCGGGGCGCTCCAGCGGAAGGGCAGGGCGCCCGGCCGATGCCAGCCCTGGGCGATCTCGAAGCGCCAGGAGCGCTCGGCCCCCGCGAAGCCGGAGGCTGCGGTTCCACTCCAGTCGACCTCGGCACGGCCCTGGAGGACGAGGAGGTCGCCGGTCTCGAAATCCGGGATCAGCAGGGCGGCGCGCGGGTCGCCGAGCAAGTTGCCGAACGTGTTGAAGAAGCGGTTGCCGGAAAAGTCCGGCACGCACAGCCCATCGCCCTCCACGCGGACGAAGCCCGGCCGTCCGCCCCGGTGGGAGATGTCCACCCCCCCGGCCAGACCCTCGCGGGACCGGCTGGCGATGAACAGCGTGTCGGCGGCCCCGATGATCGCGCGGGCGGCGGCGTCGAGGCCGGTGAGCGGCGCGCTCCGGCCCGTCCGCCGCAGGAGCGGGCTCGCCTCCCGGCGCTGGATGTATTTCGGGCAGTTGCCGAAGCTCTCCGCGACTTGAACCGTGAACCCGTCCTCGTCCCGGCCGGTGATCGTGCCGTTGGCGCGGTTGCGGCGGCGGTTCGACAGGTCGATCCCGAGCAGGCCGACCGGGCGTCCCGCCACGAGATGGCGGCCGGCCGGGTCGTCGGGGGCCGGGGTATCGGCGATGCGCAGATGCGTCGCGTCGGGCGAGTGGATGAAGCCCGGCGTGCCCGTCGCCACCGTGGCGACGGGCCAGCCCGTTTCGTCGAGGGTCCCGACGAACAGGTAGGGGAGCCCGGCGAAGAAGGTCCGGTGCTGATCCGGCATGAAGGACCGGATCGCCGGGATGTCGCCGAGGACGTGGCCGGCCAGAGCCTGCGCCGCGCGCTCGTCGTCGTGGAAGGTGGCCATGGCTCTCACTCCTCCGGGATGGGCGAGGCCGGCATGGCGACGAAGTCCGGCAGGGCCTCGATCCGGCCGATCCAGGCGCGGATCGCCGGATAGGGCGCGAGCGAGACGCCGCCCTCCGGCGCATGGGCGACGTAGGAATAGCAGGCGATGTCGGCGAGCGTCGGGTGGTCCGCCGCGAGGAAGGCCCGGTCCGTCAGGTGCCCGTCCATGAAGGTCAGGACACGCTTGGCCGTCGCGTGGACGGTCTCGCGATCCGCCTTGGCGCCGAAGACGATCATCAGCCGGGCGAGCGCCGGGCCGGTGCGCACCTCCCCCGATGCGATCGACAGCCAGCGCTGCACGGCGGCGGCCCCGACGGGATCGGCTGGCATCCAGTCGCTGCCGGGAGCGTAGCGGGCCGCGAGATAGACGAGGATGGCATTGCTGTCGGAGACGACGACCTCACCATCCGTGAGCACCGGCACCTGCCCGAGCGGGTTGAGGCGGCGCAGCTCCGGCGTCGGCGGCAGGGCCTGCACGAAGCGGTAGGGCAGGCCGAGCAGCGACAGGAACAACTCGGCGCGGTGCGAGTGACCCGAGAGGCGCAGGCCGTAGAGGGTGATATCGGGATCGGACATGGTGGATTCTCCTTCCACCGGTAAGATCGCCCTTGCACGCGCCGCCCGAAACCGGGTCTCTTCGGCATTCAGAATTTCAGATCCCGCAACGATCATGGACCGCCTGGACGAATTGGCCCTCTTCGTTGCGATCATCGACGCCGGCAGCCTCGCCGGCGCGGCGCGACGCCTGAACCGTTCCGCTGCGGCGGCGACGCGGGCGCTCGCCGCGCTGGAGGCGCGGGTCGGGACGCGACTCGTGGCGCGCACCACCCGGCGCCTCGCGCCCACTCCGGCGGGGCTGGCGCTGGCCGAACAGGCGCGGGGGCTCGTCTCTGGCTACGAAGGAGCGATCCTCGGGGCGGGCGAGGGGCTGGTGCGGGGCCTCGTGCGGATCACGGCCCCGGTCCTGTTCGGGCGGCGGCACATCGCGCCGGTCGTCGCCTCCTTCCTCGATGCCTACCCCGAGACGCAGGTCGAGCTCGTTCTGGCCGACCGCAACGTCGATCTCGTGGAGGAACGGCTCGACGTGGCCCTCCGCATCGGGGCGCTCGCCGAATCGCGCCTCGTCGCCCGCCGGGTGGGCCAGGTCCGCCGGATCCTCGTGGCGAGCCCGGATTACCTCGCCGCCCGTGGCGCCCCGCAGAAGCCGGCCGATCTGGCTGCCCACGACACGATCCTCGGCCAGGTCCGCTCCGGTCCTCTCGAATGGCTGTTCGGCCGCACCCGCGTGCGCCTCACCCCGCGCCTCATCGTCAACGAGGTCGAGGCCGCGCTCACAGCGGCGCGGGCCGGGCGGGGCATCGCCCGCGTCCTGTCCTATCAGGCCGCCGAGGACATCGCGGCAGGCCGGCTGGTGCGCCTTCTCCCCCGCCACGAGCCGCCGCCGGTGCCGGTGCAACTCGTCACCCCCGGCGCCGATCACCGCCCGGCGCGGGTGAACGCCTTCCTCGACCACGCGAGCGCGGCCCTGCGGGCGCTGCCCGTGCTGCACAGCGAGGGAGGGAACAGCGGGGCGGGGATGTCCTGACTCCCGGGCGATGTGTGCCGCAGCACACTTTTGCTCCCCGCGCTGGCATGCCAAGGCGGCCCACGCGCTTTCGCCGGATCCCGCTGCGATGTCCGCCCCCTCCGCCTCGGCCGATCCGATCCCGAGGCTCATCGTCGTCCTCGCCTGCGCCGGATTCGGCAGCACCTTCGCGCTCCGGTCGTTCGAGCCGCTGGTCGGCGTCATCGCCCGCGATCTCGGCGGCGATCCCCACCGGGTCGCCCTGCTCTCCACCGCCTTCGCGCTGCCCTACGCCCTCATCCAGCCGATCCTCGGCCCGGTGGGGGATGCGCTGGGCAAGGCGCGGGTGATGACGGGGTGCCTCGCGGTGCTGTGCCTCGCGCTGGCCCTCTGCTTCGTCGCGCCGGACCTGACCTGGCTCTTCGCCCTGCGGATGCTCGCCGGGGCGGCGGCCGGCGGCTGCATCCCCCTCTCCCTCGCCCTGCTCGGCGACGGGGTGCCGATGGCGGGCCGACAGGTCGCCATCGGGCGGTTCCTCGTGGCGGTAATCCTCGGCCAGCTCTCCGGCTCGACCGTCGCGGGGTTGATCGAGACCTCGATCGGCTGGCGGGGCGTGGCGGGGGTGACGGCCATCGTCGCCGGCCTCGCCTGCGCCGCCGTGGCGTTCGGCTTCCCCGCCGGGGATCGCGTCCCCGCCCGCCGCCCGGCCTTCGGCGCGGCGCTCACGAATTACCGGACGATCCTCGCCAACCCGCGGGCGCGGGTGCTGTTCAGCGCCGTCTTCGTCGAGGCCATCGCGATCTTCGGCGTGTTCCCCCACCTCGCCCCCCTGCTCGAAGCGCGGGAGGCCGGAGGCCCGCGCGAGGCGGGTCTGGCGCTCGCGGGCTTCGCCGTCGGTGGGCTGGTCTACGCGGCCCTCGTCGGCGTGATGGTGCGCCTGCTCGGCATGGCGCGGATGCTGATCGTCGGCGGTATCGTCTGCGCCGTCGCCCTGCTGATCATCGGCGCCGCCGGATCGTGGCAGGCGGATTGCGCAGCCCTGACGGTGATGGGGCTCGGCTTCTACATGCTCCACAACACCTACCAGACGCAGGTCACCGAGGTCGCGCCCAAGGCGCGCGGCTCGGCGGTGGCGCTGCACGCCTTCTCCTACTTCTGCGGACAGGCGGTCAGCGTCGCCATCGTCGGCGAGGGATTGCAAGTCTTCGGCCAGTTCTGGGCGCTCGCCGCCTGCGCGGCGACCATCGTTGCGCTGGGCTTCACCACCGCCACGCTGTTGTCGCGGCCGGTGGTCAGCCCCGTCCCATCGCCAGCGCCTTGAGATCGAGGGCCGGGTCGGCGGCCTGATCGGGGGTGAGGGGCGTGCCGGCGCTCAGGAGGCGCCGGGCGATCATGTGGTCGCCCGCCCGGTTGATGGATTCGACCGCGCTCAGCCGCCCGTCCCGGAAGCGGAACACCGAGAACGCGTTGCCCTCGCCCCGGATCACCGCCGCGTCGCCCGGCGCCGAGAGCCCGGCGATCTGGAGCTTGTGCGGACCCTGGTCGCTCCAGAACCACGGCAGCGCGGCATAGGCCGCCGGCTTGCCGGTGAGCCGGGCGGCGAGGCAGCGGCCCTGGTCGATGGCGTTCTGCACCGATTCGATGCGCACGGTCCCATCCCCGTTCAGCCCATGGGCGAAGGGGCTGGGGAACCGGGCACAATCGCCGATGGCCGAGATCGCCGGATCGGACGTGGCGAGGAAGGCATCCACCCGCACCCCGTCGGCGGCGGGTAGGCCTGCTTCGGCCGCGAGGTCCGCGTTCGGCAGGACGCCGATGCCGACGACGACGAGATCCGCCGGCAACTCGCGCCCATCCGCCAGGGCGACGGCGCGGACGCGGCCCCCCTCTCCAGCGATGGCCGTCACCCCTGCCGCGAAGGCGAAGCGCACGCCCAACGCTTCGTGCGCCGTGCGGAAGAACGCGGCGGTCTCGGTGGAGACGGCCCGCGCCATCGCTCGGTCGGCGGCCTCCACGACGGTGACGTCGAGCCCCCGCCCGGCGGCCACCGCCGCGAATTCGAGGCCGATGAAGCCCGCGCCGATCACGACGATGCGCGGCCCTCCTTCAAGCGCCGCCTTGAGGGCGTCGGCATCGGCGAGGCCGCGCAACTGGCGCACCCCGTCGAGGTCCGCGCCCGGCACCGGCAGGGGCCGGTTGCGCGAGCCCGTGGCGAGGACGAGGTGGGCGAAAGGCAGCGCGGTGCCGTCCGCGAGGACGAGGCGGCGTCCCTCGCGGTCGATGGCCTTCGCCGGGCTCGCCGCGTGGAGGGTGATGCGGTGGTCCGCGAAGAACGAGGCGGGCCGCAGGGCGAGGCCGTCCGCGTCGGTCTTGCCCGCGAGATAGGCCTTCGACAGGGGCGGGCGCTGGTAGGGCAGGGCGGTCTCGTCGCCGACGAGGGTCAGGGGGCCGTGATAGCCGCCCTCCCGCAGCGAGGCGGCGGCCTGGAACCCCGCCTGCCCGGCGCCGACGATGACGATGCCCGGTTCCACGCCTACTTCCCCCGTACCGCCACGGCTGGCTTGATCAGGTCGAGGCCGGGGAGCCAGCGTTCCCCGTCGCTCATCAGGTAGCTCCACACCGCCGAGGCGGCGGGGCCGAGCACCTTGTCGGCGCGGCGCACCGCATACCAGTCGCGCCGGATCGGCAGGCCGGCGACGTCGAGGACGGCGAGGCGCCCCGTCTCGACCTCGGCCGCGACGGAATGGGCCGAGAGCAGGGCCAGCCCGAGCCCGGCGATCACCGCCTGCTTGATCGTCTCGTTCGAGCCGGTGTCGATGTCGAGGAGGGCGCGCTTCACCAGCACGCCGGTCATGAACTCCTCGAAGACGGTGCGCGTGCCCGAACCCTCCTCGCGCATGAAGAAGGCCTGATCCGCGAGGTCGGTGCGGGCGAGGCCCCGGCGGCCGGCGAGGGGATGGTCGGGGGCGGCCACCAGCACCAGCGGGTGCGGGCCGAAGGTCGCGGCCTCGATGGGGAAGTCGCGCGGCGGGCGGCCCATCACCGCGAAGTCGATCTCGTAGCCGCGCAGGGCTTCCACCGTCTGGCCCCGGTTGCGCACCGAGAGGCTGATCTCCACGCCGGGATGCAACTTGGAGAATCCCGCGATGACTTGCGGCGCGAAGTACTTCGCCGTCGTCACCACGCCGAGCGCCACGCGCCCGCCGGAGATGCCGCGCAGGGAACGCAGCCGGTCGGTGCAGGTTTCGAGGATGGTGTTGATGCTGTCGATCGCCCACAGCATCTCGCGGCCGGCATCCGTGGGCTTGAGGCCCGAGGGCGTGCGGTCGAACAGGAGAAGCCCGGCCTCCTCCTCCAACTGCCGGATCCGCGCGTAGAGCGCGGCCGAGGTGACGTTCAGCTCCTGCGCGGCCCGCGTCATGGTGCCGAGCTTGGCCACGGCCGCGACCGCCTGGAGCTGCTTCAGGGACAGGTTGCGCATGGCCGGCTTTTCGTTTTTTTTGACCCGGGCCGCAAGGCCGTGCAGATTTCTTGACGAGCGTATCCGAGGGTTCTTATCGATCCTCCCGCACGGCCGTCTATGATGGGCGGCGCCGGACGGCTACAGATCCGATCCCGAACGTAGCAGCCCCACAAGAAGGACAGGCCGATGGCGGATCTAGCGGTCGGGACACCCCTCGACGCCTATCTCGCGCAGGTGGTGCAGGCCGATGCGGGCCTGCGGGACACCGCCGCCGTGGTCGCGGCCGTGGCGGAGGCCTCCATCGAGATCAGCGCCGTGATCGGACGCGGGGCGCTCGGCGGCGACCTCGCCGCCACCGGCGACCAGAACAGCGACGGCGACGTGCAGAAGGCCCTCGACGTGATCGCCCACGAGCGCGTCACGGCGGCCCTGCGCGGCGCCCCCGTCGCCACCGTCGCTTCGGAAGAGGCGGCGGACGTGATGGTGCTGAACCCCACCGCGCCGCTCGCCGTCGCCATCGACCCGCTGGATGGCTCGTCCAACATCGGCGTCAACATGGTGGTGGGCACCGTGTTCGGTATCCGCCCGGCGATCCCCGGCGACGACGTGGTGGCGAGCTTCCGCACCCCGGGCACGGCGCAGCTCGCGGCGGGCTTCGTGAATTACGGGCCGGCGACGACCCTCATCGTCACCTTCGGCCAGGGCACGCAGACCTTCGTCCTCGACCGGGAGGTGGGTCAGTTCCGCCTCACCGTCGCGGCCATGAAGATCCCGGCGGGGGCCAAGGAATACGCGATCAACGCCTCGAACGCCCGCTTCTGGGATCCGCCGGTCAAGGCCTTCGTGGAGGATTGCCAGCGCGGGACCGAAGGCCCGCGCGACAAGGACTTCAACATGCGCTGGCTCGGCTCGATGGTGGCCGACATGCAGCGGGTGCTGACGCGCGGCGGCGTGTTCCTCTATCCGGGCGATTCCCGGAAGGGCTACGCGCGCGGTCGCCTGCGGCTGCTCTACGAGGTCGCCCCCGTGGCCATGCTGATCGAGCAGGCCGGCGGCACCGCGACGGACGGGCAGGAGCGTATCCTCGACCTCGTCGCCACGGGCATCCACGAGCGCGCCCCGCTCATCTGCGGCTCGACGGAGGAAGTCACCTGCGTCGGCACCTACTACGCCGGCGGCAAGCCGGATGCGGGCCGCTCGCCGCTGTTCGGCCAGCGCGGCCTGATGCGTCCCTGAGGGGGAGGCCGGTCCGGTCAACGGCGATGTCGGCACGCCATCCCATCATCTCGGTGACCGGCTCCTCGGGGGCCGGCACCACCTCCGTCCGCAACACGTTCGAGCAGATCTTCCGCCGGGAGGACGTGCACGCCGTCTTCATCGAGGGCGACGGCTTCCACGCCTTCGACCGGGACACGATGCGCCAGATGATGGCGCGGGAGGCGACGCTCTCCCACTTCGCCCCGAAGGCGAACCTCCTGCCCGAGCTGGAGGAGGTGTTCCGCACCTATTCCGAATCGGGCGGCGGGCGCACCCGCCACTACGCCCACGATGCCCACGATGCGCGGCTCTACGGCATCCAAGAGGGCACCTTCTCCGAATGGGAGGCGTTCCTGCCGGGCTCGGACCTCCTTTTCTACGAGGGGCTGCACGGCTGCGTCGTGAACGATCAGGTCGACATCGCCCGCTACGCCGACCTGAAGATCGGGGTGGTGCCGGTCATCAACCTCGAATGGGTGCAGAAGCTGCACCGGGACCGCTCGTTCCGGGGTTATTCCACCGAGGCGGTGACGGATGTGATCCTGCGGCGGATGCCCGATTACGTGCAGACCATCTGCCCGCAATTCTCGTGGACGGACATCAACTTCCAGCGCGTGCCGACGGTGGACACCTCGAACCCGTTCATCGCCCGCTGGATTCCCACCGCCGACGAATCGATGGTGGTGATCCGCTTCAAGAATCCGAAGGGGATCGACTTCTCCTATCTCGTGTCGATGATCCACGATTCGTTCATGAGCCGGGCGAATTCCATCGTGATCCCCGGCGGCAAGCTCGATCTGGCGATGCAGCTCATCCTCACGCCGATCATCATGCAGCTCGTGGAGCGGCGACGGCGATTGGCTTGACGTCCGCGACGCTCCCGCGCGAAGACCCGGCCTGAATAGCGCCCCGTCATTGCGAGCGTAGCGAAGCAATCCAGGGAGACGCCTCGGCCGGAAACGTCCCGCCGCCCCTGGATTGCTTCGCTGCGCTCGCAATGACGACTGCGGGCATCCGCAGAATCCTCGAAAGACGTCCGATGCTTCCTCCCGTCATCGCCCCCTCGATCCTTTCGGCCGATTTCTCGCGGCTCGCGGAGGAGCTGCGCGCCGTCGAGGCCGCCGGCGCCGACTGGATCCACCTCGATGTGATGGACGGGCATTTCGTGCCCAACATCACCTTCGGCGCTCCGGTGGTGAAGGCCCTGCGACCGCACACGCAGAAGTACTTCGACGTCCACCTGATGATCGCCCCGGCCGATCCCTACCTCGCCGCCTTCGCGCAGGCCGGGGCGGACGGCATCACCGTCCATGCCGAGGCCGGGCCGCATATCCACCGCTCGCTTCAGACCATCCGCGACCTCGGCAAGCGCGCCGGCATCGCGATCAACCCCGGCACCCCGGCGGCGACCGTCGAGCCCCTCCTCGACATCGCCGACCTCGTGCTGGTGATGACCGTGAACCCCGGCTTCGGCGGCCAGAGCTTCCTGAAATCCTCGATGGAGACCGTCTCGCGGGTGCGGGCGATGATCGCGGGCCGCGATATCCGCCTCGAGGTCGACGGCGGCATCGATGCGGAGACGGTGCGTCTGGCGAGCCGGGCCGGCGCCGATACGTTCGTCGCCGGCAACGCCGTCTTCGGCGGCGGCGAAGCGGCCTATGCCGAGCGCATCGCGGCGATCCGCGCGGGCGCGGAAGGGGCGTCGGGGCGAATCCTGTCGGTGTGAGCCGCGCCGCGCGCGTTCCGCGCATCCCCTCGCCCCGCCTGCGGGGAGAGGGCTGAGTCCCCTCACCGCCGCTTCGGCTTCGCCTTCGCTTCCCGCATCGACGACAGGGTCCATGCGGGCCTCTGCCCGCAGGCGGGGAGAGGGGTCACCTCCCAACCCCCGGTCCCCGTATGCGGCGTCCCGGTAACGCCCTCCTCCTGCCCGTCGCGGCCCTCCTCACCGGAATGGTCTCGCTTCAGGGCGGGGCGGCCATCGCGAAATCCCTGTTCCCCTCCGTCGGCGCGGCGGGGACGGCGAGCCTGCGCGTCGGCTTCTCGGCCCTCGTGCTGCTCGCCGTCTGGCGCCCGTGGCGGCGCAGCCTCACGCTGCGGGAGGCCGGGTGGATCGCCCTCTACGGGGCGGCGCTGGGGGTGATGAACCTGCTGTTCTACCTCGCCCTGACGCGGCTCCCCATCGGCCCGGCGGTGGCCGTCGAGTTCACCGGCCCCCTCGTCCTCGCCATCGCCGGCTCGCGGCGGACGGCCGATCTCGCCTGGATCGGCCTCGCCGTCCTGGGGCTCGGCCTGCTCCTGCCCCTCGGAGGGACGGGCGGGCTCGATCCCCTCGGCATCGCCCTGGCGCTCGCGGCAGGGGTGGCCTGGGCGCTCTACATCCTGTTCGGGCAGCGGGCGGGCCGCGTCGATGGCGGGCAGGCCGTGGCCTGGGGGATGCTCGCCGCCGCCCTGGTCGTCGCGCCGGCGGGGCTCGCGGAGGCAGGCACGGCCCTGTTCGCGCCCGCGACCCTCGTGCTCGGATTCGCGGTGGCGCTCCTGTCGAGCGCCCTGCCGTATTCTCTGGAGATGGTGGCACTGCGCCGCCTCGACCGGACGACCTTCGGCGTGCTGATGAGCCTGGAGCCGGCCGTCGCCGCGCTGCTGGCCTATGTCCTGATCGGCGAGGCGCTGACGCCGGTGCAATGGCTCGCCATCGGCCTGGTGATCGTGGCTTCCGCCGGCATCACCGCCACCCGTCGGCGGCAGCCGGCGGCGGCGCTCACTTCCCCGCCAGAACCCGCGACGCGACGTTGATGTATTTGCGCCCCGCCTCCTGGGCGTGAAGCACCGCGTCGCCGAGGCTTTCCTCGTCGCGCACGCTCGCGAGCTTGATGAGCATGGGCAGGTTGATGCCCGCCACCACCTCCACCGAGCCGCCGTTCATGCACGACAGGGCAAGGTTCGAGGGGGTGCCGCCGAACATGTCGGTTAGCACGACGACGCCCTCGCCGGTGTTCACCCGGCACACCGCGGACATGATGTCCCGGCGCCTCAATTCCATATCGTCTTCCGGCCCGATCGTGATCGTTTCGATCTGATCCTGGGGGCCGACCACGTGCTCGAGAGCGGCCTTGAACTCGGTCGCGAGCAACCCGTGGGTGACGAGCACCATGCCAATCATCGACACGTGTTCCGACATCCTATGCGAACCGCCATGTTGTGCATTGCACAGTATCTCACAAGGCGATCGCGACCCTTTGCCCGCGCATTCATGGAATCATGCCATGGCGGAGAGGCCGAGGCTACGGCTTGCGGGGCAATTAAGCAAAAGACCGTGTGTGTGCGGCTGCGAAGTCACGCTTCCCTTTCACTCGGCCTTGGCCCGCAGCGCGGCCCGCACGAGCATCGGCGCGAGGCCCGCCGCCCGGGCACCCCGGTCGAGGATCAGGCGGGGCAGGCCTATCCCCAGGATTCGCGCGGCCGAAGGCGGATCGGGCAGGCGCGGCTGCGTCTCCACGAGGTCGATGGCCAGCCTCAGCACGGCCTCCGGACGGCGCGCGAGGCCGAGCACCTCGGCGGTGAGCAGGCCCTGTCCCCTGATTTCCACGCGCCCCGCCTCAGCGGGATGCGGACAGGCGACGAGGCGCCCTCCGCGCGGCAGGATCCGCACCCGGTCGTCCGCCACCAGCGCACCGCCGGGCGAATCGGCCAGCATCAGGGCCAGCGTCGACTTGCCCGCCCCCGAGGGTCCGAGAATCAGCACGCCCGCCTCGCCCAGCACGACGCAGGCGGCGTGCAGGCTTTCCATCAGGCGGCGTGCTGCGACAGTGACCGGGATGCGGCCGGCAGGCGAACGATGAAGCGGGCGCCGCGCACGGTGGGTTCGCCCTCCTCGTTGGGGACGCCGGGCCGGTTCTCCGCGCGGATCGTGCCGCGATGCGCCTGGACGATCTGGCGGGAGATCGAGAGGCCGAGGCCGGAATTCTGGCCGAAGCCCTGTTCCGGCCGGTCGGTGTAGAAGCGCTCGAAGATCCGCTCCAGGGCGTGCTCGGGGATACCCGGACCCTCGTCCTCGCAGACCAGTTCGATCTCGTTGCGCACCCTGCGCAGGGCGACGCGCACCTTCGCGTCAGAGGGCGAGAACGAGCGGGCATTGTCGAGGAGGTTGTTCACCACCTGCCCGAGCCGGCTGTCATGGCCGATGATCGCGTAGGCGCCCTCGGGATCGTTGGGGTCGAGATCGAGCTGGATCAGGCAATCCTTCGGCCGCCGCCGTTCGTTCGCCACCGAGACGACGGTGGACAGGAGCTTCTTCAGGTCGACCCGCCGCGCCTCGGCGCGGGCGAGCTCGGCATCGAGGCGCGAGGCGTCGGCGATGTCGCTGATGAGCCGGTCGAGGCGCTTCACGTCGTGCTGGATGATCGCCATCAGCCGGCCGCGCGAATCCTCGGTCTTGGCCAGCGGCAGGGTCTCGACGGCGCTGCGCAGCGAGGTCAGCGGGTTCTTCAATTCGTGGCTGACGTCGGCGGCGAAGTTTTCGATGGCGTCGATGCGCCGGTACAGCGCCTGGGTCATGTCCCGCAGGGCGCCGGAGAGGTGGCCGATCTCGTCGGTGCGCTCGGTGAAGTCCGGGATTTCCTCGCGGGTCTTGATGCCCATGCGCACCTTCTCGGCAGCCTCCGCGAGGCGCCGCACCGGCCCTGCGATGGCGCCCGCCAGCAGGAAGGACAGCACCACCATCACCATCGCGGCGATCAGGAACACCTGGAACAGGCCGAATCGCTCGGAGGCGATCACCCGGTCGATGGCGTCGCCCTGCGTGGAGATGAGCAGCGCGCCGCGCACCGCGCCGGCCTTGTGGATCGGCACCGCCACCGAGACCGTGGTCTCGCTCAGGGCGTTGCGGCGCACGAGGCTGCCGCGGGCGCCGTTCAGGGCGGCCTGGACCTCGCGCAGGGAATGGCCGTTGACCGGCCCGGCCTCCTCCTGCGGCGCCGAGCGCCCGAACAGGCCGGTGAGCTTGGCGTGGACGGCGTCGAAGGCCGATTCGAGCAGGCCCGCCTTGTGCGGCCGGGCGGCGGCGAGGTCCTGGCGCGAGGCGTCGCCGCGCTTGAACAGGGTGCGGGTGTCGAACAGCAGCCCGCCTTCCTGATCGTAGACGCGGGCGCGGTTTCCGGTGGGCGTCACGAGGCGCGCCAGCAGCGGCGCCACCCTCTCCGGGTTCAGCGAGAAGGTGAGCGGCTGCGTTTCCTCTTCGCCCTCGCCGGCCTGCTGCTGCAGCAGCTTGTCGGGATCGATGCGGATCGTGTCCGTTTCGACCGAGGCGGAGGCGGCGATGGCGCCCGCGATGATCTCGCCCTGGATCGCGAGACTTTGGACGCGGGCCTGAATCAGGCCCTGCCGGAACTGGTTCAGGTAGAGGAAGCCGACGAGGAGCGCGATCAGCCCGACGAGGTTGAGGACGACGATGCGGCGCGTGAGGCTCGACGCGGCGCGCTGGCCCACTCCATCCCACAGGGCGCGCGGCAGGCGCAGGGGATAGGACAGGGCCTGGCGCGTCCAGGGGCGGGAGGGGGCATCGTCGGTGGCAACGTCGTGAGCCTGGGAGGCATGCGGTGGCGACACGGGTGAGCGATCCATCCTGACCCGGCCTACGCCTCCTTGAACCGGTAGCCGACCCCGTAGAGCGTCTCGATCATGTCGAAGCTCTGGTCGGTCGCCTTGAACTTCTTGCGCAGGCGCTTGATGTGGCTGTCGATGGTGCGGTCATCGACATAGACCTGATCGTCGTAGGCCGCGTCCATCAGGGCGTTGCGGCTCTTCACCACGCCGGGGCGGTGGGCCAGCGCCTGGAGGATCAGGAACTCGGTGACGGTCAGCGTCACCGCCTCGCCCTTCCAGGTGCAGGTGTGCCGCTCGGGGTCCATCATCAGGGCGCCGCGCTCCAGGGAGCGGGCGGCGGCCTCGGCCTCGCCGCGCGGCGGGGCGCCGGGGGCTTCCTTCGCGAAGCGGCGCAGCACCGCCTTCACCCGCTCCACCAGAAGCCGCTGCGAGAACGGCTTATGGATGAAGTCGTCCGCGCCCATCTTCAGGCCGAACAGCTCGTCGATCTCCTCGTCCTTCGAGGTGAGGAAGATGACCGGCAGGTCCGATTTCTGGCGCAGCCGCCGCAGCAGCTCCATCCCGTCCATGCGCGGCATCTTGATGTCGAAGATCGCGAGGTCGGGGGGCGAGTGGCGCAGACCGTCCAGGGCCGAAGCCCCGTCGGTGTAGGTCTGGATCCGGTAGCCTTCGGTCTCCAGGGCGATCGACACGGAGGTCAGGATGTTCCGGTCGTCGTCGACGAGGGCAATGGTCGGCATGCGCGGATCCCTGGCTGAACGGGTTCGGGCGCGGCCGCGCAAACGGCCGCGTCGCATCCCGGCCCCATCGGGGCTGGCTGTAGGCGCGAGGGCATTCCGCCGCGGGAAGCGGTTCCGGCTCGCGCCGAGGGGGACGGGTGCTTTAATATGTTCCCTGGGAAAAAGCGAGCGGCGGTCATAGCTTGGCCGTAATCTTCCAGACCGCTCGCGTCACAGGAGCGTGTGCATGTCAGAGACGGTGGGCGTTTCCGAGGGGCCGAAGGGTCCGGCCCGGCCCTTGCCGGCGGCGGAGGCGCCCTTCGACGCAATCGGCCTCGCGCGGATGCTCCTGCGCACCATCCGCTCGGGCGCATTGGCGACGATCGACGCGGAGGGCATGCCCTTCGCCTCCCTCGTCACGATGGCCACCGACGTGGACGGCACGCCGCTGATGCTGTTGTCGCGCCTGTCGGCCCATACCCGCAACCTCCTGGCCGATCCGCGCTGCTCCCTGCTTTTCAGCCAGGGCGGCAAGGGCGACCCGCTCGCCCATCCCCGCCTCACGGTGAACGGCCGCGCGATGCAGAGTGCCGAGCCCCGCGTCCGCGAGCGGTTCCTGGCCCGCCATCCCAAGGCGAAGCTCTACGCGGATTTCCCGGACTTCGCCTTTTTCGCCCTGGTGCCGGAGGCGGGCCACCTGAACGGCGGCTTCGCCAAGGCTGCGACGCTGACGCCCGCCGAACTTCTCCTCGACCTGACCGGCCGGGAGGCCATCGTGGCGGGGGAGGGCGGCGCCGTCGCCCACATGAACGCCGACCACGCCGATGCCCTCGCCCTCTACGCGGCGGCGTCCGGCGAGGCGGAGTCGCCCTGGCGTCTCAGCGGGCTCGACCCCGAGGGCATGGATCTGATGGCCGGCGACCGGACGGCGCGGGTGCTCTATCCCGAGCCGGTCTCGGACATGGGGGGGCTGCGCAAGAGCCTCGTCGCGATGGCCACGCGCGCACGGTCGGGTGGCCCTGCAGGGGATTCAACCGGCGCGTGAGAGGAATGCGTTGCCGGGATGGCAAATGGCGGCGATCCGCCCCATATGGGCAGCATGAACGATACGCACTCCGACACCTTTCCCTTCAGCCTCGAGGTTCATCCGGTCGGCGAGAGCGGCGCGCTCTACCAGTGGAGCATCCGCAAGCACGGCAAGCTTCACCAGCGGTCGGACCGGAAGCACCCGACCGAGGCCAAGGCCCGCTCCCACGGCGAGGCCGAGATCGAGCGACTGATCCGCGACCGCGGCCGGTAACGCTCGACCCGAACGAAACGCAAACCGCCCGGAGCCGCCCGCTTCGGGCGGTTTCGTTTGCGCGCTCGAAGCCCGCGATCCCCTTGCGCTCGACGCTGTGGCCCGGCGCTGCTATCTCGCAGGCGCCCGGTCGGCTTTCCTGTCCGACCATCGCGATCTGACGGCATGCGCGCTGGAACGGCCGTGCGCCCCAACGGAACATCGATGACCGCCCCGATCGACACCATCCGCAACTTCTCGATCGTCGCCCATATCGACCACGGGAAATCGACCCTGGCCGACCGCCTGATCCAGGCCACCGGCACCGTGGCCCTGCGCGACATGAGCGAGCAGATGCTCGACTCGATGGACATCGAGAAGGAGCGCGGCATCACCATCAAGGCGCAGACCGTGCGCCTGGAATACACGGCCAAGGATGGCCGGACCTACATCCTCAACCTGATGGACACGCCCGGCCACGTGGACTTCGCCTACGAGGTCTCGCGCTCGCTCGCCGCCTGCGAGGGCTCGCTGCTGGTGGTCGATGCCTCGCAGGGCGTCGAGGCGCAGACGCTGGCGAACGTCTATCAGGCGCTCGACGCCAATCACGAGATCGTGCCGGTCCTCAACAAGGTCGATCTCCCCGCCGCCGAGCCGGACCGGGTCAAGGAGCAGATCGAGGAGGTGATCGGCCTCGACGCCTCCGAGGCGGTGCCGATCTCGGCCAAGACCGGCCTCAACATCGAGGCGGTGCTGGAGGCCATCGTCACCAGGCTGCCGGCGCCGAAGGGCGAGCCGGCCGCGCCCCTCAAGGCGCTCCTCGTGGACTCGTGGTACGACGCCTATCTCGGCGTCGTGGTGCTGGTGCGCATCGTGGACGGCGTGCTCAAGAAGGGCATGACCATCCGCATGATGGGCGCCGACGCGGTCTACGGCGTGGACCGGATCGGCGTGTTCCGGCCGAAGATGGCTGAGATCGACGCCCTCGGCCCCGGCGAGGTCGGGTTCTTCACGGGCTCGATCAAGGAAGTGGCCGACACCCGCGTCGGCGACACGATCACCGAGGACAAGCGCCAGACCAGCGGCATGCTGCCGGGCTTCAAGGAAGTCCAGGCGGTGGTGTTCTGCGGTCTCTTCCCGGTGGACGCGGCCGAGTTCGAGAACCTGCGCTCGGCCATGGGCAAGCTCCGGCTGAACGACGCCTCGTTCTCCTACGAGATGGAGAGTTCGGCGGCTTTGGGCTTCGGCTTCCGCTGCGGCTTCCTCGGCCTCCTGCACCTGGAGATCATTCAGGAGCGGCTGGAGCGCGAGTTCAACCTCGACCTGATCTCGACGGCGCCGTCCGTGGTCTACCGCCTGCAGATGCGCGACGGGACCACGAAGGAGCTGCACAACCCGGCCGACATGCCGGACGTGATGAAGATCGAGACCATCGAGGAGCCGTGGATCCGCGCCACGATCCTCACGCCCGACGAATATCTCGGCGGTGTGCTCAAGCTCTGCCAGGACCGGCGCGGCATCCAGATCGACCTCAACTACGTCGGCAAGCGCGCCATGGTCATCTACGACCTGCCGCTGAACGAGGTGGTGTTCGATTTCTACGATCGGCTGAAGTCGATCTCGAAGGGCTACGCCTCGTTCGACTACCATGTGTCCGACTACCGCGAGGGCGACCTCGTGAAGATGTCGCTGCTGGTCAACGCCGAGCCGGTGGACGCCCTGTCGATGCTGGTCCACCGCACCCGCGCCGAATCGCGCGGCCGGGCGATGTGCGAGAAGCTGAAGGACCTGATCCCCCGCCACCTGTTCCAGATCCCCGTCCAGGCGGCGATCGGCGGCAAGATCATCGCCCGCGAGACCATCCGGGCGCTCTCCAAGGACGTGACCGCCAAGTGCTACGGCGGCGACATCTCGCGCAAGCGCAAGCTCCTCGACAAGCAGAAGGAGGGCAAGAAGAAGATGCGCCAGTTCGGCCGGGTGGAGATCCCGCAGGAGGCGTTCATCGCCGCGCTCAAGATGGACGATTGAGGGCGGCCGCGCCTCGAATCTTTGTCCTTGCGAGCGCCAACCCCGTCATTGCGAGCGGAGCGAAGCAATCCAGGGTTCCGCCAACGCCGCGAGATGTCCCGCTGCCCTGGATTGCTTCGCTCCGCTCGCAATGACGGAAGGTGTGGTTAGCCCGGCGGCAGCACGTCGATCTGGATGCCCGCGTAATACGCCGCTAGATTCGCGATATCCGCGTCGGACAGCTCCTTCGCGACGACGTTCATGATCTCGTTTTGGCGCTTGCCCTCGCGGTACTCGGTGAGCGCCTTCACCAGATAGGGCTCGACCTGGCCGGCGAGGTTCGGCGCCTCCGGCAGCTTCGAGAGACCGTCCATGCCGTGGCAGGTCTGGCAGGCGGTCGCGCGCTTCTTGCCGAGGGCGGCATCGCCCGCCTGCGCGCCCAGCGGCATCAGCGTGGCGGAGAGGATGAGGATCAGGCGGGTCATCGTCACGGGCTGCTTGTCCTGATGGTGTTCCAACCCTCTCCCTCATCCTGAGGTGCCCGCGTGAGCGGGCCTCGAAGGAGGGCTCCAGGGATGACAGCGCTGGCTGGAACCCTCCTTCGAGGCCGCTTCGCGGCACCTCAGGATGAGGGGGAGGGATGGATGGCGGGGGGGGGAAACAGGCCCCTCCCGAGAGAGGGGCCCGCTCCCAAGAACCTACTTCTCGTAGGAGATCCGATACACCGCCCCGGCGGAATCGTCGGAGACCAGCAGCGAGCCGTCGAGCATCACCGCCACGTCCACGGGACGGCCGAGATACTCGCCGTCGCCGGTCAGCCAGCCCTCCGCGAAGGGCTTGACCGATTCGACCTTCCCGTCCGCGCCGAGCTTGGCGAACATCACCCGCGCGCCGATCGGCTGGGTGCGGTTCCACGAGCCGTGCTCGGCGATGAAGATGCCGCCCTTGTAGGCGTCGGGGAACATCTTCCCGTTGTAGAAGGTCATGCCGAGATCGGCCGCATGGGGCGGCAGTTCGGCCATCGGCGGCACCGCGTCGGCGGGCGGGGTCTCGTCCTTGTACTCGACGGTGCGCACCGCGCCGCCGCCGAACCACGGGAAGCCGAAATTCTGGCCCGCCTTGGTGGCATGGTTCAGCTCGCCCGGCGGCTTGTCGTCGCCCATGCCGTCGACCTGGTTGTCCGTGAACCAGAGGCTCTTGTCGGTGGCGAAGTCCATGCCGACCGAGTTGCGGATGCCGGTGGCGTAGACTTCGCGGTTCTTGCCGTCGGCGTCGATGCGGATGATGCCGCCGATACCCTGCTTCCGGTACATGTCCATCTTGGCGGCGGGCGGCACGTTGTAGGGCTGGCCCAGCGCGATGTAGGTCTTGCCGTCCGGCCCCACGCGGCAGACGCGGGCGGTGTGGTTGAAGCTCTCCTCGGAGGCGGGGATCAGCTCGCCCTGCTTCACCAGCACGCCGGCGGCGACATCCGGGTTCTCGTAGAAGAACTCGGCCGCCGGGAAGGCGAGCACCCGGTTCTGCTCCACCACGGTCAGCACGCCGTCGCGCGAGAAGCAGACGCCGTTCGGGATCTTGAAATCGATGCCCGGCGCGAAGGCGCGCACCTCGTCGGCGACCCGGTCCTTGTCCCGGTCGGTCACGGTGTAGATCTTCGACTTGCGGGTGCCGACGAACACCACGCCGGCATTCGGCCCCACCGCCAGGGCGCGGGCATCCGGCACGATGGCGTAGAGGGCGATCTTGAACCCGTCCGGCAGCTTCACCTTCGCGAGGTTCTTGGTGATCGCGTCGGCCTTGCGGCCGGTCTGAGCGATCTCCGGCGCCGGCTGTGTCGAGGTGCTGTGGAAGCTCTCCAGCTTCTCGAGGTCGTCCGTCTTGGCCTTGGTCTCGGCCGGCGCCGCCCCCTGCGCCAGGGCGGGGATGGCGACACCCGTGAGGAGCGCGGCAAGAATCAGCGTTCGCATGGAGCGGTCTCTCCAGACCCGCCCTGTCCGTCGGGCGGCTGGATAAAGGATAGATCGCCGTAAATCGGGCACAAGGGAGTTGCGTGACGGGATGTCCGCTTCGTGACCCCTACCAGTTCCATTCCTCGAAGCCGGGCTCGCGGCAGCGGTAGCCGATCGGGCATTGCGGGTTGTCCCGCGTCGGCACGAAGCGCAATTCCGCGATGTCCGACAGCTCGCACTGGTTGCGGTCGCGGACGAGCCGTTCCGGCGCGTTGCCGGCGGCGATCATGATGTCGCCCTCGCGCTGCACCAGGGCCATCGCCTCGGCGCAGGTCATCCGGGCCGTCATCGAGCCGCGGGGCGCGCGCGCGGGCTCGGCACGGGCCGACAGCCCAGCCGCGACGGCGGCGAGGGAAGCCAAGAGCAAGGTGAGGACCAACGGCCTCATCACAGATCGTACCGGATCCTGGTTACGCACGCCCCGCGAGCGGTCGCGGGTGGGGTTATCCTGCACGGGCCTGCGCCCGGCGACTGTCACCGGAATGCGCCACCCCACCGCTTTCGCCGTCTGTGCGCCGCATTCAGCCGCCTAAATGGCGGGCACGGGCACGATGACCCTAACAACTTGTGAACGTGATCCGCTTGCGACGTCTCGCGCTGCGTGATTCCCGTTCTGAACGGCGCGACACCCCAGGGACACCAGCATGACGGCTCTCTCGATCATCGACGTTCAGGCGATTCGCGCCGCGCCGCTCTCGCGGGAGCCGTACCCATACACGCTGGGGTCGAACGTCCTGAACCGGGAGGCGATCGACGAGATCCGCCGCGACTTCCCCGAGATCGGCAAGCCCGGCTACCTCACCGTGGACGAGGTCTCGCTCCAGGGCCGGTTCAAGGCGCTGATCGACGAACTGGAGAGCGACGAGTTCTCCCGCATCCTCGGCGAGAAGTTCGGGATCGATCTCGTCTCGTGCCCGCGCCTCACCACCATCATGAAGCGCAGCCAGCTCAAGTACGGCGCCATCCACACGGACGGCCCGTCGAAGGTGCTGACGCTCCTCGTCTACATGAACGACGCCTGGGACGCCCCGGCCGCCGGCCGCCTGCGGGTGCTCTACGACGGCAAGAACTTCGAGCCCTTCGCCGTCGAGGTGCCGCCGACCATGGGGACGATGTTCGCCTTCCTGCGCGCCGACAATTCCTGGCATGGCCACGAGCCCTTCGAGGGCGAGCGCCGGGTGGTCCAGGTCGCCTGGATCAAGGATGCCTCGGAACTGGAGCGCAAGCGCAAGCGCAACCGCACCGCCCAGTTCCTGAAGGGGATCTTCGGGCGCTGATGCGATGGAGATGACGCTCGACAGGGCCGAGTGGCGGGACGAGACCCTTCCCGTCGCCACCTTCCCCACGCCGCTCGCCCTCGCCGAGCCGGGGATGAACGCCCTCGTCGTGCCGCCTCCGCCGCCGGCCGAGCCGGATGGGCCGCCGAAGCGCGGCACGGCGCGCTACGCGATCCCCGCCCTTCTCGTCGCGGGCTGGGGCGGGCTCTTCGCCTATTGCGCCACCTATCTGCGCGAAGACCTTCCCTTCCGCCCGCTGACCTCCGCCGAAACCACCCGCCGGGCGGAGGAGCCGCCCAAGCGCGTGACCGTGCTGCCCGAATTGCCGCCGGAGACGACCCCGGCGGCGGCGCAGCCCCCGGCCGAGGCGCCCGCTCCCGTGGTCGCCGCCGTTCCCGCTCCGGCCGCGATCCAGGCCGTCGCCCCCGCCGCCCCGAAGCGCCTGGCCGCGGACTATGTCGGCACCTGGGGGCCGACCTCGGCCGCCTGTCTCAGCCCGTCCCGCCGACGCGGCTACCTGCCGGCCACGATCTCGGCCGACAGGGCCCGCGCGGGCAGAACCACCTGCACCTTCCATGACGGCCACCGCTCCGGCGGCGCCTGGGTGATGGCGGCCGAGTGCAGCGACCGGGGCCGCCGCTGGTCGTCGCAGGTCCGTCTCCTCGTGGAGGGGGACCGCCTGACCTGGACCAGCAGCAAGGGCACCTCGACCTATATCCGCTGCGGGCGCCGCGCCGGCTGATCCGGTTCCTGTCGCGATGTGACGGAGGACACGCGAGACCCCTCGACGCTGCCCCGCGCCTGCGCGAGACGACGCTTCCCTTCCCCCCGACGCCGAGCGGCGCCGCAGGAGCGCCCAGCATGGCCGAGACCGCCGCGCCGCAACCGCAGGACGGGTTGCCACCGCGCGAACGGATGCTCGCCATGGCGGCCATCGCGCTCGCCATGACCATGGCCGTGCTCGACGGGGCCATCGTCAACGTCGCCCTGCCGATCCTCGCGAAGGACCTGTCGGTGAAGCCGGCGGACGCGATCTTCGTGGTGAACTCCTATCAGGTCGCCGTCACCGCGAGCCTGCTGCCCTTCGCCTCCCTCGGCGACATCTTCGGATTCCGCCGGGTCTATCTGCCGGGGCTCGCGGTGTTCGTCGCCGCCTCGCTGGCCTGCGCGCTGGCGCCGAGCCTCGGGCTGCTCATCGCCGCGCGGATCGTCCAAGGGCTCGGCGCCGCCGCGATCATGAGCGTCAACATCGGCTTCGTGCGCTTCATCTACCCGCACAAGATCATCGGGGCGGGGGTGGCGAATGTCGCGCTGGTCGTGGCGGTCGCCTCGGCGGCGGGGCCGACAGTGGCCGCCGCCATCCTCTCCGTGGCGACCTGGCCGTGGCTGTTCCTCGTGAACGTGCCGGTGGGGCTGCTGGCGCTCGCCGTCGCCTCGCGCACCCTGCCCAAGACGCCGGAGAGCCGCCGGCCGTTCGATGCCTTGAGCGCGCTCCTCAACGCCCTGACCTTCGGCCTGCTGATCGTGGGCATCGACCGGCTCGGCGATCCCGGCGGGACCCTGTGGGGCGCGGCCGAGATCGCCGCCGCCCTCGTGTTCGGGGTCATCTTCGTGCGCCGGCAGATCCGCCTGCCGTCACCGCTCCTGCCGGTCGACCTGCTGCGGATCCGGGCCTTCGCCCTGTCGATGGCCTCGTCGGTCTGCGCCTTCGCGGCGCAGATGGCGTCCTACGTCGCCCTGCCGTTCTATTTCCAGGATGTGCTGCACCTGTCGAGCACGCAGACCGGCTTCCTGATGACCCCCTGGCCCATCGCCGTCGCGGTGATGGCGCCGATCTCCGGCCGGCTCGCCGACCGCTACCCGCCGGGGCTGCTCGGCGGCGCCGGCCTCGCGGTGCTGGCGGCCGGGCTCGCGCTGGTCGCCGCCCTGCCCACGGGGGCGCCGACCCTCGATATCGTCTGGCGGCTCACCCTGTGCGGCCTCGGCTTCGGCCTGTTCCAGTCACCCAACAACCGGATCATCGTCACCTCCGCCCCGCGCGAGCGCAGCGGCGGGGCGAGCGGCATGCAATCGACCGCAAGGCTCACCGGCCAATCCCTCGGCGCGGCGATGGTCGCGGTGTTGTTCGGGCTCACCCATGGCAGCGGGGCGGGCTGGGCGGTAACACTCTCCCTGTCAACCGCCGTGGCGCTCTCCCTGGTCGGCGCCTGCACCAGCGCCCTGCGCTGGCAGCGGAACGGGTAGGACTGGTCTCCCGCCCGGCCGACCCCACCTTCGCGCCACGGGGTGACAGGCAAAGGACAGCCGATCATGGATCTCGATCTCAGCGGACGCAAAGCCCTCGTCACCGGCTCGACCGGGGGAATCGGCTACGCCATCGCCCGGGCGCTCTGCGACCTCGGCGCGGAAGTCGGCATCAACGGGCGCACCACCGAGCGGGTCGATGCGGCGCTCGCGAAGCTGCGCGGTGAGGCGAGTGGCGGGCGCGCCTTCGCGGCGGTGGGCGACGTTTCCGACGCGGCGGGTGCCGAGGCGCTGGTGAGGGCCAATCCGAGCGTCGACATCCTCGTCAACAACACCGGCATCTTCGAGCCGAAGCCGTTCTTCGACATTCCGGACGAGGATTGGCAGCGCTTCTTCGATGTGAACGTGATGAGCGGCGTGCGCCTCTCCCGCGCCTACACGCCGGGCATGGTCGAGCGCGGCTGGGGCCGGGTGATCTTCATCTCGAGCGAATCCGCCCTCAACGTCCCGACCGAGATGGTCCATTACGGGATGACGAAGACGGCGCAGCTCTCGATCGCGCGCGGCATCGCCCAGACGGTCGCCGGAAGCGGCGTGACCGTGAACAGCGTGCTGCCCGGCCCGACCCTGTCGGAGGGCGTCGAAACCTTCCTCAAGCAGATGAGCGATGGGCCCACCGGCGATATCGAGGAACTCGGGCGGCAGTTCGTGACCCAGCACCGCCCGACATCGCTGATCAGGCGGCTGGCCAAGGTGGACGAGGTCGCGAACCTCGTTGCCTATCTGTGCAGCCCGGCCGCGAGCGCCACGACGGGCGCTGCGATGCGGGTCGATGGCGGCGTCCTGCAATATCTTGCGTGACGCCACGATCCGCCGCGACCGGCCCGAGGGCCGGTCCGGCGGCACGAGGGATCAGGACTTCAGGTGCGCGGCGAGATGCTTGTTCATCTCGAACATGGAGCACTTGTCCTTGCCGAAAACCTTCTTGAGCTTGTCGTCGGCGACGATCTCGCGCTTGTTCTCGGGGTTCTGCAGGTTGTGCTTCTTGATGTATTCCCACACCTTGCTGACAACCTCGCCGCGCGGGAGCGGGCTGGTGCCGACGATGGCGCCGAGCTCGGCCGAGGGCTTCAGCGGCTGCTGAAGGGCGTTCGGCTTCGCGGCCGGCGCCTTAGCAGCCGGCTTGGCGGTCTTGGCGGGGGCGGACTCTGAAGCAGCCTTTGTGGTCTTGGCCGCTTTCGGCGCAGCCTTCTCCGTCTTCGTCGCCATCAACTTCCTCCGATGCTCGGACTTCAGCGGAGCGAACCGCGCTCCGTTGCCACGTCAGCATAGCAGTATCAACTAAGCGGTACCGCGCCCGTTCCAAGGGGAAATCGAGTGCTAACCGCCT
Source organism: Methylobacterium sp. Gmos3 (assembly GCF_056430985.1). Classification (NCBI taxonomy): domain Bacteria; kingdom Pseudomonadati; phylum Pseudomonadota; class Alphaproteobacteria; order Hyphomicrobiales; family Methylobacteriaceae; genus Methylobacterium; species Methylobacterium sp. Gmos3. The sequence continues at coordinate 75,628 of NZ_JBWJYL010000009.1, forward strand.
CAATCCACAGGGCGGACCGGGTTTCGGCCCGTTCGGCTTGGGTGCCGAAGCAGAATCTTATCGCATAGGTTGGGATATGAAACATTATCGTAACCGCAATTTGCAAGATCCGGTGACATGTTCACACCGATCTTCTCACTCGCGCTGGTGCTTTCCGTGGCGCTGGTCGTCGCCCTGGCGACCGGAACCCGGTCGGGCGGGGCACCGCTGGCCCATCAGGGCCGCGGCCTGATCTGACCGGGCGCCGCCCGGAGCTCGACGAATCGCAGTCCCGCCGCGACGGAACCGGTTGCGGCGGCGCTCGTAACCCCTCCATCACCCCCGCAGGGAACGCGGGGCGCTCGAGGAGGGACCATGCCCACCGATCTGCCGACCGAACGCGCCGTCAGGAAGCCGGGCACGCTGGAACTCGATCCGGCCGCCGAGGGCCTCGCCCTCGATGAGACGCCGCGCCTGATCGCCTCGAACAAGGTCGAGGGCACCGCCGTCTACGACAGCGAGGGCCGCCATCTCGGTACGGTCTACAATTTCATGGTCGACAAGGTGTCGGGGCAGGTCGCCTACGCGGTCCTGGCCTTCGGCGGCTTCCTCGGCCTTGGCGAGAACCACCATCCGCTGCCGTGGCGCGCCCTGCGCTACAGCACGGACCTGGGCGGGTACGTGGTCGATATCGACCCCAGTGCCCTCGCGGGTGCGCCCAGCCACGGGCCGGGCGAAGACAGTTTCGCCGACCCGAACTACAAGAAGCGGCTGGACGAATATTACGGCAGCCGCCTCGTTTCCGCTTAGAACTTGCCGCCGAGCCCGACGCTGCCGCCGGGCGTGATGGAGGGCGCCATGCCGCCCGAGCCGCTGCTGCGGGGGTCGCTGCCCTCCAGCTCGTCGCGGCGGATGCGCCGCTCGCCGGAATCGGCGGTGCGGCTGGTCGAGCCCGCGTTACGCGGGATGTCGATGTTGCGGGTCGGCGCGGTCTGCAGCGGGCGGCCCTCCTCGTCCACGTTCGCGGTCCGCGCCTGCCGGCCGGGGATGGTGCCGCGCATGGAGGGGGGCAGGCCGACCTCGGTATCGGGCATCACGCCGGTCGTTCCGCCGAGCGCCTGACAGCCCGCGAGGCCGCCGGCGGCCAGGGACACGGCAAGAAGCAGGGATGGCACGGGGGCCGGGAACGGGATGCGGGACATGGACGGTTCCTCGCGCGGCCCGCGTCGCGGCCCGCAAACTCATCGTGGCGATCTAAGCCGGGGTTGCGGCGAAAAACAGACGGCGAAAAGTCCGGTGGGCCGCCCCCGGCCCGCTGGAGCGGAAATGCGGCGCGGATCTTGCGCCCTGTTGCCCTGAGCCCACAGACCTGATCCATAACTTCGCCCAGGTCGGACGGTACCCCCGTCGTGCCGCGCCGGATTCGGGCGGCAGGGCTCCCAGCCTGGCCGCCCATCTCATTTCACAGAGGACGACGCGTGCGTACTACCAGTCGGATGATCGCGGCCCTGGTGCTCGCCCTGGGCGCGACGGGGGCCGCCGCTCAGACGCCGCCCGTCGGCGGCGAGGGCGGCTCCGGCCCGGGCGCATCGCCCCCGCCCGCGGCACCGCAGCCGACGCCGGCCGCGCCCCCCGTCGCGACGCCCCCCGCAGCGACGCTCCCCGCGCCCCCCGCCGCGACGCCTCCGACCGCTCCGGCTCCGGCCGCCGGGGCGCAGCCGCAGCAGGGCACGCCCGCCACCGTCCTCGACACCTCGGATTACGAGAGCCTGCTCGGCCGCAGCGTGCGCAGCGCGCAGGGCGACGAGCTCGGACGGGTCATCGACGTGATCATCGACAAGGAGGGGCACCCCCGCGCGGCGATCATCGATTTCGGCGGCTTCCTCGGCGTCGGCACGCGCAAGATCGCCGTCGATTGGCGCGCCCTGCGCTTCACCTCGGACGGCAAGGAGCGGCGGCTTTCCGTGGCGCTCACCCGCAATCAGGTCCGCGTCTCGCCGGAATACAAGTCGGGGGAGCCGATCGTCGTGCTGGGTCCGGCGAGCGGTGCCCCGCCCGAGGGCGGCGAGCCGCCGGCCGTTGCGCCCGCCGCCTCGGCGGCCGGCTCCGTGCCGCCCGCCTCCCAGCCGAACTCTTCCCAGCCGTCTGCCACCCAGCCGCCCGCAGCGCAGCCCACAGCGCCGCCGCCTCCGGCTGTGCCCATGCCTGAGAAGGCTCCGGATAAATGACGGTGGCCCGATTGAAGGCACGGCCCCCCGTTCCGGCGACACCGGCCCGCGACGCCATCCGACCGGAGTCCCGCAAGGAGTCCATGGCCGAGGCGCGCCAGCGGCTCGCGGCGGTGCCGGAGAGCGCGGTGGCGCCCGAGGCTCCGGCCCCGGCCGGGGCGACCGTCTCGACGGGGAGCCGGCGCGGCCTCGACGCCTTCGCCTTCTTCGTGGCCAATCTTCAGACCGGGTTCGGGCCGTTCCTGGCCGTGTACTTCTCGCAGGCGAAGTGGACCCAGTCCGATATCGGCTTCGCCCTCACGGTGGGGAGCCTCGTCGGCCTGCTCGGTCAGGTGCCGGGGGGCGCCTTCGTCGATGCCGCCCGCTCCAAGCGCTTCGCCGCCGGGTTCGCCACCATCGCGGTGGCGGGCAGCGCCCTCGCGCTCGCCGTCTGGCCGAGCTTCCTCGTCGTGCTCCTGGCCATGGCGCTCCATTCGGCCGCGAGCTGCGTGCTCACGCCGGCCATCGCCGCCATCAGCATCGGCCTCGTCGGCCATGCGCGGGCCGGGGAGCGCCTCGGGCGCAATGCCAGCTTCCAGGCTCTGGGCAATGCCGTCGCCGCCGCAGGAATGGGCGCCTGCGGCTATTATGTGTCGAACGGCGCCGTCTTCTACCTCACCGCCGCGCTGGGGATCCCGGCCGTCATGGCCCTCTCGGCGATCCGCGCCGAGGAGATCGATGCCAACACGCGGGTCCAGGCCGCCGCCGAGCCCGCCGCGTCCTCGGCGGGCGGGCGCGGCGCCCTGCGGGCGCTCCTCGGTAACCGGGGCCTGATGAGCTTCGGCGCCTGCATGCTGCTGTTCTTCCTCGCCAACGCGGCGATGATGCCCCTGGTCGGCAGCGTCCTGACGCTGCGCGCCAGCGAAACGGCGACCGCGCTGGTCGCAGCCTGCATCATGGTTCCGCAGGCCGTGCTCGCCGTCTGTGCACCCGCCGTCGGGCGGGCCACGGAGCGGTTCGGCCGCTACCCCGTCCTGCTCGTCGGCTTCGCGGCGCTGCCGCTGCGCGGCCTGCTCCTCGCCTCCACCACGAACCCCTATGCGCTGGTCGCGATCCAGGTGCTCGACGGCGTTTCCGCCTCGGTGCTCGGCGTGATGGTGCCCCTCGTCGTGTCGGACCTGACGCGCGGCACGGGGCGGTTCAACCTCGCCCTCGGGGCGGTCGGCACGGCCATGGGCATCGGCGCGGCGCTCTCGACCTCGCTGGCCGGCATCATGGCCGACCGGCTCGGGAGCCACAGCGCCTTCCTCGGCCTCGCCTTCCTGGGTTTCGCGGCCTTCATGCTGGTGGCGCTGATCATGCCCGAGACCCGCCGGTCCGGCGGCAAGGAGCGGGAGATTGCGGAGCCCGCTTGACGGGCGCGGCATCGCTTTCGCTTCAGCGAGACGATCAAGCTATGTTCAGCTTGGGGCGCTAAAAACGCGCGAGCCGGAGAGTCACACTGCAACGTATGGCAACGCTCCTGCGTTGGCGCTACGGGACGGACTTGCCTTTAGAACCGCATGCTCGCACGGCTGCTGCCTGCCGGTCACGCGAGAACGGGATGGTCGCCACGATGGAAGAACTCCACCGATACGCCGAACGGCCCTTCGCCTTCGTCGGACGGTACCTGCGCCGCCGCTGGCTACCGCACCTCGTCATCCTCATCTCGGTGCTCGGCGCGGTCGGCTTCTCGGTCTCGACCGATTACGCCCTGAAGGGCGTGGTCGATGCCCTCACCAAGGGGCCGGGGCCGGAGAACACCGGCATCTGGAGCGCGCTGACCGTCCTCATCGTCTTCATCGCCATCGACAACGCCCTCTGGCGCGTGGCCGCGCTGACCGGCGCCTTCACCTTCGTTGGGGTGACGGGCGACATCCGCCGCGACCTGTTCCGGCACATGACCGGCCATTCGCCGACTTTCTTCTCCGACCGCCAGCCCGGCACGCTGGCGAGCCGCATCACCGCGACCTCGAACGCGATCTTCACGGTCGAGAACATGTTCGTGTTCAACGTGATGCCGCCGACTGTCGCCGCCTTCGGCTCCATCGCCTACATCGCCTCGGTCAGCCTCTCGATGGCGGGCATCCTCGCCGGCATCTTCGCGGCGGTGGTCGTGCTGATGTTCAAGATGGCCTCGGCCGGCAAGCCGCTGCACCACGACTTTGCCGCCAAGGCCGCGAGCGTCGACGGCGAGATGGTCGATCTCGTCGGCAACATGTCCCTCGTGCGCGCCTTCTCGGCCTTCAAGCGTGAGGGCGCCCGGTTTGAGGGCACCATCGGCACCGAGATGCGCGCCCGGCGCTCGTCGCTCCTCTACCTCGAGAAGCTGCGCATCGTTCACGCCATCCTCACCGTGCTGGCGATCCTCGGCCTGCTCTACTGGTCGATCAAGCTGTGGGAGTCCGGGCAGGCGACGAACGGGCAGGTGGTCCTCGTCTGCACGCTGGGCATCCGCATCCTCGCGGCGACCCGCGACCTCGCCGTCGCGCTGGTGGACGCCACGCAGCATACGGCCCGCCTTGCCGAGGCCCTGCACACCCTGCTGCAGCCGCACGACCTCGTGGATCACCCCGAGGCGCGGCCGCTCGCCGGCCAGGGCGCCAAGATCGAGTTCGAGCATGTCGCGTTCAACTACCCGGACGGGCGCGGCGTCTTCACCGATTTCGACCTGACCATCGAGCCCGGCCAGCGGGTCGGCCTCGTGGGCAAGTCGGGCGGGGGCAAGTCGACCCTGTTCTCGCTGCTCCAGCGCTACTACGACGTGCAGTCGGGCTCGATCCGCATCAACGGCCAGGACATCGACCGGGTGACGCTCGAGTCGCTGCGCGAGTTCATCACCGTGGTGCCGCAGGATGTCTCGATGTTCCACCGGACGCTCCGGGAGAACATCCGCTACGGCCGCCCCGAGGCCACCGACGACGAGGTTTGGCAGGCGGCCGAGGCGGCCCATTGCACCGACTTCATCAAGGCCCTGCCGGAGGGGTTCGATACGATCGTCGGCGACCGGGGCGTGAAGCTCTCGGGCGGCCAGCGCCAGCGCATCGCCATCGCCCGCGCCATCCTGAAGAACTCGCCGATCCTGCTCCTCGACGAGGCCACTTCGGCGCTCGATGCGGAATCCGAGCAGGCGATCCGCCATGCGCTCGGCAACCTGATGAAGGGCCGCACGGTCATCGCCATCGCCCACCGGCTCTCGACGCTCCAGGATTTCGACCGGATCGTCGTGCTGGAGGGCGGCCGCATCGCGCAGGACGGCTCGCCCGAGAAGCTCACGCATCTCGATGGCTTCTTCCGCGAGTTGATGAAGAAGGAATCGATGGGCACGGCGCTCGCCGCCGCGTGACGGGGGCCCGGTCCTTGCTTAAAGGACCGGGGTTTTACGGGGCGCCGCCCTGCACCCGCAAAAGGTCTCGGACCTTTTGAAACCACGACTGGCCATGCCCGATCTCGATACCGTCGTCCGTGACATTGCGGAGGAGATGGCCGCGCGCGCGGATCGCGGCACCGTCGCCGACTACATCCCCGAACTCGCCCATGTGGACCCGAACCGGTTCGGCATGGCGGTGATCGACGGCGATGGGCGCGTCAGCGCCGGCGGCGACAGCGAGGCGCTTTTCTCGATCCAGAGCATCTCGAAGGTGTTCACCCTGACGCTGGCCCTGGGGATGATCGGTGATCGCCTGTGGCGCCGCGTCGGGCGGGAGCCCTCGGGCAACCCGTTCAATTCGATCGTGCAATTGGAGCGGGAGCGCGGGGTGCCGCGCAACCCCTTCATCAATGCCGGTGCCATCGCGGTGACGGACGTGATCCTCTCCGGCCACGAGCCGCGCGAGGCCCTGGGCGAGATCCTGCGCTTCATGCAGTTCCTCTCGCAGGACCAGAGCGTCTTCATCGATGAGAGGGTCGCGGCCTCGGAGCGGCGGACAGGGTTCCGCAACAGCGCGCTCGCCTATTACATGAAATCGTTCGGAGTCATCGAGAACCCGGTCGATTACACGCTTGGCGTGTATTTCCACCATTGCGCCCTCGCGATGAATTGCCGCCAGCTCGCCACGGCGGGGCAGTTCCTGGCCCATAACGGCGTGAACCCGGCGACCGGCTTCAATGTCGTGACGCCGGAGCGGGCGCGCCGCATCAACGCGATCATGCTGACCTGCGGGCACTACGACGGCTCGGGCGAATTCGCCTACCGCGTCGGCCTGCCGGGCAAGAGCGGGGTGGGCGGAGGCATCCTCGCGGTGGCCCCGGGCAAGGCCTCCATCGCGGTCTGGTCGCCCGGCCTCGACGCCGCCGGCAATTCCCATCTCGGCCGCGTCGCGCTGGAACAGCTCACCCAGCGCATGGGCTGGTCGGTGTTCGGGGTGTGAGGGGGGCAGCCTCGCCCCTGTCGAACCACCGCCGTCATTGCGAGGCGGAGCCGAAGCAATCCAGGGCGCGAGTCGTCCGGATGTGGCGGTGCCGACTGGATTGCTTCGCTCCGCTCGCAAAGACGGCGGTGGACACAAGCCCTAAGGTTCAACCCCGTCCCGAAGCTGATGGCGTTGACAGCTCTAAACGTTCGCCGTCACCGCGAGGTTCACCCCGGCCGCCTTCTGGACGCTGCGGAGGATCGCGAACAGATTGCCAGCCGTGGGATTGCCGGCGGGGCCGAGCATCCGCATCAGGCTCTTCGAGGACGAGCCGGTCTCCTGCGCCAGTCGCTCGAAGCCGATCGTGGCGTTCACGCAGTCGCGCAGGACCGCCTTGCCGGTCTCGACTTCGCCCGCGAGCATCAGGTCCACCGCCTCGGTCAGCAACGCGGCCCGGAAGGCGGGGTCGCTGTCGGCCCTGGCCTTGATCGTTTCTTTGAAGCTGCGCGTCAGAGCCATCATCCTTCCTTGCGGCGGCGCTTGTACGAGGCCCACAGGGCATGAGCCTCGGCGATATCATCCTGTTGCCGGCGTTTGGTGCCACGTACTAGCGGACCTCCATCTATAATAGTACCATATACGCTACTTTCAAGCTCCCCCGCCGGTTGGGCCGAAGGACGGTAAACTCTTGCGCAGCCGCCCTTTCCGGGGCAAGCGGCGCGGCGATCCCACGAACGAGCCCCATCCATGACGACCAGCGCGGCTTCCCCCGATCCGGGCCTGATCGTCGCCCGGCTCGACAGGCTGCCAGCCACGAAGAGCATCTGGCGGATCGTGGCGCTGCTCGGCCTCGGCTTCTTCTTCGAACTCTACGATCTGCTGTTCACCGGCTACGTCGCGCCGGGACTCGTGAAGGCCGGGATCCTCACGCCGACGACGCCGGGCCTGTTCGGGGCGACCGGCGTCGCGGGGTTCGTCGCTGCCCTGTTCACGGGCCTGTTCATCGGCACCATCGCCTGCGGCTGGCTCGCGGATCGGTTCGGGCGCCGGGCGATCTTCACATGGTCGCTGCTCTCGTACACGGCTGCCAACGCCGTGATGGCGCTCCAGACCGACGCCTTCGGCCTGAACCTGTGGCGGCTCATTGCCGGGATCGGGCTGGGGCTGGAGATGGTCACCATCGGCAGCTACCTCTCCGAACTGGTGCCCAAGGCGATCCGGGGGCGGGCCTTCGCCCTGTGCCAGGGCATCGGCTTCTGCGCCGTGCCGGTCGTCGCCTTTCTCTCCTACCTGCTGATCCCCCTCGCGCCCCTCGGCCTCGACGGCTGGCGCTGGGTCGCGCTCATCGGCGCCTCGGCGGCTCTGCTGGTGTGGTGGATGCGCTCCGGCCTGCCCGAGAGCCCACGCTGGCTCGTGGAGCGCGGGCGCTTCGCCGAGGCCGAGGCGGTGATGGCCCGGCTGGAGGCGCGCGTTCAAGCCGAATACGGCCGCCCGCTGCCGCCGCCGGGCGCGCCGCAGCCTGCCCCGCCGCGCGGTGCCTTCCGCGACATGTGGGTGGCGCCCTACCGGCGACGCACGCTGATGATGGCGGGGTTCAATGTGTTCCAGACGGTGGGCTTCTACGGCTTCGCCAACTGGGTGCCGACCCTGCTGATCGCGCAAGGCATCACCGTCACGTCGAGCCTCGCCTACACGGCGCTGATCGCGCTCGCCGCCCCGGTCGGGCCGCTGATCGGGCTCCTGATCGCCGACCGGTTCGAGCGCAAGCACGTCATCGTGGCAGCGGCGCTCGTCTACATCGCCTGCGGCCTCGCCTTCGCGCAGGCCCGTGACGTGTCGCTGATCGTCGCCCTCGGCATCGGCCTGACGCTCGCCTCGAACGTCATGTCCTACAGCTTCCACGCCTATCAGGCGGAGCTGTTCCCTACCGGCATCCGGGCGCGGGCGGTGGGCTTCGTCTATTCGTGGAGCCGGTTCTCGGCGATCTTCACCGGCTTCATCATCGCCTTCGTCCTGCGGAAGGCGGGCTCGCCCGGCGTCTTCCTGTTCATCTCGGCCGCCATGCTCATCGCCGGCGGCCTCGTCGCGCTCCTCGGGCCGCGCACGCGGGATGTGGCGCTGGAGGAGATCGCGGGGTGAGGGCGTCGTAAAGCCTTGATCCGTCGGACGGCCAATGCCACAGCCGCCGATAACAGTCGCAGACGGATTCACGTATGAGCGCCTCCCTCGATCTCCTCGTCCTCGGCAACGCCATCGTCGACGTCATCGCGCGCACAGACGATGCCTTCCTCGAAAAGGAGGGAATCGCCCGGGGGGCGATGACGCTGATCGACGAGCCCCGCGCGGAAGCCCTGTTCCAGGCGATGGGCCCGGCGACCGTCGTCTCCGGCGGTTCGGGCGCCAACACCGCCGTGGGCGCGGCGATGCTCGGCGCGAAGACCGGCTTCATCGGCCGCGTGAAGGACGACGAACTCGGTCACCTGTTCAGCCACGATCTGAAGGCCACGGGCGTCGGCTTCGACGTGCCCGCCGCCACGGACGGCCCGGCCACGGCCCGCTGCTTCGTGCTGGTGACGCCGGACGGCGAGCGCACCATGAGCACCTATCTCGGCGCCTGCCAGGGCCTCGGGCCGGACGACATCCACAAGGAGACGGTCGCCGCCGCCCGCGTCGTCTACCTCGAAGGCTACCTGTGGGATCCGCCGGCCGCCAAGGAGGCGTTCCGCAAGGCCGTGGAGATCGCCCACCGCGCCGGCAACGCCGTGGCGCTGACCCTGTCCGACGCCTTCTGCGTCGGCCGCTACCGTGATGAGTTCCTGGGGCTGATCCGCGACGGCAGCATCGACATCCTGTTCGCCAATCTCGGCGAGCTGAAGAGCCTCTACGAGACCGACGACGAGCAAGCCGCCGTGGCGGCGTTGCGCGACGAGCGCAACGGGCGCGGCATGCACATGCTCGGCCTCGTCACCCGCTCGGAGAAGGGCGCCCTGGTCGTCCACGGCGGCCATGCCCAGGAGGTGGCGGCGAGCCCGGTGGCGCATGTCATCGACACGACCGGCGCGGGCGATCTCTTCGCCGCCGGCTTCCTCGCCGGCCATGCCCGCGGCCTCGACCACGCCACCAGCGCCCGCCTCGGTGCGCTGGCAGCGGCGGAGGTCATCCAGCATATCGGCGCCCGGCCGCAGGCAGATCTGGTGATGCTGGCGCGGGAGCAGGGGCTCCTCTGAGCCCTGCCTACACCCGCAGCAGCACCTTCCCCACGGCCTCCCGCCGGATGAGCACCCCGAACGCCTCGCGGTACTCGTCCAGCGGGTAGACGCCATGGACCTTGGCGCTGAGCTTGCCCTCGGCCACCCAGGCGAGCAGCTGTTCCTGATCGGCCCGGTGAGCGGCCGGGTCGCGCTCGGTGAAGGCGCCCCAATGGACGCCCTGCACGTCGAGTTCCTTCAGCAGGATCAGGTTGAGCGGCAAACGCGGAATGGCGCCGGCCGCGAAGCCGATCACGAGGTAGCGCCCGCGCCATGCCAGCGCCCGGAGCGCCGGCTCGGCGAAGGCATCGCCCACCGCGTCGTAGACCACATCCACCCCGGCGCCGCCGGTGATGCGGCGCAGGTCGTCCTTCAAAGTCTCGGGCGAGTAGACCAGCCCCTCGGCGGCGCCATGGGCGCGGGCGGCGGCGACCTTGTCCTCCGATGAGGCGCAGGCGATGACCTTCGCCCCCATAAGCGCCCCGAGTTCCACCGCCGCGAGCCCGACCCCGCCCGAGGCGCCGAGCACCGCGAGCCATTCGCCCTGCCGGAGCTTCGCCCGGTTGGCGAGGGCGTGGAGGGTGGTGCCGTAGGTGATGGTGAGCCCGGCCGCCTGCTCGTCGGGCACGCCGTCCGGCACGGGGGTGAGCTTTTTCGCATCGATGGCGATCCGCTCGGCGCAGCAGCCGTAGCCGGCATGGATCACGACGCGCTGGCCGACCGCGAGGCCGGTGACGTCCTCGCCCAGCGCCTCGATGACACCGACGCCCTCACCCCCCGGCGAGAAGGGCAGGGGCGGCTTCACCTGATACTTCCCCGCGACGATCAGCGTGTCGAAGAAGTTCAGCGCGGCCAGCGTGACGCGCACCAGCGCCTGCCCGGCGGTGGGGGAGGGCTCATGCCGCTCGGTGATGGCGAGACTGTCCGCGCCGTCGAGGCTCTGGCAGAGGAGGGCTCGCATCGTTTCGCTCCCGTATTCTTATTCGGCCCCATCGCCACGATAGGCGAAGGTTGCGCATCTTCCGACGGCTTCAACCCCCCTCCCAGTCCACCATCGTCATTGCGAGCGAAGCGAAGCAATCCAGGGATGCGGGCCGCTTTCGAACGTAGCGCTGCCCTGGATTGCTTCGCTGCGCTCGCAATGACGGTGCGGCTGCGGTCGGTGGTGTTTTGCTGTGAACGGTAACGCTTTTCGTCTTTGCGAGCGAAGCGAAGCAATCCAGGGATCCGCGACCCGACTCGCAACCCTCCAGAGGGCCGCCGTGCGCGCGCCGACCGTCTACATCATGGCGAGCCGACGCAACGGCACGCTCTATGTCGGCGTGACCTCCGATCTCGCCCGGCGGGTCTACGAGCACCGCGAAGCCCTGCTGCCGGGTTTCACGCGGCGATACGGCTGAAAGGCGCTCGTCTGGTACGAGCCTCACGCTGCGATGACCGAGGCCATCGCGCGTGAGAAGCAGATCAAGGCCGGGTCGCGGAAGCGCAAGCTTGCGCTCATCGAGGCAATGAACCCGGATTGGACCGACCTATACCCCGGGCTGGTGTAACCTCCGGCGATGGCGCGGCGCCCTGGATTGCTTCGCTGCGCTCGCAATGACGGATTTGAGGGGGAAACGTCATTGCGAATGGAGTGAAGCACTCCAGGGACGCGGGCCGCTTCCGAACATGGCGCCGCCCGGAATGCGCGGCGTACGCAGTGGCAGGCGCGCCTCAATGCGCCTCCTGCCAGTTCAGCGCCGCCTTGGCCTCCACCACCAGCGGCACCCTGAGCGTCAGGGCGGGCGCTGGGGCCTCTTCCATCACCGAGGCGATGATCGGGATCGCCGTGTCGACCTCGTCCTCGCGGGCCTCGAAGACCAGTTCGTCGTGCACTTGCAGCAGCATCGTCACGCCGAGATGCTTGGCCTTCAGCGCCGTTTCCATGCGGATCATCGCCCGGCGGATGATGTCGGCGGCGCTGCCTTGGATCGGAGCGTTGATCGCCTGCCGCTCGACGCTTGCCCGCTCGTTGGGGTTGTTGGAGCGGATCTGCGGGTAGTGGCATACGCGCCCGAACAGGGTGGTGACGTAGCCCTTGTCGCGGCAACTGCGCTTCGTCGTGTCGATGTAGTCCCGGATGCCGGGGAACTGCTCGAAATACTGCTTGATGAAGGCCGAGGCCTCCTCCCGGCCGATGCCGAGCCGGTCGGCCAGCCCGAAGGCCGAGATGCCGTAGATGATGCCGAAGTTGATCGTCTTCGCCCGCCGGCGCAGATCCGGCGTCATCTCTTTCAGGGGCACACCGAACATCGCCGAGGCCGTGGCGGCGTGGATGTCGATCCCGTCCTCGAAGGCTTTGCGTAGTTCGGGGATGTCGGCCATGTGGGCGAGCAGCCGCAACTCGATCTGCGAGTAGTCGGCCGAGATCAGCTTCATGCCCGGAGCCGCCACGAAGGCCCGGCGGATGCGCCGTCCCTCCTCCGTGCGCACGGGGATGTTCTGCAGGTTCGGCTCGGAGGAGGAGAGCCGGCCCGTCGTCGTTGCGGCCAGCGAGAACGAGGTGTGGACCCGCTGCGTCTCCCGGTCGGCATGGGTCTGGAGCGAGTCGGTATAGGTCGATTTCAGCTTAGAGAGCTGGCGCCATTCGAGGATCTTCTTGGGCAATTCGTGCCCGGCCTGGGCCAGTTCCTCCAGGAGCGTCGCGGGGGTGGCCCATTGGCCGGAGGGCGTCTTCTTGGCGCCAGGCAGGCCCATCTTGCCGAACAGGATGTCGCCGATCTGTTTCGGTGAGCCGACCGAGAACCTCTCGCCGGCATCCTCCTGGATCTCCTCTTCCAGGCGCACGAGGATCTGCGAGAAATCGCCGGAGAGACGGCTCAGCATGTCGCGGTCGACGCGGATGCCGGCCATCTCCATCCGGGCGATGATCGGCAGGAGCGGGCGTTCCAGTGTCTCGTAGACGGCGACCCGCCGCTCGGCGACGAGGCGCGGCTTCATCATCCGCCACAGGCGTAAGGTGACGTCCGCGTCCTCGGCGGCGTAGGCGGTGGCCTTGTCGAGGGCGACCCGGTCGAACGTCACCTTGGCCCGGCCGGTGCCGGCGACGTCCGAGAAGGTTATCGGCTGGTGGCCAAGATGGCGGCGGGCGAGCTCGTCCATGCCGTGCCCCCCCTTGCCGGCGTCGAGCACGTAGGAGATCAGCATCGTGTCGTCCAAGGGCGCGACTGCGATGCCGTAGCGTGAGAACACGACCCAATCGTATTTGAGGTTCTGGCCGACCTTGAGCACGCCCGGATTCTCGAGCAGCGGCTTCAGCCGGGCGAGGGCCGCGTCGAGGGGGATCTGGCCGGGCAGGGGCTCGACCAGATCGGTCGCCGCCGCGCCCTGGCCGAACAGGTCGCCGGCATCGGCGGGGGCGGAGACCGCCTGCACATGCGCCAGCGGGATGTAGCAGGCCCGCCCCGGCGCCACCGCCAGCGAGACGCCAACGAGCCCGGCGCGGAAGGAATCCAGCGCATCGGTCTCGGTGTCGACCGCCACCACGCCGGCCTCCTCGGCCTCGGCGATCCAGGCGTCGAGATGTTCGAGGGTGAGCACCGTTTCATAAGCGGCGGTGTCGAACGGCTTCACCGATTCGCCCGCCCGCGCCGCCACGAGGCCCCCCGGCGTCGGCTCGACGGGGCCACGGGGCTTGGGCGCCGCGTCCGGCAGGTTGAGATCGGCGAAGGGATCGACCTCGCCGCCCTCGGGGGGCGCGTCGCCCGGCGGGCGCTCCGAGCCGGCGGCGGCGGTTTCCGGATCCGGGGGCACGCTGTCGCCGAAGAAGGGCACGGGCTCGCCCGCCGCGCCCTTGGCGCCGGGCAGGAGAGCAGGGTCCGGCTTCACCTTCTCCGGGTCCACGTGCAGCATCTGCGCGATGCGCCGGGTGAGGGTGTTGAACTCCATCGCCTTGAGGAAGCCGACGAGCTTCTCGGGATCGGGTTTGGGCACGGTCAGGTCGTCGAGCGCCACCGGGACCGGCACGTCCTCCATCAGCGCCACGAGTTTGCGCGAGAGGCGGGCCTGATCGATGTTGGCGAGCAGGGTCTCCCGGCGCTTCGGCTGCTTGATCTCGCCCGCGCGCTCCAGCAGCGCCTCCAGGGAGCCGAATTCCTTGATGAGGGCGGCCGCGGTCTTCAGGCCGATGCCGGGCACGCCCGGCACGTTGTCCGAGGTGTCGCCGATCAGCGCCAGCGCGTCGCCGATCTGGTTCGGGCTCAGGCCCTCCCACTTGGCGATGATGGCCTCGACATCGAGGTTGCGCTCGGGCCGGTAGCCCGGCTTGCCCTTGGACCCCGATTCGAAATCGTAGAACCGCACCAGCGGCCCGACGAGCTGCATCAGGTCCTTGTCGGAAGAGACGATGATGACGCCCGCCCCCCGCGCCTCGGCCTGCCGCGCGTAGGTGGCGATGAGGTCGTCGGCCTCGTAGCGCTCCAGTTCGACGGCATGCAGGCCGAAGGCCCGCACCGCATCGCGCATCAGCGGCATCTGGCGCTTGAGGTCGTCCGGCGCGTCGGGGCGGTGGCCCTTGTAGTCCGGGAACATCTCCTTGCGGAACGAGCCCTCGGACTTGTCGAAGACGATGCCGAGATGTGTCGGCATGGTGCCGGCCGCGCCGTCCTGCAGGAATTGGGCGATCTTGGTGCAGAACAACCGCACCGCCCCGGTCGGCAATCCGTCCGAGGGGCGGGAATTGTACTTCTGGTCCTGATTGATCGACTGAAAATAGGCCCGGAAAATGAAGGACGAGCCATCGACCAGGATCACCTGATCGCCGGGGCCGACGGGCTTGGGGGTGGAGGCGGTCGTTTTTGAAGTCACGCTGTGTGCCGAATGTCCGAGGATGCCGAGGGGGGCAAGTTCAATGACGAACGCTACGTTCAGTCGGGATGGCTCAACTCGACCTTACACACGACGATCAGATCTGACATTCTATGGCGCGCGACGCGCCAGACCATCTCGGCGGTGACGTTCTTGTAGGCGTGCCGGTAGACGTTGCCGGCATCCGCGATCTGCCGCCAGGGGATGTGGGGATGGCGGGTCCGGGTCCCGTCATCGACACGACGGCTCGCCTCCGAGATGATCTCCAGGCAGCGCGTCACGGCGTAGAGCCTCATGCGATCGTGGGCGAACGCATCTGCATCGATGCCGGCCGTGAATTCAAGCGCGGCTTCCGCATTGTCCAGGATACCGAGAAGCGCGTCTCGCCCCCGCTCAGAAAGCATGGATCGCGTCCCGTTCGGCCGAGGGCCTCACGTACGGCTTCAGCATCGCCCGGTTCGCGACATCGACCTTGATCGAAAATAGATCGCTGATGAAGCCGATCACACCCGCGTAATCGTAGACATCTTGAACGACCGATGTGTCGATATCGATCATGATATCGAGGTCGCTCTCAGGTGTTGCTTGGTCGCGAGCGATCGAGCCGAAAAGGGATGCATGGCTCACACCGCGACGGTGCAGCTCTTCTCGATGAGCGCGCAGGATGGCGAGGGCGGCGTCGCGGTTCATCGGCCTGGATCGTCGGCGTTGAGGCTGGACGAAGCTTACCAAAGAAACGGCGATGGGGCACTTCCGTGCGGCTTTCCGCGCGATCGCAAACACCGTCATTGCGAGCAAAGCGAAGCAATCCAGGGAACCGCATCGTCCTGAAACGTGCCGCTGCCCTGGATTGCTTCGCTGCGCTCGCAAAGACGGGCAGGTGGAGCAGGCCGCACCGAAGCGTGCCGCCCTGCTCCACCCCATCCTCATGTCCCTCCCCACGAGGGGGGAGGGAAACCGCCCTCAGCAGCGGTTGCCGCCGGTGGTCTGGCCGTATTGCTTCACCGGGCGGGTCTGCTGGTTGGCGTTGCCCTCGGCGGCCGAGCTCGGGCGGCAGTAGCCGGGGTGAGACTCGTAGAACGGCGAGTCGTGGACGCCGATGGAGCCGGTATAGATCGGACCCGTGTCACGGGAGAACGGGTAGGCCATCGCGGAGGTGACGGGGGCGGCGGCACCGATCACGAGGGCGGTGACGGCGGCGGCGATACGGGTCTTCATCTTTATTTCTCTCTCCTTGCGCAACGCGGATCGCTTATTGGCGTCCGCTTCATCTGTCATGAGAGAGATATAGGATCGTCTTTCCCTGAGCGGCGTGCCTCGTCACACGCAGCATGAGGGATTAAAACCCGCGCCTCACGCCGCGAGTTCGGCCCCAAGCGTGGCAATACGCTTCAGGTCGGTGATGAAGGCGGCATAGGCCTCCTCCTTGGCCTCGTCGGGCAGGCGCAGCAGGTAAGAGGGGTGGACGGTGATGTAGCCCTGGAAGCGGTTGTCCAGCCGGTCGAACCGGAACGGGCCCCGGGCGCGCGTGATCGGGATCGCCTTGCCCGTCAGCGCCAGCACCGCCGTCGCGCCGAGCGCCACGACGAGTTTCGGCGCCACGAAGTCGAGCTCGCGGTCGAGCCACCAGCGGTAATGGCTCACCTCGCCTGCGGTCGGCTTCTCGTGGATGCGGCGCTTGCCGCGCAGGGTGAATTTGAAGTGCTTCACCGCGTTGGTGAGGTAGCTCGCCTCGCGGTCGATGCCGGCCTCCGCCATGGCGCGGGCGAGGAGTTGCCCCGCCGGCCCCACGAACGGGCGGCCCTTCAAATCCTCCTGGTCGCCCGGCTGCTCGCCGACGAAGGCGACCGTGGCGCCGATCGGGCCTTCGCCCAGCACGGCCTGGGTCGCGCCGGGCACCAGGGGCTCCGTCTTGCGGATGATGGCGTTGAGCTCGTCCAGGCTCTTCGGGTCCTGGTCCGCCATCGCGGCGACGGCTCGGGCGGGTTCGCGGCGTGCGGGCAATGTCGGTTCCCTCTCGATCATCTGCGCCGTCCGGTCCGCCGCGCCCCGCAGCAGGGCGGGGATGGCGGCCGTCTCCGGCATGTTGCGCCAGTACTTCTTCGGCATCTCCGCGCGCATCGCCTTCGGATTCACGCGGGCGGGGTTGAAGGTCGTCTCGTAATAGGTCTGCCAGCCGGCCTCGAAGCCGTCGCCCTCGGGCACGTCGGTGCGGGAGCCCGGCGGGCCATAGGCCAGGGTGTCCCCGTCCCAGACGGCCCGTCCCTCCGGCGTCAGGATCGTCCAGCGCATGCCGGCGAAGCGGCGCACGAAGAACGGCGCGGCAGCTTCCAGGATGTGATGGTCGGGTTCGAACCACGCGACGTAGCGCTCGCCCGCCGGATCCTCGACCCGGCGGAAGCGCAGGAAGGCGTGCATCTTGTGCAGGTCGCGGCCGATGGCCTTGGCCATGCGGGTGAGGCGGTGGACCAGCGGGTCGCTCGCCACCTCCATCAGGTGCCGCTCCCCGTGGAGGACGCGCCAGATCAAGGCGTAGAGCAGGCCGTAGCGCTCGGGGTCGCGGTGGGGGACGACGCTCGGGATCAGGGACGTGACCGCCCGGGGCAGGACGAGGGGCGCGTCGGACCCCGGCGGTGCATCGTCGCCGAACAGGCTCGGCGCGGACTCGGCGGAGAAGGTCACGGCCTCCGGCGGCACGCCTTCGGCGGCGAGGCGGCGGGCGGCATCGCGAAAACCGGTGAGGTCGGCGCCGGGGCGCAGGAGAATGGTGCGCGCGGACGCGGCGCGGGAGGTCGCGCCCGCCATCAGAACAGGCTCAGCTGCTGGGCCGGCTCCACGAGGCGGGCGCGCAGGTCGGCGCGGTCGGTGAGCGCCACCGGCCGGTGGTCGGCGGCGATGAGGAAGGGCCGCGCCCGCTTGAGGCTGGAGGTCAGCCGCGCCACGTCGTCGAGGCGGAGCGTCGTGTGCTTGCGCGCCTTCACGATCCGGTCCACCGCCCGCGCCCCGAGGCCGGGGACGCGCAGCAGCATTTCCCGGTCGGCCTTGTTCACGTCGACGGGGAAGCGTTCGCGGTTCTTGAGCGCCCAGGCGAGCTTCGGATCGATGTCGAGGGCGAGCATCCCGCCCTCGGAGGCCGAGGCGACCTCCTCGGCCGAGAACTCGTAATACCGCAGCAGCCAATCGGCCTGATACAGCCGGTGCTCGCGGGCGAGCGGCGGGGCCTTCAGGGGCAGGATCTGCGAGCCGTCCGGGATCGGGCTGAAGGCCGAGTAATAGACGCGCTTGAGCCCGACGCTGCCGTAGAGGGTCTCGCTCTTGGCGATGAGGGCGGCGTCGGTGGTGTCGTCGGCGCCCACGATCACCTGCGTCGAATGCCCGGCCGGGGAGAAGCGGCGGCGCTCGGCCTTGGCCTCGATGATCCGCTCGCCGATCTGCGCCATGGCGTTCTGGATCGCCGCGCCGTCCTTCTCGGGGGCGAGCCGGCCCAGGCTCGCCTCTGTCGGCAGCTCGACGTTGATCGATAGGCGGTCGGCATAGAGCCCAGCCTCCTCGATCAGCCACGGGCTCGCCTCGGGGATCGATTTGAGGTGGATGTAGCCCGCGAAGCCATGGTCCCGGCGCAGGGACTTCGCGACCCGGGTCAGCAATTCCATCGTATGGTCGGGCGACTTGATGATGCCCGAGGACAGGAACAGCCCCTCGATATAGTTACGCTTGTAGAAGTTGATGGTGAGGTTCACCACCTCCTCGACGGTGAACTTCGCCCGCCGCACGTTCGAGGAGCGACGGTTGACGCAATAGGCGCAATCGAACAAGCACCAGTTCGTCAGCAGGATCTTCAGCAGCGATACGCAGCGCCCATCGGGCGTGTAGGCGTGGCAGATCCCGGCCCCCGTGGTGGAGCCGATCCCGTCCTTGCCGGCCGCGCGCTTGGGCGCCCCCGACGAGGCGCAGGACGCATCGTATTTCGCGGCATCGGCCAGGATGCGGAGCTTCTTGGCGAGGGCGTCATCCATGGAACGGAAGATGAACGTTTCGGGGGCGGATACAAGGGCACCGCGCCCCTGCTCCCTAGCCGCAACGCCGCACCCCGTCAGGCGGGTTCCTCGTCGGCCTCGACGATCCGCCGCGCCAAGCCGTAGGAGAAGCCCTGCCGGGCGAGGCTGCCGAGGTCGCGGTCGCGGTAATCGGCCCGCCGGTCCGGTTGGCGGAAGGGGCCGAGGCGGCGGCGCTTGGCATAGGCCCAGGCCGCCTTCTCCTCGCTCTCCTCGTCGGGGGAGGCCTCTCGCTCGGCCTCCATCACGGCAGCGACCACCTCGCGCGGCACGCCCTTGGCGGCGAGTTTGGCGCCTGCGCCCCGGCGCGAGGTGCCCCGGCGGCGGAGCGCCGCGAGCCGCCCCTCGGCGAAACGGGCATCGTCCACGAGCCCGGCCGAGAGGGCGCGGGTCACCGTCGCCTCGATCATCTCCGCGAAGGCGGCGGGCTCCTCCCCCCGCGCCCGCGCCCGCTTCTCGACACGCCGCGCGAGGGTGCGACGGAGCATCTCGGTCGAGGCGCTGTAGCGCTGCAGGTAGTCGAGGGCGGCGCGCTCCAGCCACGCCGCGCTCACCGGGCGCGGGGGCGGCTTGGGTGTCTCCGGCCCGAAAGATGCAACGGAGGGGGGCTTCACGTGTTCTTCACGATCTGGACAGGTTTGCGCTTCATGAACGACCCATGGAACGCGCGCAACGCGACAGGCCGGGCGATGTCCCACCTCCTGATTCCAAGCTTGGGGCACTGCAGCGAAAGCTGTGGGCGGCCGCCTCCGTCCTGATGCGGCGCGAATGGCTCCTCGTCCTGGTGACGCTCGGCTTCCTCGCGATCGCGAGCGGGGTCGCCTACCTGTGGCGCCCGAACACCCTCACGGTGGCGGTCGGCCCGCAGGACGGACCGGAGGCGGCCCTCATCGAGGCCTACGCGGCGGCCCTCGAGCGGGCGCGCGAGGATGTGCGGCTGAAGGTGGTGCGCTACGATGACGTGAGGGACAGCGGCCTCGCCCTCCAGCGCAACAAGGCCGACCTCGCCGTGGTCCGCCCCGATGTCTTCCTGCCGGAGAACGGCCTGACGCTGGCGATCCTGCACGACGAGGCGCTCGTCGTCGTCCGGCCCGACCACAACGAGATCGACGAGTTCCCCGATCTCGCCCGCAAGCGGCTCGGCATCGTGGTGCGGCACGGGGCGGACATCCCGTTCCTCACCAACGTCCTCTCCTTCTACGACCTCGTGCCCGATACGCCCGCCAGCGAGGACGGCACCGAGCCGGCGCTGGGCCACGTGCTGGTGGTGCCGCTGAAGGCCAGCGAGATCACCCAGGCCATCGCGGACAAGCGCGTCGACGCGGTGGCGGTGATCGCAAGCCCCGCCTCGAAGATGGCGGGCAGCGTGGTGAAGGCGGTCGAGGCCGGCTCGCCCGAACGCAAGATCGGCTTCGTCGCGATCCCCGACGGCGACGCGATCCTCCAGCGCTTCCCCGAACTGCAATCCGTCACGATTCCCGCCGGCACCTTCGGCGGCCGCCCAAAACGGCCGGACGAGGAAATTCGCACGGTCGGCGCCTCCTACCGGCTGATGGCGCGGGGCACGATCAGCCGCGTCGCCGTCGCCTCGGCGACCCAGCACCTGTTCGAGTGGCGCTCGCGCCTCGCCGCCGCCGCGCCCATCGCCAAGCTGATGAAGGCGCCCGATTTCGACACCACCGTCGCGGCGACCTCGGCGCGCCTGCCGAATCACCCCGGCGCGGTCGATTATTTCGAGCGCGAGCAGCAGACCTTCCTCGACCGCTACGAGGATTACATCTACCTCGTCGCCTTCTTCGGCGGCACGATCGGCTCCGGCTTCGCGTGGCTCGGCCAGCGCCTCGCCCGCAAGCGCCGGGAGCGGATCGACATCGTTCTCGACCGGCTCCTCGACATCCTGCGCGAGATCCGCGCCGCCACGACGGTGGAGCAACTCGACGCCATCGTCCTCGAGATCGACGACCTCATCGCCGACGTGGTCTCCCATACCCGCGAGCGCGCCATCGATCTGCGGACGGTGAGCGCGCTGATCCTGGCGGTGGACGGCGTTCACGAGGCGGTGGGCGATGCGCGGCGGCGGATCGGCGTGCCGCCGCCCGAGGGCGAGCGCCGCCGCTCGGCCCAGCTCATGGCCCTGCATTTGCCCGCCGCGGAGTAGCAAAGGCACAGAACGGGCCCCGCCGCGTTTGGCCTGCGCACGACCGCAGGACCGAACCCCATGGCTGCGTTGACCCATTTCCTGATGCGCCGGGATGTCCTCCTCGTGGCCAGCGCCCTGTTGTTGTGCCTCGGCGGCGCGGCGGCGTGGTACCTGCTGCGCCCGACGACCCTCACCATCGCGGTGGCGCCCAAGGACGGCACCGAGCCGGACCTCATCAAGGCCTATGCCGACGCCCTCGACGCGAGCGGAGAGGGCATCCGCCTGAAGATCCTCTCCTTCGACGACGTGCGCGAGAGCGCCGCCGCGTTGCAGGACGGGCGGGCCGACCTCGCCGTGGTGCGGCCCGACGTGCTCCTGCCCACCAACGGCCTGACGCTCGCCATCCTGCGCGATCAGGCGATGATCGTCGCCTCGCCGGAGCAGGCGGGCATCAAGTCCTTCGCCAAGCTCGGCGGCAAGCGCCTCGGCATCGGCGCGCAGAAGGACGCCGATTACTGGCTGCTCAAGAACCTGCTCTCCTATCACGGCCTCGCCCTGGAGACGGCCCCCGCCGCCGGCCCGGTGCCGGCAGGCACGGTGCAACTCGTGCCCGTGGACGAGGGCGCCGTCGCCCCGGCCTTCAAGGAGAAGCGGATCGACGCCTTCCTCAGCATCATCGCCCCCTCGGCGCCGAAGGCCATCGCCCTCGTCGGCGCGGTGCGCTCGGTGGCGAAGGACGGCAAGGTCGAGTTCGTCGCCGTGGAGGACGACGACGCCATCATCGAGCGCTTCCCGAAACTCCAGGCCGTGACGATCCCCGGCGGCCTGTTCGCCGGCCGGCCGAAGCTGCCCGCCGACGACGTGAAGACGGTCGGCGCCTCCTACCGGCTGATGGCGCGGGGCTCGCTCAGCCGGGTGATCGCGGCGGATTTCACGCAGCAATTGTTTGAGAAGCGCACGGCGGCGGCCCAGCAGACGGATGCCGCCGAATACGTCCTGGCGCCCGCCTACGAGACCACCGTGGCCGCGACCAGCGCCCGCATCCCGATCCATCCCGGCGCCATCGACTATTACGAGCGCGAGCAGCACGGCTTCGTTGAGCGCTACGGCGACACGCTCTACCTGCTCGGCGCCCTGGCGGGCGGCCTCGTCTCGGTGCTGGCCTGGGTGCGCCAGCGCCTCACGAGCCTCGGCCGGGAGCGGATCGACGACGTGATCGACCGGCTGATCGCGATCACCCAGGAGGCCCGCCGCCTCAAGGACCCGCAGGCCATCGAGGCGCTGACCATCGAGGTCGATGGGCTGGCGGCGGACGTGGTGCGCTATGCCCGCGAGCGCGAGCCGGAGCCCTCCACCCTGTCCGCCGTCTCCATCGCCATCGAGACGGCGCGGGCGACGATCCACGATTGCCGGATCGCCACCGCCGCCTCCCCTAACGGGCGGGAGGAGGCGCCGCTCAGCGCTCCGCTGGCGGGTTGAAGGCCGTGTCGATCAGCCCGTCGACGGCCTTCGGCACGTCCACGTCCGAAGCGATCACGCCGGCCTGCTGCAACGCCAAGCCGGCCGCGCGGATCGCGTCGGCCTGGGTCGGGCCGATGGCGGGCTGGGACAGGTCCGTGCGCTCCAATTGGCGGGCGACGACGGGCTCGGGCAGCTTCGTCGCGGTGACGAGCGCGGCCTTGAGGGCGGCCGGGTCCTTCAGCGCCTCGGCGCGCACCCGCTCGTAGGCGGCGATCACCGCCTTCACGAGGTCGGGATTCTCCATGGCGAAGGCCTCGCGCACGTCGAGCACGCCCCAGGTGTTGGCGGCGGCATCGCGGAAGAACAGCACGTCGCCGTTCTCGATCTCGGCCGAAGCCATCATCGGGTCGAGCCCGGCCCAGGCTTCCACGTCGCCCCGGTCGAGGGCGGTGCGCCCGTCCGGGTGCTGCAACAGGACGAGCTTTGCGTCCTTCTCGGTCAACCCGGCACCCTGCAAGGCACGGATCAGGAAGATGTGCGGGTCGGTGCCCCGCGTCACCGCCACGCGCTTGCCCTTCAGGTCGGCGGGCTTGGTGATGCCGGTGTCCTTGCGGGTGACGAGGGCAGTCCATTCCGGCCGCGAGAAGGCGTAGATCGCCTTGATCGGGTTGCCGTTGATCCGCGCCACCAGGGCGGCGGCGCCGGCCGTCGAGCCGATGTCGATGGCCCCGGCATTCAGGAATTCGAGCGCCTTGTTCGAGCCGAGGGATTGCACCCAGCGGACCTTGATGCCCTTCGGCTTCAGCGCTTCCTCGACATAGCCGCGCTCCTTCAGGAGAAGGCTCAGGGGATTGTAGGTCGCCCAATCGAGCCGCACTTCCGTCGGCTCGGCGGCTTTCGCCGGGCCGGTCGTGCACAGGGCCAGGGCGAGGGCGGCTCCCAGGACGGAGCGGCGGGCGAGCGGCATCGAATCGTCTCCTCGGCTTGTCTTTGCCGCCGAGCTAAGCCGATCCGTTCTTTATGTCAAACGGAACGTCCGTCTTGAAGGACGCCGGGGGCTTTGGGGCCTGCGGCACGCAGGCATGACTGGCAACGTAGGCATATCATGCTAACGGACATCATGCTCGATCCCGTCGCAGAGCTCGAACCCATCATCGCCGGTCTCGACCGGGACATCCGCGAGCCGACACGGCTGCGGGCAGCCCTCGTGCCTGAACTCCGGCGCGTCCTCGAAGAGGGCCACCGGGCGGCGGAGGCGCAACTCCTGGCTGACCGCAACGGCATGGCCTGCGCCCAGAGCTTGTCGCGCCTCACCGACGCGGTGGTGCGCGCCATCCACGATGCGGTGGTCTGGCGCCTCTACCCAAACGACAATCCCACCACGGGCGAGCAACTGGCGGTGGTCGCCACCGGCGGCTACGGCCGGGGCACGATGGCGCCGGGCTCGGACATCGATCTGCTGTTCCTGCTCCCCTACAAGCAGACCGCGTGGTCCGAGAGCGTCGTGGAGGCGATGCTCTACGTCCTGTGGGACCTGAAGCTGAAGGTCGGCCACGCCACCCGCTCGGTGGAGGAATGCCTGCGCGAGGGCCGCGCGGACATGACGATCCGCACCGCGCTGCTCGAAGCCCGCTACCTGTTCGGCTCCCGTGTGCTCTACGAGGAGCTGGTGACGCGCTTCGATGCCGAGGTCATCGTCGGCTCGGCCTCCGAGTTCGTGGAGGCGAAGCTGCGCGAGCGCGACACCCGCGTCGCGAAGGCCGGCATGTCGCGCTACCTCGTGGAGCCCAACGTCAAGGACGGGAAGGGCGGCCTGCGCGACCTCAACACCCTGTTCTGGATCGCGAAATACACCTACCGGGTGCGCGACCAGAGCGAGCTCGTGGGCGCCGGCCTGTTCACGGCGGAGGAATACGCGCTGTTCGAGCGCTGCGACGAGTTCCTGTGGCGGGTGCGCTGCCACATGCACTTCGCCACCAAGCGCGCCGAGGAGCGCCTGTCCTTCGGGCTCCAGCCGCGCATCGCGGAGCGCCTGGGCTACGAATCGCGGGGCGGCCTCTCGGGCGTCGAGCGGTTCATGAAGGCGTATTTCCGCGTCGCCAAGGACGTGGGCGACCTCACCGCCATCGTCAGCGCCGAGATGGAGGCGCGCCACGCCAAGCGCACCCCCGTGCTCGATCGCTGGATCGGCAAGTTCCGCGACCGGTTCCGCGCGACCTCCGTGGAGGCCGAGGATTTCTGGATCGACCACGGCCGGGTGAACCTGCGCGCCGAGGACGCGTTCGAGCGCGACCCCGTGAACCTCATCCGCCTGTTCTGGCTGGCGGACCGCCACAACGTGCCGATCCACCCGGATGCCAAGCGGCTCGCCACGCGTTCGCTGCGCCTCATCACGCCGTCGCTGCGCGGCGACGAGGAGGCGAACCGGCTGTTCCTGGAGATCCTGACCTCGCGCAACGCCCCCGAGGAGGCCCTGCGCGAGATGAACGAGGCGGGCGTGCTCGGCCGGTTCATCCCGGATTTCGGCCGCGTCGTCGCGATGATGCAGTTCAACATGTACCACCACTTCACGGTGGACGAGCATCTGCTCCGCACGGTTGGCGTGCTCTCCTCCATCGAGAGCGGGCGGGTGGAGGAGACCTACCCGCTGGTCACGCGGCTGATCCATTCCATCCACAACCGGCTGGCGCTCTACGTCGCGATCCTGCTGCACGACATCGCCAAGGGGCGGCCCGAGGACCATTCGGTGGCCGGCGCGCAGATCGCCAAAAAGCTCTGCCCGCGCTTCGGCCTCACCCCCGCCGAGACGGAAATCGTGGCGTGGCTGGTGGAGCACCACCTGCTCATGTCCATGACGGCGCAGAGCCGCGACCTGTCCGACCGCAAGACGATCGAGCGCTTCGCCTCCATCGTGCAGAGCCTGGAGCGGCTGAAGCTCCTTACCCTCCTCACCGTCGCGGACATCACCGCCGTGGGGCCGGGGGTCTGGACCGCGTGGAAGGGGACGCTGCTGCGCACCCTTTACGACGAGACCGAGGTCTACCTCTCCGGCGGTCATTCCGAGATCGCCCGCACCGACCGGGTGCGGCTGATCCAGATGAGCCTGCGCGAGCAATTGCCCGATTGGGAATCGGACCTGTTCGATACCTACGCCGCCCGGCACAAGCAGGCCTATTGGCTGAAGGTCGACGGCAACCGCCAGATCAAGAACGCGCGCCTGCTCCGGCGGACGATGGAGGAGGGCCGCACCAGCGCCACCGAAGTCGGGCTCGATCCGGTGCGCGGGGTGACGGAGGTGACGGTCTATTCCCCGGACCATCCGCGGCTGCTCGCCATCGTCACCGGCGCCTGCGCGGCGGCGGGGGCGAACATCGTCGACGCGCAGATCTTCACCACGGCGGACGGGTTCGCGCTGGA
Organism: Methylobacterium sp. Gmos3; assembly: GCF_056430985.1. NCBI lineage: Bacteria > Pseudomonadati > Pseudomonadota > Alphaproteobacteria > Hyphomicrobiales > Methylobacteriaceae > Methylobacterium > Methylobacterium sp. Gmos3. Next base: position 101,371 of record NZ_JBWJYL010000009.1, read on the forward strand.
CACCTTCGTGATCTCCCGCGCCTTCGACCGCGACGAGGACGAGCTGCGCCGGACGAAGCGCATCACCGACGTGATCGACCGGGCGCTCAAGGGCGAGATCCGCATCGCGGAGCTCGTCGCCGACAAGCACCCCCCGACCAGCGCCCGCGCCAAGACCTTCCTCGTCGCCCCCGACGTGACCATCGACAACGCCCTGTCGAGCCGCGAAACGGTGATCGAGGTGACGGGCCTCGACCGGCCGGGCCTGCTCTTCGACCTGACGAGCGCGCTGGGCGCCCTGAACCTCAACATCACCTCGGCGCATGTGGCGACCTTCGGCGAGCGGGCGGTGGACGTGTTCTACGTGACCGACCTCACCGGCACCCGCGTCACCCAGCCCGACCGGCAGGTGGCGATTCGCAAGGCGGTGCTTCAGGTCTTCGCCGCCGACGTGGCGATGCTGAAGGCCGAGGGTCTGGAAGCCCTCGTCACCACGCCGCCGCCCCGCGAGGCGTGAGGGCGTGAGGGCGCGGGAGCCGGCGCCCCACGCCAAAGCGCAACGGCTCGGGTTGATTTCACCGGGTCGCGGCCTGATATCACGCGCGGTTTCTCCCCCGACCGCCACTCATTCGAAGATGCGATGACGAACGACGACAAGCCTCACGACGTCCCCACCCAGGACGAGGCCGCGCCGAAGCCCGCCGACGCCTCCGTCGATCCCGTGGCCGAGGCGCTGGCCCTGCTCATCGCCGAGCGCGACGAGTTGAAGGACCGGATGCTGCGCACCCTCGCCGAGATGGAGAATCTCCGTCGCCGCACCGAGCGCGAGGTCGCCGATGCGCGGACCTATGCCGTGACCAACTTCGCCCGCGACATGCTCAACGTCGCCGACAACGTCCGCCGGGCGCTGGAGAGCGTGCCCGCCGACCAGCGCGCCGCCGCCGATGGGTCGTTCAAGGGCCTGATCGACGGGATCGAGCTGACCGAGCGCGACCTCGTGAAGAATCTTGAGCGCCACGGCGTGAAGCCGGTGGAGCCGCATGGCCAGAAGTTCGACCCGAATCGCCACCAGGCGATGTTCGAGGTGCCGAACCCGGACGTGCCGGCCGGTACCGTCGTGCAGGTGGTGCAGACGGGCTACGTCATCGGCGACCGGGTGCTGCGCCCGGCGCTCGTCGGCGTCGCCAAGGGCGGCCCGAAGGCCGCACCGAACCCCGCCGACGCCGCCTGAACGCCGCACACCCCGCGATGAGGAATCGCGGGGTTGCCCCCCTCAATGGGCTGCGGGAAAGGCCCCGGGCTCGCAGGGAATCGCGGTCGCGAAATCCGAGATGAACCGCGCGGTCTCTCGGGTCTTCTCCGGCGCGCGCGGGTCTCGCGCCACCCGCCCGGCCTCGATATGCAACCGCTCATTGCAACTGCAGGCCGGAAGCATCGCCGGGTCCTCCGGCCAGCAGGCGTCGTGGTGCATGCAGGCGGCGTCGAGGGCGTCGATCGGCCGATAAGCGGGGCCGCGATTGCCTGGCCCGCAATAGTTTCCATAGATGAGCAGGCCGGGGCCGCGCGGGGTTTCGATCAACTCCTGTGCCCCGGCGCCGGGCGATGCCACGACGAGCAGGACGGCGAGACTCGATAATCGGGTTCGAAGGTTCGGCACGGCTGGGTCCTCCGGTGCGCCCACTCCCGCTGCGAGCTAGGCCGGACCGAATCAGCGGCAACGATGGTCGGTCGGCTAACCGACTATTCCACAAACTTTGCAAACGTGAGATGCGATAAAACGCACTTCGCCGGCAGTAGTGGAGCCGGCGAAATGAGTTGTCTGACGGATTTTCGCGTCGGAGTGCGTAGCGTGACAGTTAGAACCTGTAGTTCAGCCCGGCGCGGACCAATGCAAAGCCGGCATCGGACTTTCCGGGGCCGTAATAGGCCGGGACCGAAGCATCGTAAGAGGTTGCGCCGCTGAAGCCGCGCCCGAGATGCATGTAGAGCGCCTCGACCTTCGCCGAAAGCTTTTGCGTGAACGCGTATTCCACGCCGCCGCCGACCGCGTAACCGGTGCGCGTCGTGCCGGGGAGGCTATAGGGATAGGCCGAGGCCGACGAGGGCAGGGATCCGCCGCCATAGGCGAAGCCGCCCGTGCCGTAGATCAGAACCCGGTCGAAGGCGTAGCCGACCCGGCCGCGCACCGTCCCGAAATAATCGAGGCTCGGGCGGATGCTGTAATAGGGCGTGCCGCCGATATAGGCCGCATCGGCCTTGCCGAAGGCCGCGCCCTGGATGTCCGTCTCGACGCCGATCACGAAGCCCGAGCCCGGAGTGAATTGGTAATTGTAGCCGACCTGTCCGCCACCGGCGAAGCCGCCCGAGCGCCCGCCGCCTGTCACGGCGCCGTAGGTCGGATCGGTGAAGCCGCCGCTTCCCGTGGAGAAGCCGTAGCCGGCATTCACGCCGGCATAGAAGCCGGTCCAGGTGAAGACCGGCAGGGCTGGCGGCGGGGGCGGAGGGGCCTGCCGGGGCAGGTCGGCCGCCTGCGCGGCGACGGCCAAGGACATCGCCGCCGCTCCGGAGAGCGCGGCCTTGAGCATGAAACGCATGGAGAAGCCTCGATGGGCGAAGCGGGCCGGGTCCGGCCGCTGTCTCAGAGCGCGAGGACCAGCAGGCCGGTGACGGCGACCGCGAGGATGAGGCAGAGCGCGAGGTCGAGGACCTGGGCGCCGCCGCAGGCCTCCGGGCTCTGCCTTCCGGGGGTGATGAGAGGGGTCATCCGCGAAGGGCCCGGCGCAGGCCGTAGGGGGACGCCATCCCGAGCCGGATGGCCGGAATGGCGTCCGATGGAGCCGCAACCCCGCCTGAGGGGGAGGGCGGGGCGGCGACCTGCGTCGCCCCCGGTTCGACGCCGCGATGGACCAGATCGGCGACGCTGAGTCCGAGGACGGGCAGCGAGAACGCGGCGAGGAGCCAGGCGAGGCGTCCGAGCCGCGGGAGGGGGTTGTCTCGGCGGCACCGGGCTGCGCCGGCCGAGGGAAGGACCATGGGAGGCGTGGCTGTCGCGACGAGACTGCGTTGGCTGATCGTCATCGTACTCGCGCCGCTCCCTCTGTGTGTGGGAAATTTGACCACGTGAGAAAAGTACGTGTGCAAAAATCCCACGTCAATCGGGAAAGCTCAGCTTCCTGTGCGGATGCGTACTCCGTGGGATTGTCTCCCACGGCACTGGACAGCTAAGGACAGGTCATGTCCGACAATCGCGATACGCCGCCGGAGGGGGGAGGGCTTCACGCGCCGCTGGCGCGTTTGCTGCGTCCGTTGATCCGCCTCCTCGTGGCGAGGGGCATCACTTTCCCGGCGCTCACCGATCTGTTGCGGGAACTCTACGTGAACGTCGCGGAGTACGACTTCGTCCTGCCCGGCAAGGAGCAGACGGACAGCCGGGTCTCGCTGCTCACCGGCATCCACCGGAAGGAAGTGCGCCGCCTGCGCGGGGCCGGGGCACCCGTGAGCGCGGTGCCGGCCACCGTTTCGCGCACCGGGCGGATCGTGGCGCGCTGGCTCGCCGATCCGGCCTTCGCCGACGCGAAGGGCCAGCCGCTGCCGCTGCCGCGCAATGCCGAGCCCGGCAAGCCCTCCTTCGAGACTCTCGTCGCCGGGGTGACGCGGGACGTCCGCCCCCGCGCGGTGCTCGATGAATGGCTCGACCGGGGGCTGGCCTTCGCCGACGCACAGGACCGGATCGTCCTCGCCGAGGCCGCCTACCTGCCCCGCGCCGACGGCGACGCGGAGGCGCAGCTCTATTATTTCGGGCGCAACCTGCACGACCATCTCGCGGCGGCGGCGGAGAACATCCTGAGCCCCAGCCCGCGCTTCCTGGAGCGCGCGGTCCATTACGACGGGTTGTCGGAGGAACTGGCGGGCAAGCTCGAAGCGCGGGCACGGGAGCTCGCCATGGAGGCGTTGACCCAGGCAAACCGCGAGGCCCATGCCGCGTGCCGCGACGATGCCGGCGGGACGCATCGCTGGAATTTCGGCCTCTACGTCTATCGCGAGGCGGAGGGCCGGGTGCCCGGCGCCGCCGCAGAGCGCGCGGACAAGGGCTGAGGGACCGCACCGTGGCCCTTCGCCCGCACCGCCGGCTCGTTCTGCACCTGCTCGCCGGCGCGGCCGGACTGATGCCCTTCGGCGCGCATCCGCAGGAGGCCCCGCGCGACCAGGGCATCGGCGGAACCGGCGCCCGGCCGGACCCCGCGCCCGCCGAGCCACCGCTGGGCGGCGGCGACCGGGGCATCGGCGGCACGGGGGTAATCGGCACGATCCGCCGCTTCGGCTCGATCATCGTCAACGACCTGCGCATCGCCTTCCCGAAGGACGTGGCCGTGCGGATCGACGACGAGCCCGCCACCGCCGAGGCGCTGAAGATCGGGCAGGTGGTGCATGTGGTGGCCCGCCCCGGCGAGGGCGGTCTCGCGACGCAGCGCATCGATGTCACCAGCGAGGTGGTCGGCCCGGTGGAGTTCGTGTCACCCGGCCGCCTCGTGGTGCTCGGGCAGCGGGTGGTGACGGAGGGGCTCGCGGGCGAGTGGACGCACGGCACCCGCGTCGCGGTGAGCGGCCTGCGCCGGCCGGATGGGGTGATCGTCGCGAGCCTCGTCGAGCCGCGCAGCACAGGCCCGGATCGCGTCGCCGGCCCGGTCCGCCGGGACAAGGGCGGGCTCGCCATCGGCGGCCTGCGGCTCCAGGGGGCAGACGCCCTCGTACCCGGCAAGCGTGCCCTCGTCACCGGCAGGGCCGAGGCGGGCACGATGCGCGTGACCATGGCCGCCCTCAACGGCACACCGTTCCCGCCGGGTCTGAAACAGGTCTCCATCGAGGCCTATATCGGCCGCGCCGGGTCGGGCCTCGCCCTGGGCTCCGGCCTCGCCGTCGGGGGGCGGCCCAACGGGGCGGTCCCGCGCCAGGGCAGCGTGCGGGCCGTGCTGACGGCGAGCGTCGCCCCGGATGGCGGCCTGACGGTGGAGCGCCTGCGCGCCGACGGACGCCTCGCGCCGCAGCCGCAGGAGCCGCAGACCCCCCGCTTCGAGCGCGAGCGCGACCGCCTCGACATGCGCGTCCTGCCCGAGGACGGGCCGGGTCGGTTCGGGCCGGAGACCGGCGGGCGCTTCGGCGGGTTCGAGCCGCGCGGCCCCGCCATCGACACCCGCCCCGGCTCGGGGGACATCCCCGGCCTGGGCGGCCCCGGACGCGGCGACGGCTTCGGCCGACCGGGCGGGATGCCGGGTGGAGCGCCCCCCGGCGGGGCGCCTCCCGGTGGGATGCCCGGCGGGGCGCCCCCCGGTGGGTTCGGCGGGCCGGGCGGCGGCTTCGGCGGTCCCGGTGGACCGGGCCCACGCCGTTGACCCCTCGTCATTGCGAGCGGAGCGAAGCAATCCAGTTGCGCGACCTTCGGAGATGTCCCGCTGCCCTGGGCCGCTTCGCTTCGCTCGCGATGACGGTCGGGCCTACGGCACACCCTCGCGGGTGAGGAGGTCGCGCTTGCGGGCGACGCCCCAGCGGTAGCCGGAAAGGGCGCCGTCCGAGCGCACCACCCGGTGGCAGGGGATCGCCACCGCGATGGCGTTGGCGCCGCAGGCCAGCGCCACCGCCCGCGACGATCCCGGCGCACCGATGGCGCGGGCGACGTCGGCATAGGTCGCCGTAGTCCCCGCCGGGATCGCCCGCAAAGCCTCCCAGACCCGCTGCTGGAAGGCCGTTCCGCCGATATCGAGGGGCAGAGCAGGCGCCGTGGCGGGCGCCTCCACGAGGCCGATGGCCCGCGCCATCCACTCCTCGAACGCCGCGTCGCCCCCGATCAGCTCGGCGGCGGGGAAGCGGTCCTGAAGGTCGCGGACCAGGGCGTCGGGATCGTCGCCGAGCAGGATCGCGCAGATCCCCCGCTCCGTCGCCGCCACGAGCACCGCCCCGAGGCTGCACGCGCCGACCCCGAACCGGATCCGCGCCCCGGCGCCGCCCTTGCGGTAGCGCGAGGGGGCCATGCCGAGGCGTTCACCGGCCTCGGCATAGAAGCGGCTCGATGCCCCGTAGCCGGCGTCATAGATTGCCCCGGTGACGGTCGGCGCGGTCGCCAAAGCCTCTTCCAGGCGGGCGGCCCGGCGGGCGCGGGCGAAGGCGGCGGGTGTCACGCCCGTCGCCGCGCGGAACACCCGGTGGAAATGGAAGGCGCTCATCCCCGCCGCCCGGGCGAGATCGGCCAAGGCGGGGGGCGTCTCGGCGGTCTCGATCAGCCGGCAGGCGCGGGCGATGGCCTCGCGGCGGCGCTCGGCCGGGGGCGGATCGTCGGGCCGGCAGCGCAGGCAGGCACGAAAGCCCGCCGCCCGCGCCGCCTCGGGGGTCGCGTGGAAGGTGACGTTCTCGCGGCGCGGGGTGCGGGCGGCGCAGCTCGGGCGGCAATACACGCCCGTGGTGCGCACCGCGTAGACGAAGCGCCCATCGGACCCCGCGTCGCGGGCGAGAAGGGCCTCCCAGCGTTCATCCTCGTCGTCGGGAAGAAGGGTCGGCTGCATGGGGCGGGCTCCGTGGAGGGTTGCCGCCATGGTGCGCCGGCCCCCGTGCCTCGGCATCCCGCACCTTGCTCCGCAATTCGACGGATGGATCAGGCTTCGAGCTTGGCCATCAGCGCCGGGGACAGGGCGAAGTTGACGTACACGTTCTGCACGTCGTCCTGGTCCTCGATCACCTCCACGAGGCGGATCAGCTTCTCGCCGGTCTCGTCGTCCACGTCGATGGTGTTCTGCGCCTTCCAGATCAGGCCCGTGCGGGTCGGATCGCCGAACTTGGCCTCGAGCGCCTTGGCGACCTCGCCGTAGGAATCCTGCGCGCAGATGATCTCGTGGCCCTCCTCGCCGGAGGACACGTCGTCGGCGCCGGCCTCGATGGCCGCTTCCAGCATCGTATCGGCGTCGGCGACGCTCGCGGGGTAGGCGATCACACCCACCCGGTCGAACATGAAGGCCACGGCGCCGGTCTCGGCGAGGCTCCCGCCGGATTTGGTGAAGGCCGAGCGCACGTCGCTGGCGGTGCGGTTGCGGTTGTCTGTCTGCGCCTCGACGATCAGCGCGGCGCCGCCGGGGCCGTAGCCCTCGTAGCGGATGTCCTCGTAGTTCTCGCTGTCGGCCCCGGTCGCCTTCTTGATGGCGCGCTCGATGTTGTCCTTCGGCATGTTCTCGGCGCGGGCGGCGAGCACGGCGGCGCGCAGGCGCGGATTCATCGCCGGGTCCGGCGTGCCGAGCTTGGCCGCCACGGTGATCTCTCGGGCGAGCTTGCCGAAGATCTTGGACCGGACCGCATCGACGCGGCCCTTGCGGTGCATGATGTTCTTGAACTGGGAATGACCGGCCATGTGCCTTCGGACTTGCGAGTAGCGCGGCGCGGGAGGACCAGCCCCCAAGGCCGCTGACGGAACTGCGGTTTTTATAGGCCGCCGGGCTCGCGGGAGGCAACGCGCACATTCCTCGCGCAGGCTGGGGAAAGATCGATCCCCGCAGGCGTTGGGGGGCGGATCATCCTTTTCCGGAGCCGCGATGCCCACCCCTTCATCCAAACGCCGAACCGTCGTGGTCGCCGGCGCCAGTGCCGGCGTCGGCCGCGCCATCGCCTGCGAATTCGCCCGGCACGGCTGGAATGTCGGCCTCGTGGCGCGGGGCGAGGTCGGGCTGGCGGCGACGATCCACGACGTGCGGCGCCTGGGCGGCAACCCCATCGCCTTCGCCGCCGACGTCGCCGACGCGCAGGCCATGCAGGAGGTGGCCGATGCCGTGGCCAAGGCCTGCGGCGGCATCGACGTGTGGGTCAACAACGCGATGGTGACGGTCTACGCGCCGGTGCAGGAGACGCGTCCGGAGGAGTTCCAGCGCGTCACCGACGTGACCTATCTCGGCCAGGTCCACGGCACCCTCGCCGCCCTCCGGCACATGGTGCCGGCGGACCGGGGCACCATCGTCCATATCGGCTCGGCGCTCGCCTACCGCTCGATTCCCCTCCAGGCGACCTATTGCGCGGCCAAGGCGGCGGTGCGCGGCTTCGTCGATTCCCTGCGCTCGGAGCTGCTGCACGACGGCAGCCGGGTGCGCCTGACGATGGTGCAATTGCCGGCGGTGAACACGCCGCAATTCGATTGGGCGCGCTCGCGCCTGCCGCGCAAGCTCGAACCCGTCCCGCCGATCTACCAGCCCGAGGCCATCGCCCGCCACGTCTATCGCGCGGCCCACGAGGCGCCGCGCGAACTCTGGATCGGCGGATCGGCCTGGAAGGCGATCATCGGCAACATGATCGTCCCGGGCTGGATCGACGGCTACCTCGCCCGAACCGGCTACCGTGGGGAGATGACCAGCGTGCAGGCTTCGAAGAACCGCCCCGACAACCTCTACGAGCCCGTCGACACCGATCCCGGCGCCCATGGCCGGTTCGATTCGCGCTCGTCCTCCCACGTCACGGCGGCCGATCCGAAATGGCTGAAGGTCGGCATCGCCGCGGCCCTGGGGCTCGCAGCGGGCACGATGCTCTTCGCCACAGAAGCCCATGGCCGCGACGAGGAGAAGCGGCGCCTGCGCCGCCGCGCCCCTACAGGATGAACCGGCTAAGGTCCGCGTTGGCGGCGAGGTTCTCGACCCGCTCGCGGACATAGGCCGCGTCGATCCTCACCGTCTCCCCGGAGCGGTCGGTGGCGGTGAACGAGATTTCGTCCAGCACCCGCTCCAGCACCGTCTGGAGCCGGCGCGCGCCGATGTTCTCGACCGAGCCGTTCACCTCCACGGCGACCCGCGCCAGGGCGTCGATGGAATCGTCGGTGAAGTCGAGGGTCACGCCCTCCGTCGCCATCAGGGCGAGGGTCTGCTTGATCAGGCTCGCCTCGGTGGCGGTGAGGATCTGCTTGAAATCGTCCACCGTCAGGGGCTGCAACTCCACCCGGATCGGCAGTCGGCCCTGCAACTCCGGCAGGAGATCGGACGGCTTCGAGACGTGGAAGGCGCCGCTGGCGATGAACAGCACGTGGTCGGTCTTCACCGGCCCGTGCTTGGTGGCGACCGTGGTGCCCTCGATCAGCGGCAGCAGGTCGCGCTGCACGCCCTCGCGGGAGACGTCGGCGCCGGAGCGGCCCTCGCGGGCGCAGATCTTGTCGATCTCGTCGAGGAAGACGATGCCGTTGTCCTCGACCTCGCGGATCGCCTCGCGGGTCAGGGCCTCGTCGTCAACGAGCTTGTCGGATTCCTCGGCGAGCAGGGGCGCGTAGGCGTCGCGCACGGTGATGCGGCGCGGCTTGCCCCGCTGGCCGGAGAGCGCCTTGCCCAGCATGTCGCCGATGTTGATGGCGCCCATGGAGGCGCCCGGCACGCCGGGGATCTCGAACATCGGCAGCCCGGACGGCGCCCCGGCGGCGAGTTCGATCTCGACCTCCTTGTCGTCCATTTCGCTGTTGCGCAGCTTCTTGCGGAAGCTGTCGCGGGTGGCCTGGCTGGCGGTGGGGCCGACGAGGGCGTCGAGGATGCGGTTCTCGGCGGCGGCCTCCGCCTTGGCCTTCACCGCCTCGCGCTTGGTCTGGCGGGTGAGGCCGATGGAGACCTCCACGAGGTCGCGCACGATCTGCTCGACGTCGCGGCCGACATAGCCGACCTCGGTGAACTTCGTGGCCTCGACCTTCAGGAAGGGGGCGTTGGCGAGCTTGGCGAGGCGCCTCGCGATCTCGGTCTTGCCGCAGCCGGTCGGCCCGATCATCAGGATGTTCTTGGGCGCCACCTCCTCGCGCAGCGGCCCGGTGAGCTGCTGGCGCCGCCACCGGTTGCGGAGCGCAATGGCCACCGCCCGCTTGGCCTCGTTCTGCCCGACGATGAAACGATCGAGTTCGGACACGATCTCGCGCGGAGAAAACGTCGTCACCGCCTGGCTCTTCCCTGATCCCCGACCCCTGTGCCGGTCAGCCGGGAATGGGGTCCCGGCCGGCGCGGCGCAAGGGGGCGCGGTGGCACGCGGGCCGTTCAGTGATGCGCGAGCGGCGCCGCGCCCGGCTTGTCGTGGGTGCCGAAGCGCTCGACCAGGGTCGCGCTCGCGGCGTTGAGGCCGCGCACCTCGACGCTCCGGCCGCGCTCGCGGGCCTTCAGCACCACCCTGTCGAGGGCGCCCACCGCCGAGATGTCCCAGAAATGCGCGGCCCCGACATCGATCACGAGGCGCTCCACCGGCTCCAGCAGGTCGATGGACTCCGCGAAGGTGCTCGCCGAGGCGAAGAATACCTGGCCGGTCACGGTGTAGGTCCGGGTCGTCCCGTCCGGCGACAGGGCCGAATCGATGCGGCTGAGGCGGGCGACCTTGCCGGCAAAGAACACGCCGGAGAGCAGCACGCCGACGAGCACGCCGATGGCGAGGTCACGGGTCGCCACCACCACCGCCACGGTGGCGAGCATCACCACGGAGGAGGGTAGGGGGTTGGTCCGCAGCCGGGCCAGGGAGCGCCAGGAGAAGGTGTTGAGCGACACCATGATCATCACCGCCGTCAGCGCCGCCACCGGCACCACCGCCAGCAGGCTCTGAAGCGCGACGAGGAGGAGGAGCAGGAAGGCCCCGGCCACGAAGGTCGAGAACCGCCGCCGGGCGCCCGACGACACGTTGATGACCGACTGGCCGATCATCGCGCAGCCGCCCATGCCGCCGAACAGCGCCGAGGCGATGTTGGCGAGCCCCTGGCCGTGGCATTCCCGGTTCTTGTCGCTGCCCGTGTCGGTCATGTCATCGACGATCTGAGCCGTGAGCAGGCTTTCCAGCAGGCCCACCGCCGCCAGCGTCGCCGCGTAGGGCAGGAGGATGCGCAGGGTGTCGAGGGTGAAGGGCACCTGCGGCAGGGCAAAGCTCGGCAGGGACGAGGGCAGGGCGCCGAGATGGGCGACCGTGCGCACGTCGAGATGCAGCCACGCCGTCAGGGCGGTGAGCACCGCGATCGCCACCAGCGGCGAGGGCACGGCGCGGGTGATGAGGGGCAGGCCGTAGATGATCGCGAGCCCCAGGGCGACGAGCCCGTAGGTCGCCAGGCTCACGCCGGTCAGTTCCGGCAGCTGCGCCATGAAGATCAGGATCGCCAGGGCGTTGACGAAGCCGGTCATCACCGATTGCGACACGAAGCGCATCAGCCGCCCGAGCTTCAGGAAGCCCGCCGCGATCTGGATGACGCCCATCAGGATGGTCGCGGCGAAGAGGTATTGCACGCCGTGGTCGCGGACGAGATCGGTCATCACCACGGCGGTGGCGGCGGTGGCGGCCGAAATCATCGCCGGGCGCCCGCCGGTGAAGGCGATGGTGCAGGCGATCACCACGGAGGCGTAGAGGCCGACCTTCGGATCGACACCCGCGATCACCGAGAAGCCGATGGCCTCCGGGATGAGCGCGAGGGCGACGACGAGGCCGGAGAGGATTTCGACGCGGGCGTCACGCAGGCGCGCGCCGAGTCCCGCCGCAGGGGCGGTGGTGGAGGAAGATGTCATGAGGAGAACCGCAGGGAGACCGCCGCGATGGCCGGCTTAAGTCTCGAATGCGTGGTCCGGCGGATCGGCGGCCGGAAGAGCCACCCGGGCTTGCACCGGGTCCTAGCGAATGCCGCCTTGTTAGACGGGCGCGTGCTGCAATGCAACAGAGCGGCGGCTTCGCCTCAGAGCCCCGGCCCCTTCGCTGCGCCGAGGATGCGCCCCGGGCGCCCCTCGCGGGAATGCTGCAGCAGCACCACCCAGCCATCCGCGCCGGGGATCGCGGCGGCGGAGAGGGGCGCCTCGAACCGGGCGGGTTGCCCGGTCCAGGTGCCGAGGCGCTGAAGGCCGCGCACGACGTTCACGTAGGACGCGACCCGGCCGCGATTCTCACCGGTTTCGATCGTGGTGTCCCGCGCCTTCAGCAGCGGCACCAGCCACACCTCGTCCCTCGTGTCGGGTTTCGGCTCCTTGGGGGAGGGGCGGGCGCCGACCTCCACGACGATCCGGCTGTCCTGCACCTCCGCGCTCATCGGCACGGAGAGGGGCGCCGTCCGGGCCGCTTCCTGCAACAGCCGCTCGAGGGCCACGCGGTTCGAGCCGATGGCGGTCTGGCCCCCATCCACGATGGCCTGCGGCGTCACCACCTGCCGCCCGCCCCTGGCGCGGGCATAGGCGCGCTGGCGCTCCGTGAGGGCGCGCAGGCCGAGGGTGTCGTGCCAGCCGAGATAATCCCAGTAGGTGACGGGCAGGGTCAGGGCGAGGATGCCGGGCTTGCGCGCGAGCTCACGCATCACCGGGTCGGCGGTGCGGCAGGCGGCGCAGCCCTGGGCGGTGAACATCTCGACCACCGCCGCAACCGGCTCGGCCCGCGCCGCCGCGCCGGTGAGGCCGCAGCTCAGCCCCGCCAGCGCAAGCGGAACCGCGCGGCGGCCGAGGGAAAAGGTGCGGGCGTGGGCATGCCTCATGCCATGCGATCAGAGCGCGGTCGTCTCGGCCTGGGAAGTCACGTTGCCTTGAGTCGCGGCTGCCTTGCGCGGCGCGGTCTTCGGCAACATGTCCGGCCGCCAGCGGCGGTGCATCCACAGCCACTGGCCGGGGTTCTCGCGCACCCAGCCCTCGATCACGTCGGTCATCGCCTGCATCGCGCCCGGCACGTCGATGGCTCCCTCGGCGTCGCGGGGCAGGTCCAGGGGCGGGGTGAGTTCCAGGCGGAACCGCTCGCCGGGCAATCGCACCACCCGCGCCCCGTGGACGGGGCATTCGTAGTGGCGGGCGAGCTTGGCGAGCAGCGGGTTCACGAGGCAGGGGCGGCCGAAGAAACTCACCACCACGCCGCGGGTGAAATGCTGGTCGACGAGCTGACCGAGATGGCCGCCCCGCTCCACCACGCCCTGCATGGCGAAGGCCGAGCCGGGGCCGGAGGCGGCGAGCCCGCCCATCGTGCTGCGGCGGACCTCCTCCACCAGCCGCTTGGCGGCGGGGTTGTTCGGCGGGCGGAACACGGCGGTCGCCTCCAGGCCGAACTTTGCCGCGCAGATCGCCGGCAATTCCCAGTTGGCGAGGTGGGCCGAGAAGATCAGGCCGGGCTGCCCGTCGTCGCGCAGGGCGAAGAAGTGCTCGATGCCCTCGACCTCGCTGCGCAGCGGCCCGGTCGCTTCGGGGTCGTAGTCGAGCAGCGTGTCGAGATGGGCGTATTCCGCCCCCGTCCGGCCGAGATTGTCCCAGGCCGAGAGGGCGATGGCCCGCACCTCCGCCTCCGGCAGGCCGGGGAAGGCGGCCCGGATGTTGGCGAGCGCCGTCCGGTGCGCCGGGAGCAATGGCCCGATCGTCCGCAGCAGCCCGCCCCCGAAGGCGGCCGCCCGCTCCGGCCCGAGCAGGCGGGCCAGGGCGAAGATCAGGCGGATGAGCGGGATGCTGGCGAAGCCGGCAAGTCGCGGATAGGACCGCTTCAGGATGAGGGCGAGGCGCAGCAAAGGAGTCGGGTTCCGGAGCGAAGGCGCGCCCTTAGATCATGTTTCGCGTTGCGGTGCGAACAACGCGCTTAGACTTATCAGAGCGCGACGAGAATCTTGCCGAACACCTTGCGGGATTCGAGCCGTTCGAGGCCCTGCGTAAAGTCCGCCATCGGGTAGACCGTATCGACCACCGGCCGGATGCCCTGCGCCATCTTGTCGAGGGACTGGGCGATGTTGGCCAGCGTGCAGCCGAACGAGCCGGTGATGCGGTATTGCTGCTGGAACAACTGCATCAGGTTCATGGTCGTGGTCGGGCCGGAGGTGGAGCCGCAGGTGACGAGCCGCCCGCCGCGCTTCAGGCAGAGCAGCGAGCCGTTCCACGTATCGGCGCCGACATGCTCGAACACCACGTCCACGCCCTTGCGCTTGGTCAGGCGGCGCACCTCGCCCTCGAACCGCTCGGTGCGATAGTTGATCACATAATCGGCCCCGAGTTCGGCGGCCTTGGCGCCCTTCTCGTCGTCGCCGACCGTCGTGTAGACGGTGCAGCCGATGGCCTTGGCCATGCGGATCGCCGCCGTGCCGATCCCCGATCCACCCGCATGGACGAGGACGCTCTCGCCCGGCTCCAGCTTGGCGTTGTCGAACAGCATGTGCTGCACCGTGCCGAAGGCGATACCGGCGCAGGCCGCCTCGGCATCCTCGACACCGTCCGGCACCGGCACCACGAGGCGGGCGGGCAGGGTGACGAGTTCGCGGGCGAAGCCGTCGATGTGGAAGCCCATCACGCCGCCGACCTCCTCGCAGAGGTTGTCGCGGCCTTCCCGGCAGGCGCGGCAATGCCCGCAGGTCAGCGCGCCGTAGGGCACGACGCGGGTGCCGACCGCGAGGCCGGTGACGCCCTCGCCGACGGATTCGACCTCGCCCGACGCCTCGGCGCCGACGATGAGGGGCATCTTGCGCTTGGCGAAGGCCATGCCGCGAAAGCCCCACACGTCGATGAAGTTGAGCCCCACCGCGCGGATGCGCAGCCGCACCTCGCCGGGTCCGGGAGGCGGCGGCGGCTCGACCTCGGTCAGGCGCAGGTCGCGGTCACCGAAGAGTTGCAGGGCTCGCATGGGCCTATTCGCTGGTGTGGATCGGATCGCACGAGGCTTGCCCCGCTCTACCCGTCATTGCGAGCGCAGCGAAGCAATCCAGGGATGCGCCACGTCTTGAGGCGTCCCGCCGCTCTGGATTGCTTTGCTGCGCTCGCAATGACGGCGGAGGCAGTTAGCACAGCACCGCGCACACGGCATCCCGGCTCATTCCGGCGAGAGATACCGCCGCCTTGCCCAGCCCACCGTGCGGCCGACGCGGACGCGGCACCATGTGGTGCGGCTCGGCGTGTCGTTGGTGCATCCGAAGACCAGGGCGCGCTGGCGGATCTCGCCCACCACCTCGGCGGCGGCATCGGGCTCGGCGCGGATGCTCAGCGGCTCGCCGGGGGCGAGGCCGGTGACGCGGTACGGTTCCGGGTCGGCATGGGCCGCACCGACGCCGAGGGGCAGGAGCGCGAGGAGCAGGGCGGCGAAGGGGCGCATCGGCAAGGTCGCAGGAGAGTCAGGAGCGGTGGATGCCCATCATCGCGGTCAAGCCGCCATCGACGGGCAACACGGTCCCGGTGATGTAGCCCGCGCCCTCGCCCATCAGGAAGGTCGCCAGCGCCGCAACCTCCTCCGGCTTGGCGAAGCGGCCGGCGGGGATCTGGCGCTCCATGCCGGCGCGGTGGGCGGCGTAGGGGGCCAGCATCGCCGTGTCGATGAAGCCGGGGGCGATGACGTTCACCGTCACGCCGCGCTTGGCGGTCTCGATGGCCAGCGTCCGGCAATAGGCGATGAGCGCGCCCTTGGTGGCGGCATAGGCCGCGTTGCCGGCATTGGCGCGCAGCGCCGCCACCGAGCCGATGGCGACGATCCGCCCCGCGCGGGCGCGGGTCATGCCCCGCACGAGGGATTTCGCGAGGCGGGTGAGCGAGAAGAAGTTCACCTGCATCGCCGCCTCGGCCTTGTCCTGGTCGAGCATGGCGGCGAGCCCGTCGCTCGACTGGCCGGCATTGTGGACGAACCCGTGATAGCCGATCTCCTCGGCCGTCTCGCAGAACGCGTCGAGGGCCGCCCGGTCCGCGAGGTCGAGGGCGTAGGCGCGGATGCCGAGGCGGGGATGGGCCTCGTTCAGTTCGGAAGCCAGCGCCGAGGCCGCCTCGCCCGAGGCGCGATAGGTGAAGTCGACGGCGTAGCCCGCCCCCGCGAGCGTGCGCACGATGGCCGCGCCGAGCCCGCTGCCGCCCCCGGTGACGAGGACGCGCTTCTCAGAGTCCATGCTCATGCGGGCTCTGCCGCGAGCACGAGGCAGGTGTTCTGGCCGCCGAAGCCGAAGGAGTTCGACAGGACGGTGCGCACGGGCATGTCCCGCGCCTCGCCCACGATGTCGAGGCCGAGCGCCGGGTCGGGGTTGCGGTAGTTGATCGTCGGCGGGATCCGCCCGTGGCGGATCGAGAGCAGCGAGGCCGCCGCCTCGATCGCCCCGGCGGCGGTCAGCGTGTGGCCGATCATCGACTTGTTCGAGGTGACGGGCAGGGTCGCGGCGCGTTCGCCGAACACGGCGGCGATCCCCATCGCCTCCATCCGGTCGTTCTCCGGCGTGGAAGTGCCGTGGGCGTTCACCGTGTCGATGGCCTCCGGCGCGAGGCCGGCATCGTCGAGGCTCGCGCGGATCGCGGCGAGGATCGGCGCGCCGTCCGGGCTGGAGCGGGTGCGGTGGAAACCGTCGCCCTTCTCGCCGCAGCCGAGCACGTAGCCGAGAATCGTCGCGCCCCGCGCGACGGCGGCGGCGGCATCCTCCAGCACCAGGGCGGCGGCGCCCTCGCCCATCACGAAGCCGTCCCGGTCCTTGGAGAAGGGGCGGGAGGCCTCCTCGGGCACGTCGTTGCGCGTCGAGAGGGCGGAGAGCAGCGAGAAGCGAATCAGCGATTCGGGATTCACCGAGCCGTCCGTGCCGATGCACAGGGCGGCTGTCGCCTCGCCCCGGCGGATCGCCTCGACGCCGAGCTGGATCGCGGTGGCGCCGGAGGAGCAGGCGGTGGAGAGGGAGATCGGCGAGCCGCGCGTGCCGAACCGCTCGGCGATCCGGTCGGCCACGGTGCCGAACAGGAACAGGTCGTGCCACGCATCGAACCGGCCGGTGGCGACTGCCCGGAGCATGCCGGCATAGTCGACCGCCTCGTTGCCGCCGGCGGCCTCCGCGATGGCGCGGCGCTGGGGCCATTCCATCTCGACGGGCGGCACGGCGATGAACAGCGGCCCGGGAAAGTCGCCCTTGGGGCCGAGGCTCGCCTGCTCCAGCGCCTCCTCGGCCGCCACGGCGGCGAAGCGCTCCGACAGGAGCGGGGCTACGAGCGGGTCGGTGTCGAGGAAGTCGACGGTGCCGGCGATCCGCGTGCGCAGCCCGTCCGTGGGGAAGCGGGCGATCTCGCGGATCCCGGAGCGGCCCTCGGTGAGGGCGGCCCAGGTGTCGGCCTGGCCCCGGCCGAGGGAGGAAACGAGGCCGAGGCCCGTCACCGCAATGAGCGGCCGGCCCCTGGCGTCGCGATAGGCGCGTGCGGTCATGGGAGCGTCCTGTACGGGATTTTTCGGCTCCGCACAGCCGGGTGGGACGAAAAGGGGCTCAGCGCCCGCGAGGGCGGGAGGATCAGCCGGCCAGCCTCAGCACCGTCTGCAACAGAACATCCGCGCCGGCCGCGCAATGCTCTTGCGTCGCCGATTCGGATTCGTTGTGGCTCACCCCGTCCTTGCACGGCACGAAGATCATCGCGGCGGGCACTTTCGCGGCGAGGTTGCAGGCGTCGTGGCCCGCGCCGGAGATGATTCGGCGGCGGGGCAGGCCGAGCCCTTCCGCCGCCGCGTCCACGGCGGCGACGAGGCGGGGGTCGAACGGGATCGGCTCCTTGCGCCAGATCCGTTCCAGCCCGATCGACAGGTGCCGCCGTTCGCCGATCTCGGAC
This sequence comes from Methylobacterium sp. Gmos3, assembly GCF_056430985.1. Classification (NCBI taxonomy): domain Bacteria; kingdom Pseudomonadati; phylum Pseudomonadota; class Alphaproteobacteria; order Hyphomicrobiales; family Methylobacteriaceae; genus Methylobacterium; species Methylobacterium sp. Gmos3. Next base: position 118,848 of record NZ_JBWJYL010000009.1, read on the forward strand.
GCCGCCGCGCGCAGCTCCGTCTCCATGGCGTCGAGGGTTTCCGCGCGCGGATCGCGGGTGTCGACGGTGAAGGCGACGCCGCCCGGCACGACGTTGCGCGAGGGCGCGAGGATGGTGGTCTCGCCGATGGTCGCCACCGCGCTCGGCCCATGGGCCAGGGCGATGCGCTCCGCCGCGAGGGCGAATTCGGACAGGCCGAGCAGGGCGTCCCGGCGGCGGGGCATCGGCGTCGTGCCGGCATGGCTCTCGAAGCCCTCCACCGTGCCGTCGAACCACGCGATGCCCTGGCCGCCCTCCACGACGCCGATGGTCTTGCCCTCGGCCTCCAGGATCGGCCCCTGCTCGATGTGCAGTTCCACGAAGGCGCCGATGGTCCGCTCGCCCACCGCCTCACCGCCGCGATAGCCGATGGCGTCGAGGGCCTGCGCCACGCTCGTGCCGGCGGCGTCGGTCTTGGCCAGGATCTCGTCGGTGGTGAATTCGCCCGCATAGGCGGCCGAGGCCATCATCGCAGGCGCGAAGCGCGAGCCCTCCTCGTTGGTCCAGTTCACCAGCAGCAGCGGCGCCCGCGTCTCGATCCCCGCATCGGCCAGGGTGCGCATCACTTCCAGGCCCGCGAGGACGCCGAGCACGCCGTCGAACTTGCCGCCGGTCGGCTGCGTATCGAGGTGGGAGCCGAAGGCGATGGGCGGCAGGCTCATGTCCTTGCCCGGTCGCAGGGCGTATTGCGTGCCGAGCGCATCGACGCTCACGCTCAGCCCCGCCGCCTCGCAGGCCTCGCGGAACCAGTCGCGCACCGCGCCGTCCTCGGCCGAGAGGGTGAGCCGGTTGATGCCGCCCTTCGGCGTTCCGCCGAATTGCGCGGTCTCGTGGATCGTCGCCCAGAGGCGCGAGCCGTCGGAGCGCAGGTTGTGGGTGCTGCTGGGGCTGCTCTCGCTCATTCCGGGTCCTCGTGATCGGGGCGGGCGGAGCATGACGGCAAGCGGCCGGGCTGTCAGCCCTGCGACGCCTGCATGGCCCGCAAGGCGACCCCGCTTCTTCGGTAGATTTCTCGCCGGGAAATTGTATCGGGGCTCAGTCAGACATGGACCGGCAACATGCCGGGCGCATGGTTAAGGAAGGTCGCGCTTCCCCCCTCGCGCGACTGACAGGGCGGATCCTTCCCTCAACCCCGGTTGGGTCCGCCCTCGTCGCGTCAGCGCCGGAACGGCGTGCGGTATTCCCCAGACCGCTTCCGTTCCGGTGCTTTCGTGCGGCCCGCTCAGCGCCAGAACGGCTTCACGTCGAGAAGGTCCGTGCGCGCGTCGGCCGCCTTGTCGAGGAGGTCCTTCACCCGCTTCTCATCCACCTCCGGCATGGCCGGGCCGTCCTCGCTCGCGATGTCGAGGGGCAGGGTCCGCGCGGTCTCGATGTCGTTGAGCGCGCCGAGATGATCCTGGAGATCGGAGAGCGCGTCCCCGAACGCCTTCTGGCGCTTCTGGGCCTTGGATTTGGGGAACAGTCCCGCGAAGAACTCCGCGCCGTAGCGCAGCTTCTTGGCTGAGATGCGCGCCCGGTGGCGGGTGTGGGCATCGAGGTGGCGAAGGCCCTTCCCGCGCTTCTTCACCCGGCGGCGGGCCTTGTCGAGGATGCCGGCGGCGAAGTGGCGCCCGTCCTGGCGCGCCGCATCCTGCTCGCTCCATGGGCCGGCCTCGACCCAGCCGGCGATGTCGAGGAGAAGGCCGCGCCATTGCGGGCTCGTCAGGATCTCCTGCACGGCGGCATAGGCGTGCTCGCGCGCCTCGTGCGCGCCCTGCCCGATCTCGGCGATGCCGGGATGGTCGGGATTGTGCTCGGCGAGCACGGGCAGCGTGTCGTGGATGAACACGTCGAGGTTGCGGGCGTGGCCGAAGGGCTCCGTCACCCGCTTGATCTCGTCGCCGAGCGCCACCGCCTTGGGGTCGGCCTCGAACAGCGGGGCGAACAGCGACAGGGCCGAGCGCAGCCGCCGCAGGGCGACGCGCATCTGGTGCAGGGCGCTCGGGTCGCGCGGACCGTGGAGGAAGGCGGTCTCGTTGATGCGCAGGTGGCGCAGGCAAGACCGCGCGACGGTGCGGAACACCGTGCCGGCATCGTCGTCCGGCGACAGTTCGATCGGCTCGGCCTTGGCCGGGGAGGGCACCTCGCGGTCGAGGGCGGCAAAGCCCCGCGCGCTCTTCGAGAGCACGCCGAGGCGCAGCGGCACCGTCTCGGCGAGCGTCTGAGCGAAGGCGAAGAGGTCGGCCACCCGCCCCCGTTCCAGCTCGAGTTCCAGTTCGCACAGGAGCGCGTCGCCGGCGCCGGTCTCGACGCGGCCGTCATCGAGGGTCACGGCGATCGTCGATTCGCCGAACGCGACTGAATGGACCCGGCGCATGACGACCGAGGTGAAGAGCGGCTGCAACTCGGCTCCCGCCTTTTCCAGCACCGGCTCGGCGGCGGTGCCGGCCCAGGCGGAGGGTTCGGGCGCGTCGCCCGGAACGTCGGTCTCCCATTCCGCCCGGTCGAACAGGCCGATCTGGCCCGCGCCCGCCTTCACCGTCTGGACGTGACGCCCCTCCACGCTGCGGATGCGCAGGGTCAAGCCGGCCTGGCGGAGCGCCCGGTCGGGGGTGTCGTAGTAGCGCGTGCGGAGCAACTTCGGTTCGGACGCGGCCACGTCCTTGAGGTTCGGGTGCGTGCTCAAGGCCGTGAGGTCGGGGCCGTCGCATTCGAGCTTCAGCTCGACCTCGCGCGGTTCCTCCGTCCCTGCTTGCGCCTTACTCATGTGTCACCCACCTCGACATTGTGCTTCGACCGGCCGAGCGGCCCGTCTACCATGGTTGGCCGAAAGCGTCCGCTCGGCTCCGCCACCTACGCTTGACGCGCCGAAGCGATCCGCTGTTATCGGCCGTCTAAGGCCGATCCCACTGCGACGCCATTTTAAAGACAAAATATTTTGCGACATTAAATCGCTTGCAATTCAATTGCTCTGCTTAGTATCGCCATCCGCATACTGCGCCCGCTTTCCCCTCACGGTCGATGGAGCGGGTTTCCTCCACGCCGGTTATGCGGTCGGCCCGTCAATCGAGCACTTTCCGTGACTGCCTTGAAGACCCTCCTCGTCGGCGTCATCGGCCATGTCGATCATGGCAAGACCGCGCTCGTGCGCGCGCTCACCGGCATCGAGACCGACCGGCTGAAGGAAGAACAGGCCAGGGGCGTCTCCATCGTGCCGGGCTTCGCCCTGCTTTCGGGCGAGGCGGGGGAGATCGACCTCGTCGACCTTCCGGGGCACGAGCGCTTCGTGCGCGCCATGGTCTCGGGTGCGACGGGGATGCGGGCGGTGCTGCTGGCGGTGGACGCCAACGAGGGCATCAAGCCCCAGACCGTCGAGCATCTGGAAATCGCGAGGCTGATCGGCGTGCGCCGGGGCGTGCTGGCCCTGACCAAGGCCGACCTCGCCACGCCTGAGGCGATCCGCGCGCGCTCGGCCGAGATCGCCGCCGCCGCCGCGCGGGCCGGGCTCGACGTGGGCCCCGTCATCGCCACCTCGACCCTCACCGGAATCGGCATTCCCGCCCTCTCGGCGGCGCTCCTCGGTCTCCTCGCCGAGGCCAATGGCGGCACGGATGACGGCTTCCCCTACTTGCCGGTGGACCGGGTGTTCACCCGCGCAGGCTTCGGCACGGTGGCCACGGGCACCCTGCGCCGGGGCCGGCTGACGGTGGGCGATACGGTCGAGATCGTTCCCGGCGGGCGGCGGGGCGTCGTGCGCGGGCTGCAGATCCACGGGCGCCCGGTGGAGGTGGCCGAGCCCGGCCGCCGCACGGCGGTGGCCCTGCGCGGCGTCGGGCTCGACGAGATCGCACGGGGGCAGGCCCTGAGCCTGCCCGACCTTCTGGTCCCCACCCGCTGGCTCGACGTCGCTGTCACCGCCGCCGCGAGCGCGGAGGCCGCCCTGCCGAGCGGCCTCGCCTGCCGCCTGCTGTTCGGCACCACCGAGGTCGAGGCGCGGCTGCGGCTGCTCGACCGGCAGAGCCTCGAACCGGGGCAGACGGCGCAGGCGCAGCTTCACCTCGCGGAGGAGGTGGCGGTGCCGGCGCGGGAGCCCTTCGTCCTGCGCCTCGATTCTCCCGCCGTCACGGTGGCGGGCGGGCGCATCCTCGATCCGGCGAGCCGCCGCCGCCGCCGCCACGACCCGCGCGTCACCGCCGACCTCGCGGCCATCGCCGCCGGCCGCCCGGCCGAGGCGCTGACCGTGCGTCTCGGCCAAGCCGGAGCGCTCGGCGCGCCGCTGGCGGAACTCGCCCGCCTCGCCGGCACCACGCCGGAGCGCGTCCGCCGCCTGCTCACCGCCGCCGGCGCCCGCGAGATCGCGGACCGGTTCGTCGGGGCGCCCGCCTTCGCGGCCCTGCGGGCGGGGACGATGGGAACGCTGGCGCAGTTCCATCGCGAGCGCCCGATGGACCACGGCGCCGCCCTCGATCAGGTGGCGCGCTCCCTCGCCCTTCCCGAATCGGTGACGGCGGCGGTGCTGCGCGACCTCGCGGGGACGGGTGAGGTGACGCAGGCCGGCACCCTGTGGCGCCGGGCCGATTTCGACCCCGCCCGCAACGAAACGGAGACGGTGCGCCGGCTGGAGCAATCGTTCCGCAAGGCCGGGCTCAACCCGCCCGACGAGGCCGAGGCCATCGGGCGCGACATCCGCCGCCGGGACGCCCTGAACTACCTGATCGGCTCGGGCACGGTGATCCGCGCGGTCGACCGGGTTCAGCGCCGAGCGGTGCTGTTCCATCGGGAGGCGGTGGCGAGCGCCCGTTCGCGCCTCCTCGACGCCTTCCCTGGTGCCAACGACGCCGAGACCGGCTTCCTCGCCCGCGAGGCCGGGGCCGCCCTCGGGATCTCGCGCAAATTCTCGATCCCGCTGCTGGAACACCTCGACGCCACGGGCTTCACCCGCCGCGCCGGCGACAAGCGGATCATCGTCTCCCTCGAGAAGCGCGCTCCTCAGAAATCGCTGCCCAACCAGTCGTCCCGGCTCGGCTCGTAGCAGGTGTAGCCGATCAGGCAGGCGGCGGTGTCGCGGGTCGGCCGGAAGGCCCGGCGGGCGATCTCGGTCGGCTCGCAGAACGAGCGGTCGCGGACGAACCGGTCATAGGTCTGGCCGCCCGTACCCAGCACGATGGCCCCTTGCGAGGCCACGAGCCGCGAGGCCTGGGCGCAACTCATCGCCACGGTGGAGGGGCGCCCCTGCGCAAGGGCGGGCGAGGCCGCCAGCAGGGCGGCGGACAGGACGAGCGACCGCTTCGACAAGGGGGCCTCCATGATGGAGGTTCAAGCCGGAATCCGGATGCGCGGTTCCTGGCGCGGAGGGCCTAGGCCCGGCGCGCCTTGTCGCGGCAGGCGCCGCAATCGCCCTCGACCTCGAGGATGCTGGTGGCGGGGGTGAAGCCCGCGCGCTTGAGGGTCTTGCCGAGGCCGCTTTCCATCTCGGGCGAGGTCGTTTCGTCGATGCCGCCGCAGGTCCGGCAGATCAGGAACACGACGTTCTCCCCCGCCCCATGGGCGTGTGCGCAGGGCACGAAGGCGTTGCGGCTCGCGATGCGGTGGACGAGGCCGAGCTCCATCAGGAAGTCGAGGGCGCGGTACACCGAAACCGGCGCAACCCGACGCCCCGGGCGGCTCATGCGCTCGGCGATGTCGTAGGCGCCCGGCGGCTTCTCGCTCGCCACCACGGCGTCCAGCACCTCCCGCCGCAGGGCGGTGAACTGCACCGCGCGCTCCCGGCACAGCGCCTCCGCCCTGGCGAGGATCGCGGCCGGCTCGGCCTTGCAGGCATGGACGTGGGCGTGATCGTGGGAATGTCCGGCGGCTGACACGATTGCGGCTCCCGAAAGGGCGACCGGCTTCGGCGGCCGGTCATGCGCCGGTTGTGCGGCGGCTTTGTTACAGTGTATCACTTCCGGCCGGGACCGTACCAGGGGCCGCCGCACCGCATGCCCCATCCCGATCCGTCCCTCAAGAAGCCTGCTCCCGTGTCGCGCCGCCCGTCCGCCCCCCTCCGCCCGACGCTGTACCGCAGCGGGCTCGCCCCGCGCCTCGGCCTCGCGGCGGGTCTGGCCGGTCTGGTCTGGGTGGCCATCGCCTGGGCGCTCGCCGCGTGAGCGCGCCCGCGCCGATCCGGCTGCACGGGCTGACGCTCGGCTACGACAGGCACCCGGCCGTCCACCATCTCGACGGGACGATCCGGGCTGGCGACCTGCTGGCGCTGGCCGGGCCGAACGGCGCCGGCAAGTCGACGCTGCTCAAGGGCCTGACCGGCGAGATTCCCGTCCTCGACGGGCGGATCGAGCGGCCGGACGACATCGCCTACCTGCCGCAGATCGATGCCATCGACCGCAGCTTCCCCGTGAGCGTCATGGACCTCGCCGCCATGGGCCTGTGGCGGCGCCAGGGACCGTGGCGCTCCCTGCGCCGCGCTGCCCCCGCCCTGCGCGACGCGCTGGAGGTGGTGGGTCTCTCCGGCTTCGAGGCGCGGCCCATCGGCACGCTCTCGGGCGGGCAGTTCCGCCGGGCCCTGTTCGCCCGCCTGATCCTGCAGGATTGCCGGACGATCCTCCTCGACGAGCCCTTCACCGGCATCGACGCGCGGACCACCGACGATCTCCTGGCGCTCGTCCGCCGCTGGCACGGCGAGGGCCGCACCGTGGTGGCGGCCCTGCACGACTTCGCGCAGATTCGCAGCCATTTCCCCACCACGCTGCTGCTCGCCCGCGAGCCGGTGGCCTGGGGGCCGACCGGGCGGGTGATGACGCCGGACAACCTCGCCCGCGCCCGGTCGCTCTCGGAAGCCTGGGACGAGGACGCGGCCATCTGCGACGGCGCGCGCCACGCCGCCCCGCGCGAGGCGCACACGCATGGGCATTCCCATGCGCATGAGCACGGCCAAGACCACGGCCACGGCCATGAGGATGCCGCGTGATCGACCCCTTCGCGCCGTTCATCGAGTTCGGCTTCATGCGCCGGGCGCTGGCGGGGTGCCTCGCCCTGTCGGTCTCGGCGCCGCCGGTCGGCGTGTTCCTCATGCTCCGGCGCATGAGCCTGATGAGCGACGCCATGGCCCACGCGATCCTGCCCGGCGCGGCGGCGGGGTTCGTGGTGGCGGGCCTGTCCCTGCCGGCGATGACGATCGGCGGCCTCGTGGCGGGGCTCGCGGTGGCCCTGCTGGCGGGCGCCGTCACCCGCACGACGGTCCTGCGCGAGGATGCGAGCCTCGCCGCGTTCTACCTGATCTCCCTTGCGGGCGGGGTGCTGCTCGTGTCCCTGCGCGGCTCGCAGGTGGACCTGATGCATTTCCTGTTCGGCTCGGTCCTCGCCTTGGACGATCCGGCGCTCCTGCTCCTCGGGGGCATCTGCACGCTGACGCTGGCGACGCTGGCGCTGATCTACCGGCCGCTGGTGATGGAGTGCGTGGATCCGCTCTACCTGCGCAGCGTCAGCCGGGCCGGCGGGCCGGTGCATTTCGCCTTCCTCGGCCTCGTGGTGGTGAACCTCGTCGGCGGCTTCCAGGCGCTCGGCACGCTGCTCGCCGTGGGGCTGATGCTGCTGCCGGCCGTCGCCGCGCGGTTCTGGGCGCGGGAACTCGGCGCCACCATGGCGGCCTCCGTCGTCATCGCCGTCCTGGCGAGCTTTGCCGGCCTCAGCCTGTCCTACCGGTTCGACCTGCCGAGCGGCCCGGCCATCGTGCTCGCGGCGGGGGCGCTCTACGTCGTCTCGATGCTCGCCGGGCCGCAGGGCGGGCTGCTGCGCCGCCTCGTCCGGCCCCGGCACCTCGAAGCCTGAGGCGGCCCTACTCGTCCGCCAGGGCGGCGAGGCCCTCGCGGTAGGTCGGGTAGGCGAGGCTGACCCCGAGTTCCTCGCGGATCAGCCGGTTTCGCACGCGCTTGTTCTCGCCGTAGAAGCTGCGCGCCATCGGCGAGAGGTCGGCGGTCTCGAAATCGACCTCCGGCGGCGGCGGCAGGCCGGCGAGGGCGGCGGCGTGCTCGATCACCACCTGCGGCGGCGTCGGCTCGTCGTCGGTGACGTTGTAGATCGCCCCGTTGCGCGGCCGGTCGAGGGAGGCGAGCAGCGTCGTGGCGATGTCGTCCACATGGATGCGGTTGAAGACCTGGCCCTTCTTCACGATCCGCTGGGAGCGCCCCTCGCGCACCTTCACGATCGGGTTGCGGCCGGGCCCATAGATCCCCGACAGCCGGAACACCTGCACTGCCTTACCGGTGTGCGCGCCGAGGCCGAGCCACGCCTCCTCGGCCATGAGGCGGGCACGGGTGCGCTCGCTGCGGGCGGCGGGCGGGGTGGTCTCGTCGATCCAGGCGCCGCCCTGGTCGCCATAGACACCGATGGTGGAGAGATAGCCGATCCAGCCGATGCGGCTTTCCGCGATGGCGTCGCCATAGCGCGGAAGCACGGGGTCGCCCCCGGCATCCGGCGGGACCGAGACGAGGAGCGCGTCGCTGTCCGCGAGGTCGGCGGCAATGCCGGGATCGTCCGCCTTCGGCCCGTAGGCGCGCAGGGTGAGGCCGGTCTCGGCGGCGATGCGCCTCGCTGCCTCCTCTTCGGTGACGGTACCCCGGATCGTGCTGAAGCGGCCTCGCGCCGCCTCGGCGAAGCGGCGACCGGTGAAACCGAGTCCGAAGACGAAGAGATTCATGGAGCCGGGTGTCCGGGAGGCTGGGGCCTCCGTCAAGCCGGGCCGGTGACTATTCCGCCACCGCCTGCGTCACCTGCACGGGGCCGGCGTCGCGCAGGATCGATTCGGCCGCCGCCGCCGCGAGGAGGGCATAGCCCCGGTCGGCCATGTGCAGGCCGTCGGACGCGAAGAGCTGCTTCGACGTCACCTTCCCCTCGCGGACCCAGCCATGCATCAGGTCCGCCCGGCGGATCACCGGCACGTCCAGTTCCTCGCCGATCTCGCGCACGGCGTCACGGAAGCGGTTGGCGCCCGGCGTCGCTTCGAGCTTCGGGCACCATTGCGGCTCCATCAGCACCACGTCGATCCCGGCATCGCGGATCCGGCGCAGGCCCTCCAGGGTCGCCTCCCGGAAGTGATCCAGAGAGACGCCGCGCAGCGGGTCGTTGCTGCCGGTCTGCCAGATGACCAGTTGCGGCTCGGGGCCGATCACGTCGCGCTCGAGCCGGGCGAGCATGTCGTCCACGTGCTCGCCGCCGATGCCCCGGTTGATCACCGTGACGTCGACGCCGTGAAGCTTGGTGCGAAGGTCGGTCTGCAGGCGCGCGGGATAGGCGTTGGCCGGGCTCGACGCGCCGACGCCTTCCGTCGAGGACGAGCCGAAGGCGACGATGCGGAGCGGGGCGCCGATGGCGATTTGCCGTGCCACATGCGGCAGGTCGGGTGTCTCACGCATGTCGATGCCCAGGAGATCGAGGGATTCCGGGAGCAGGTCCGCGTAGGCCAGCACGGCGGTGGGGATGACGAGCAGCCCGGCTGCCAGGGCGACACGCCTGAGCCAGCGCTGGGCGAGGTCGCGGACGGGGCTTGCGGAGGATGGCGTCGACACGGGCACCGTTGGGTTCGGCGAGTGGCTACGATGGATATATTGTGCAGGATCACCGCGGAAGGATCGGTTCGGACGATGCGGTGAAAGCAAACTGAATTCGTAACTCATTGTAAACGAATTCGACGCCGGACACAAAGCCGATCTTTGCATATCCTCGTGGCCGGATCTGGGCGCTCCCCCTCCGAAAGGCCCCCATCCGAAGGGGGATGGGGGCGGCGCGGCTCAGTCGTTCTTGCGCTTCACGATCGCTAAGGTAGTCGGATCGAGCTTCAGATCGACCTTCTTCCCGGCCGAATCGATGGCGTCGTCCACCTCGATCATTCCGTCATCGAGCTCGATTTCGCTCCACTTGGTGAATCCTTCCTGGCGCAGCATCGCCTCGACCTTGGCCTTCTGCTCAGGCGGCAGCGGCGTGTCGGCATGGGCGGCCGGAGCCAGGGTCAGGGCGACGGCAAGGGCGGCGAGGCTTGAGGCGAGGCGCATGGCGGGCTCCGTTTCTGAATTGTAACAGAGCCCGAACAGCGGATGCGCCGGCTGGTTCCAGGCGCCCGACCCGCTTGAGCCGGCTCCGGTTTTCCCGCACAGGTGCGACACCCGGTCGCGGGTCGTTTTCACCGGAGCACGGCCAGGATGGTCACGCGCGTCGCCACCGTCGCCTTCGAGGGGATCGAGGCGCGTGCCGTCGATGTCCAGGTGCAGATCCTCCCCGGCTCGGTGAATTTCTCCGTCGTCGGGCTCGCGGACAAGGCGGTGGCCGAATCGCGGGAGCGGGTGCGCGGAGCCCTCATCGCCTCCGGCCTCGCCCTGCCGGCCAAGCGGATCACCGTGAACCTCGCCCCGGCCGACCTGCCGAAGGAGGGCTCGCATTACGACCTTCCCATCGCGCTGGGGGTGATGGCCGCCATCGGCGCGATCCCGGCGGACGCGCTGGCGGGCTATTGCGTGCTCGGGGAACTCGCCCTCGACGGGACGCTCACCCCCGTCAGCGGGGTGCTGCCGGCGGCGCTCGCGGCCGCCGAGCGGGGGCTCGGGCTCGTCTGCCCCGCCGCGACGGGGCCGGAGGCGGCCTGGGCCGGGGGCGACCTCGACGTGCTGGCGCCCCGTTCGCTCATCCAGCTCGCCAACCACTTCAAGGGCAGCCAGGTGATGGCCCGGCCCAAGCCGGCCCTGGCGGCGACGGACGAGGTGCTGCCCGACCTCGCCGACATCAAGGGCCAGGAGGGCGCCAAGCGCGCCCTGGAGATCGCGGCGGCCGGGGGCCACAACCTGCTGATGATGGGGCCGATTATCATGGAGGCCCGCTCCCCGGCGACGGCCACCGCCCCGACGGCGCCCGGTTTTTTCAGGGGACAACCGCGTGACGGTCCTTGGCATCTGTCCGACCGGCCACGATCACGACCTGCCACGCCGCACGAGGCATTCACCCGATGATAGCGACCGCGCCGCATCCTCCCCGCTGACCACGGAGCGCCGCGCCGAATGCCGGGCCTCCGCACCGACGGACGCCCGATGCCCAAGTGCTATTCCTACATCCGGTTCTCGCGTCCCGAGCAGATGCGCGGCGACAGCCTGCGGCGGCAGACCGAGGCCGCCGAGAAGTGGGCCGCCGATAACGGCATGGTCATCGACGAGAGCCTGACGGATCTCGGCGTCAGCGCCTACCGCGGCCTCAACAGGCTGAAGGGCGCGCTCGGCAAGTTCCTCGAACTCGTCTCGAAGGGCCAGGTGCCGAAGGGTTCGTTCCTGATCATCGAGAGCCTGGACCGGTTCAGCCGCGAGGACGCCCTCGACGTCATCGGCGAGTTCTCCAAGGTCCTGAAGTGCGGCATCACCATCGTCACGCTGCTCGACGGGCAGGTCTATTCCCGGGAGCGGATCAAGGCCGAGCCCATGGCGCTGTTCGGCTCGCTGATGGTGATGATGCGCGCCCACGAGGAGAGCAAGACGAAGGGCAAGCGGGTCGGGGAGGCCTGGGAGAAGAAGCGGAAGGCGGCCTCGGACACGGTGCTGACCTCGCGCGTCCCGGGGTGGCTCCGGGTCGTCGAGGAGGGGGGCAAGCGGCGGATCGAGTTCAAGGAGCACGGACGTGAGATCGTCCGTCGGATCTTCGACGACACCATCCGCGGGTACGGCAAGCACAAGGTCGCCCGGAGACTCGAAGAGGCCGGCTTCGAGCCCTTCGAGGACGGCAAGGCGTGGCACACGTCCTACGTCCAGAAGGTCATTCGCAACCGCGCGACCTTCGGTGAGATGCAACCCTACAAGCGCGACGAGGAGGGCCGCCGGGTGCCGGCGGGGCCCCCGGTCAAGGGATACTATCCCGCGGCCATCAGCGAGGCGGACTTCATGCGGGCGTCCGCGGCGCTGGCCCTGCGCGACAAGTCCGGCGGGCCGCGCGAGGTGACGGGTGAGGCGAACCTGCTGCGCAATCTCGCCCGCTGCACCTGCGGCGGCCGGATGAAGCGCGAGAACAAGGGCGGGCGGAGCTCGGCGTGGCTGGTCTGCGCCGAGGCGTCCCGCGGGGATTGCAAGAATACACGACGCTGGCGCCTCGACCTGGCCGAGGAGAAGGTTCTCGGCTGCACGACGCGCATCGACGTCCGCAAGCTCCTGGCCGCCGAGGGCGAGGAGGTGGAAGCACCGCCGACGGTCGCCGATCACGAGGCCAAGGTCGCGGAGGTCGGCAAGCGCCTCGCCTCCATCATGGCGGCCGTGGAGAGCGGGGTGACCGCGTATGCGCACCGCGCCGTCGAGTTGCAGAAGGAACTCGACGAGGCCGAGGCCGAGCTCGCCCGGGTCAGGCGGCTCGGCGCCATCGTGGCGAACCAGCCGACCCCGGAGCAGCGGCGGCGGACCTTGGCGGAGTTGAAGGCCAGGCTTGAGGGCGCGACCGATGCCGAGCGCGCCGACCTGCGCGTCCGGCTGGCCCAGGAGGTGCGGGCGGGCTTCACGAAGATCACCTTCGGCCCGGACCGAATCACGGCGACCTACAAGGGGGTGGTTCCGTACGCCGGCCTCAAGCCGCGGGACGTGACCGTCCTGGTCCACACCGAGAACCCGGACGAGATCGCCGAATTCCAGCAAGCCGCCTTGGAGATGGACGAGGGCAACCAGCGCAGCGGGTCTGTCCCCGAGTTCGCCCGGCGCCAGAGGGTGCGGTGGGAGGCCCTGGAAGGCCTGATGCCTGACGCCGGACCGCTCGGGGGGACGCTCGATCCGATGCCGCTCGCGTGAGGCGACACCTGCGGGTCGGGTGCGCGACAGCTTGCTGTCACGACAGCATGACAGCATGGCATCGTGCTGCTGTTCGAAAGCGCCGGGCATGTCGCAAGCCCTGTTGCGCACGCTCCTTTAACAGCATGCTGTCATGACAGCTTGGTAGCTTTTGCGAGGCTGTCGTCGTGACGAGAACGCGCCGCGTGGCATCACCGAATGCCCGTCCCGTTCCGGAATCCCCCGCCGAGCCCGAGGGCAAGGTGAAGGCGATGATCTACGTCCCCGGCGAGGTCCATACGGCTATCCGTATCCTCGCCGCCCGCCGGGGCTGCAGGATCAGCGATATCTACGCGGAAGCCGCTGCCGCCCATCTCGCCGTGGCGGACGGGCCCCCGAAGCGCCAGGTTCAGGGACGCGAAACTGGAGGCGCCGGTGCGCTCATGGAATTGGTTGCCGCGGTCGAGCGGCATAGCGCGCTCGTCGAGGAGATCGCGGACAAGGTCGACTGCATGGTCCCCGTCGATCCGGCGAAGGTCAGCCTGCCCCCGATGACGCTCGACACGTCGGCCTGGGCGGTCGCAAGCGCCCTGAGGATGCTGCTCAACGCCGGCGAGGAGGGAATGCTCAAGGCTGAGATCGCCGAGGTCGGGAAGTTCCAGCGGCTCAACAAGGTGGTCGAGAACGCCCTTTACTCCCTGAAGGGCGTCGGGCTCGCCCGGAACGTGAACATGAGGTGGTGGGCATGCTGGCCGCCACGCCAGGGAGACACTCCTCCCTTCGTCCGCGGCAAGCTTGCGGAGTATGCGCCCGGCAAACGGCGGTCCTCGCCATGATCGGGACGATGGCCCAGGGTGGCGAGACGAATGACCCTGCGGCGATCACGCGAAGAAGGTACACGCCTCGGAAAGGGACTCGGACCAGGGGTCCCGACCCTTGCCAATTCCTTGCCAATCGCGGTTCCGAACCCTGCATTTCCGCTCCGTTTTCGCGGTAAGATGCATTCGCCTGGCGCGCTTCGAGACGGTCCGCGCCGATCCGCTTTTCCAAGTTAAATCAATCGTTTACCGGACATAATGCCATGGTATTTCAAGTGGCGGTCGCTTGCCGCTGCAGCATCACCAAATCCGGCTCCTACTAAGACATACAGCGATATCAACAGGTTACGGGCCGAGCTTGCCAATCCCGCGGCAAGTTCGGTTCCGGACCCTGCGGGTCCGTTCAAGAGACACCCGCCGACGGCTCGACGCCGCCGGCGCCTTCCCCGGGAACTCAAACCCCCGCGGCGCACGGATGCGCGCCGCGGGGGTTTCCTTTTGCTGGAAGCCGGACCGGCCATCGCCCAGGGACGGGCTCCCTAGACCCAGAGGACGACGTCCTTCGGCTTGTACTCGGCCATGGTCGCCAGCCTCGGGTCGTCGTGCGGCCAGGCCCGGAGGCGGGCGAGCACCCCGCCGGGGATCGGCCTGCCGCCGTCGCCGCGGAACAGCACGTTCGGGAGCGCCCGCTCGTCGCCGAAGTCCAGCCCGTGGCGCCGGTCTAACAACCGTAAGTCCCCCGCCGCCCGCACGAAGTTATGCAGGTGCCGGACGACGACCACGGCGTCGATGTCGGCGAAGCGCAGGGCGGCCCCGTCCTCGCCCTTGGCGAAGCTGTTCGGCGTCAAAAGGCCGGACCGAGGGTTCACCAGCGTCGAGATCGGCTCGTAGACGTGGTCGTCCCAAACGATGACGAGCAGCCCCGCGGTTTGGCCGTCGGCCCGGAACCCCCCGAACTTCCGGTTGGCGTCCTTGAGGAAATCCAGGACGGGGTTGTCCCGCGGCAGCGTCATTCCGCCGGCGCCCAACGCCTCTCGCGCTCCCTCCAACGGCAAGCCCTCGCGGTAGGGCAACTGTACGCCGTTCTCCCCGCGCTGGCGGGCGTGCGCGAGGAGCGACGGGGTCTTCACCTCGACGACCAAGCGTTCCTCGGGCGTGACCACGAGGAGTTCGGGCCGCGGGCCGCTCTTGGTGGCGGCCGGCTCGTGCCGGAACGTCGTCCCCGGCGGCCAGGGGCATCCGGTGATCCGCTCGATCACCAGGATCTCACCCAGCTTCTGCATGAGCTGCTCGTAGTGCGGCTTATGTCCCTCGCGCCCGCCGATGGACGCCAGCTCGCCGAGGAGGACCGTCCCGATCCCCGGCTTGCCGGCTTCACCCGGGGCCGCGGCGTCGATGTGGATGCACGCCTGAATGATGGCGGTGGCCAGCGGGTGCCCGAACGGGTGGAAGAAGTGGTGGGCGAACCAGTGCCAGCCCACGTCCCCGATGCCGGAACGCGCCAGCTTCAGGAGTTCGACGGCGCGTTCGCGCATTCCGTCCATGACACGATGCTCCCCGGATCAGGCCTGGGCCCGGTGCCGGCGGCGGGACAGGCACGACCTCGCGCGGCCTCCGCTAAGCCCAATCGCCGCCGAGGCCAACCCGTGGTGCGAGGGCCGGATCGCTCCGGCCCGGGAGCCCCAGATGAGGCGAGATGGGCCATCCCTGGGGGATGCTGCCGGCCTGGACCAGTCGGTGGCCGCGCCAAAGAAAAAGGCCGCCCCTCACGGGGCGGCCTTCAACCGTTGGGTTGTTCCCCGCCTCAGGCGGCACCCATCCGGGCGTGCTCGTCGAGCGACTTCGCCCGGACCCACTCCATGGCCAGTTGCCGCTCCTCGATGTCGTCCGGCTGGACGTGCAGGTAGTACATCCGCGTCAACTCCACGCTGGAGTGCCCCAGGAAGCGGCTCACGACGTAGATGTCCCCGGTCGCGCGGTAGAGGCGCTCCCCGGCGGTCCGTCTCAGGTCATGAATCCGGAGTCCCTTGACGCCGGCCCGCGTGCAGGCGGCGCGCCACAGGCTCTGGAACATGCCGTAGGACACGTTCTTCCTGATGCCCACGTCGGGACCGGACTTCGGGACGTAGGTCCAGACCTCGGGCCGCTGGCCGCCGATGGCCTCCGCCTCCTCCAGGAGCTTGCGGATGCCGGCGGTGATCCGGACCTCGAACGGCCTGTTGCCCTTGATGATCAGGCGGATGACCCGCGCGATCCGGTCGACCTGCTCCCATTCGATGAGGGCGTCGTCGCGGCGCAGCCCGGTGAGCAGCACGAACTCGATGAGCGCCCAGAACTCGGGGCTGACGACGGCCTTGATGGCCATCTCCTCGTCCCAGGACATCACCCGCGTCCGGAAGCGCTTCTTTACCTTGTGACGGGACCACGTCGGCTCGTTGGGCAGCTCGATGTCCCACGCCTCGACGGCGCGCCGCAGCAGGACGCGGAGCGGGATCAGGACCGCCCGCTCGACGTAGGTGTCGGCGACCGGGCCGCAGTCCGGGTTGCCGTACCGAAAGTCCTCGCCGCGCTCGGCCATCAGGCGCGAGACCGTGTCGTTCCGGATGTCCGCCAGCGGCGTGGCCGCCCCGATCCGGTCGACGAGCCAGTCGAAGAACACCTCGACCTGGTCGGCGGAGACGAGCTTCTCGCCGGCTTCCTTCATGTAGCGGTTCACCCCCTGGAGCATGGTCATCTGCGGGGCGGCCGCGCGCGCGGCCTCGGCCTGCGCGATCAGGGACACCTTCCAGCGTCGCGAGAACGCCATCGCGTCCCGCTTCGCCGTGCAGCCCGTCGAGGTGCTGTGCCTCTTCCGGTTCACCATCACGCGGCAGTGGTAGGTCTTGGACCCGGCGGGCAGGAAAACTCCGTGGCTCTCGGCCATGTCAAAACTCCGTGGTCAAACAGGATCGTGGATCGGTGGTGCGGTCTGGAGGCCGCGGCCTGGCGGCCCACGGCAGCGGAGCAGGGGGACGCCCACGGTCAGACCCGCTTCCCGGCGAGGCGGGCCGCGCGGCGCTGCGCGTAGTCGGGCTTGGCCGGCAGCACCGGGGGGCGCTGTGGCCGGGCCTCGGGGAACGGCGCGACCCTCGGCAGCGTCGTCCGTCGCCGGAGGAGGAAGCCTTCGAGGTCCTCCTCCAGCACGCGGAGGTCCCGGCGGGTGGTGCCGCGTCCGACGTTGACGGCGACGAGATTGCCGTCGTCGACGTGGGCCTGGACGTGGCGGAGGCTGACGCCGAGCCGCTCGGCGACGTCGTTCAGGGTAAGTGCGACCTGGAGGATCAGGGCGAACTCGTCGACGCCGGGGTCATTGTCCGGCGCCGGGGCGTCCCGGAAATCGTGGATACGCATCATCGTCTCGGGGTCCTTCTTCATGGCGGTGTCGGTGCTGTGGGCCGGGGCGCGGGCACGGTTTCCCGGCGGGGCCGCGAGGCGCGGCCGCCCGTTCCGACAGGTTTTCGGGGGGTGATGGGTCAGTGCCGGGTGAAGGGGTCCCGGCTCGCGACGAAGCGCTCCAGGTCCCCGGCGCGGACGCCGATGTCGCGGCGGCCGATGCGCCCGGCGGCGACGGCGTCGAGGTAGCCACCCTCGATGAGCAGGATCACATGGCGCTGGCTGATGCGCAGGCGGTCGGCGACCTCCCGCATGGTGAGCGTTCCAGGCCGCTCCTTCGGGCCGGAGCCGGTCCGTAGGGGATCGGCCGGATCTTCGTCTCGGTCGCGTGTCATGGCGTGCGTCCTTTCGGTCTGGTCGGGGATCCGGACGTGCGAGGGGCGGACGCGGGCATGCCTTCCCCGCCGGGCTACCGGGGGTAGCCGCGCCTCGACGTTCTTTCGGGTTGTGTGGGTGGGAGGCCGGCCCGTTGGGATGCGGCCTACGGGGCGGCCGGTGCCTGCCCCGGGGTCAGGCCGGCGGTATTCGGGCCGGTGCCCACGATTGCGCCGCCACGCGGGCCAAATGGATGGCCCGGTCCAGCATGTCCGCCTCGTCGGAAGCGAACAGGTCCGGCTCGGCCGGGGGGCGCACGATCCGACCGAGGAGCCGGGCGAACCTGTGGGTCGGGGCGCCGTCGACGGAGACGGCCGCGGCCAGCCCGGCCTCGGCGACGCCCGCCATCAGCCTCGACTTCATGGCCCGCTGCGCCCGACGACCCGGGACGCGGCGTTCCTGCGTGACCGGCACCAGGGGACCGGTCGGCGTGTCGGCGGATGCCGCCGAGGCGGGCCGGGAAAAGGGCGCAGGGGATCCTCGACCCCGGGACGCCCCGGGGCCTTGCTCTGGATTCGGCATGGGTGTACGAGCCTTCGCGTGTGTGTTGGCGATGGCGGCCGTTGGTCTTTGCGGGAGCGACCGCCGCCTGAGTGACATCCGAGGCCAGCCATCCGGTCTTTGCGGGAGCGGTGGCTGGCCTCACCCTTCGGGCTCACGGCCCGCGAGCCTACGGCAGGGAGACCGCCGTGGGCTTTTTCATGCCCGCCGGGTGGCGGGTGCCGCCGTGGACCAGGGCCTGGCCGGGCGGCATGGCGATGATCTTGCACCGCTCGACATCGACGGCAAGTCGGGGCGAATCGCGCCTAGAACGGGCGAATCGGGTAGCCTCACAAAAATGAATTAAAAACAATCATTTCAAGCAAATCATTGATTTTACTACTGGTATACCAGCTTGAAGATTTGCGAACTTGGTCCTTTTCGGCGACATCTTGGGAATGCGCACTCGTGGCCTCGGAATGACATGTGGGTTTAGGCGCTTGGTCGGTTGCCGGCCGGTTCCCGGTGGTCAAAGGCCGGCCCGCAAGTCGCGGACTGAACGCGGTTCAAGAACCGGGAAAATGGGGTTCCGTCGGGGGCCGGGAATCGACCTCTTCACGAAACCGCGATCACGTCCGATTTCCGTCTTTGCCCCTTCCGAGGCCGAACGGGACGACGTTCCCGCCACCCTGGACTCGCGGTCCGGAGGCCTTGGTGGCTGCGGTGCAGGCGGCCCGCTCCGCCGCGAGCGCCGCCGCGGTCTCGACGGCGACGTCCTCAAGGAGGTCGAGGAACCGCTCGGGGGAGAGGTCTCGGGCGGCGCGGGCCAGTGCGGCGACGGCTTGGCCGAGGCGGGCGTCGATGTCAGGCATCGCGGGCCTCCACCACGGGGGACGCCACCGGGAACGCGGCGGGCACGGCCCCGCGTTCGGTAACGATCCGACGGATCTCGTCGCCGGCGAGGACGCGCCGGTCGACCAGCCGCGCCGCCACGGCGTCGACCGCGTCGGCGTTGTCGCGGACCAGCGCGTCCGCACGGGCTTGCAGGGCCGCGAGGTCGGCCTCGACCTGGCGCCTGAAACCGGCGTTAGTCCTGACGAGGGTCATCGCGGTCTCCTCGTCCCCGAGCCACGCGAGGCTGTCCCCCAGGCCGTACGAGGCATGGGCGGCGGCCACGAGCCGCGTGGCGGCGGCGAGGTCCGAGCCGGGCTGGCCGGCTGCCCCGCTGTGGACGCTGCCCCACAGGGCGTCGGCGGACCGGCCGGCGAGGAGCGTCACCACGTAGTCGTCGAGGTCCCGCCGCCGCACGCTGGACCGCACCCGGACACGGCTCCGCGTGAGCCCGGAATAGGGACCAGTCGCCACGATGGAGGCTGTCTCCACGTCCGCGCTCCCGAGGACGAAGCCGGCGAGGCAGTGAGCCGCCTCGTGCCTCGCCACCGATAGGATTTCCTCGGGGCTGCGGGTCTCCGGCGGGGCGACCTGCGCGACGAGGTCGGCGCGGGTCATCGGCCGGCCGGCGGCGCGGGCTGCCGCCCGGGCCCCCTTCGCCCAGCCCGCAATCTGCGCCCCCGTCGCGCCTGCGCCGATTGCGGCGACAGGACTGAGGTCAAGGTCTGCGAGGTCCCCGCCCAGGTGCTGGCGTAGGATGCCGACGGTGGCGGGGCCGTCGGGCCTCTCGATCCGCACGACCTTGTTAAGGCGCCCCGGCCGGACGAGCGCTTCGTCCAACCGCTCCGGGAAATTCGTTGCACCGATGATGATCAGGGATGAAGTTGCCCCTGACATCGCCGAGTCCAATACTGTGAGAATATGGGACGTCAAGGCGACCCAATACTCACGGTTTCTCTGATCGACCGTAGATCTGTTAGGAATACAGTCGATTTCTTCAAGTACGAGGACCCCGTGCCCGGCGGCGGAAGCTTGTCCGATTACGGTGTCGACCTGACGAATGATCTCGTTCAAGTATCCGCCGGTGGACGCGAACCAAGATGAGACGCTGGTCGAGAAAAGCGGCAGCCTTAGCGACTTGGCAAGGCTGCGGGCGAACGAGGACTTGCCCACGCCGGGGTCGCCCGCCAGCACGATGTTCTTATTCTCGATGCTGCTCCAGGGTCGGTTTCCTGCGCGATAGTCCTCGAATTCCGAGATCAACTTCAGCGCCCAGGCCTTGGAGCCGCCCTCGTCGTAGCCGTGGCATTCCTCGATGGGCCGGACGTCGGCGACGCCGGGGTCGAAGGCGGTCAGGGCGCGGGAGGCGGCCTCGATGCGGCGGACGCAGGACCTTCCGGAACTGCCGCGGCGGATGCAGCCGGCCAGGGTCGAGAACGGCAGCCCGGCCGCGATGCCGCGCGGGATCGGACCGGGCCGCGAGCCGGTCGCGAGCCGGATGGCGGTGCGCAGGGCCCGCGGGCTCGGCGATACCAGGTCGATGCGGATGTCGGCCAAGCCGACCAGGGTCGAGGGGAGGTAGCGCTCGGGGGCGTGGCTCACCCCGCAGATGTTCCGGCCAGCCCCGAGGGCCTCGGCGACCAAGTCGCAACCAACCTCTGGACGCTCCTGACGGGAGGCGCCCTGCCGCTTAATTACCTCATTCCAGTCGCCGACCTTCTGCATCGCGCGTGCGACCGGGTCGACCCAATCGGGTCCCGGTACGCCGACGACGACGGCAAGGCCGCGGGCCCTGGCGATGCGCCGGAGGTCGGCGGGCCGCATGGCGTCCTGGACCAGCGCCATCGCCAGCAGCGTGGTGACGCGCAGGCTCGAAACGGTCCCGCCGAAATCCTCGACGGCGGGCTCGGCGGGAAAGTCCTCGAACGCGTCGGCCTCGGTCGGCGGGGCCGCGACGGTCGCGGGGGCGGGGCGTCGCGGCGGCTTGGGCGTGCGGGCGGGCTGGCGGGTCTGCTTGGGCATGTGCGGCCTCCTGCGCGAGGCGGCCGCACGCGCTCGGGCGCGCCGGTCAGGCCTCGCGGGATGATCGGGAAGGGGTGGCGAGCGGGTCGGCCGGTTTCCAGCCGGGCGGCGTCGCTATGGGGAACGGAAACACGGGCATCTCCTCGGATACGTCGTTACGGCTCGATGCTCTCGTCGAAGGGCTCGCCGGTGGTGCGCCGGGCATGGGCGGTCACGCGGACGTCGCCCGGCCGCGGCCCGCCGATGCGTTCGGCCAGGGAGGCGGCCTGCCGCTCGGCCTCGCCCAGCACGGCGGCGCCCAGCGCCACGCGCAGCGCGGCGGCCACCCTCCCGAGGGAGGCCCGGCCCATCTCGGCGCGGCAGGTGGCGAGTTGCTCGAAAATTTGCCCGACGAGCCTGTCGGGGTCATGGAAATCGGGGGACACGGCAGCCTCCGTCGAGGCCGCCGGACGCATGCGCGCCGGTCAGGCCCCGGTTGGGATCGAGAAGGAGGTGAGGGGGCGGCCCATGGCGGCGCGGGCGTTCCGCGCGACCGCCGGCCGGACGTCGGCTCCAGGTATGAGGCGGTCGAGGGGAGGCATGGAGGCGAAGTTCCTCGCGTGGCGGCCCGGCAAAGAGCCTGGGCGGCAGGCAGTGGCGACTAACGGCATGCAGAACAAATCAGCTCGGTTAACGTCGGTCAACGACGACACCTTGCATCTAAGTAGAAAAGCCTGGGCCCCTGTGGATCCCGGGCGAAAAGGTGCGCTCAGGACGAAATCCGGGGAACCCTGGGCGACGTGGGGCGAGCTACTTGGAGGGTATCGCATCGTGCGTAACGTTCGGCGTACGCATTACATATTTCGGCGTTGGTGATCAGTGGCTTGAGGTTGAGGTCAACGAAGCGGTCCATGCCTGGAGAAGCTGATTTTCGGTGCAGCGCAACCGTTCCCCATGCGTCCGGAAAGACCTCATCGCCCCGAACACGCGTTGCTCCATCTCGAAGGCCTGGAGGGAGTCGGGCCAATGCTGTCGGGCGTGGAGCCGCCATTGCTCACCGAGTTCCTCGTGGGGAACGTGCAGGTTGATCTGGCGCAGGCGGTCCTCCACGTCCTGGGCGTGACCGACCTTCCAGATGTTCCGTCGCCCGAACCTCATCGCGTAGGTCCATGCCTCCTTAGTGGCATCGTGCGAGACGCTCCCCTCCCAGGATGTCGGCGTCAGGCCTGTCGTGGGTCCGATGCCCGTGACGGCACCTACGGCCTCGGCCAGGCCACGCACGCGGGCGTTGACTGAGACCGGCACCTCCTCCTTGGGCAGCGCCATCACCATCACGGCGTCAGCCTCGTCGAGCATGACCGCGCGCACCGTCGCCTCGTAGCTCAACTGCTCCCTCAGGATGTCGATGAGCTTCAGACGCGGCTCGGTGAACCGCCATGCCCGGACCATCGGCACGGCCCAACCCCAAACGTGGGTGCCGTCTTCATTAAGGTCCCTGGCCTGCATCAGGCCTGGATCGACGATGTCCCGGGTATCGACGGCGATGCGGGCGAACTCGGCCATGCCGAGCAGACGGCCACGCTCCTCCGGAGCCGTCGGTCCGCTCTGCGTCCCGACGAACACGACCCGGTCACCGGGCTTCGAGGCTCGAAGGAGCGCGTCACGGTTTCCCTCCTTGCCGAAGGCGACCAACGGCCAGCCGGCCGGATCGAAGCCGTGATCCCGTTTAGCGAAGACTCGCACCCGCCTCCTCCTGCCCCAGGCCGAGATCGGTCATCAGGGTCTCGGCCTCGTTGCCCCTAACCGGCGGCGCGAGCAGGTTCCGGGACATCAGCCGCTTCCTTTCGAGAAGGGCGTTCAACGTCACGTCGAAGGTCCTGTCGCGAAGCTGCGGGTGCACGGCCATGGGGATGTGGACGGTGACGTCCCGCTGCTGGCCGATCCGGTAGACCCGGTCGTTGCACTGATCCTCGACCGCCGGGTTCCACCACCTGCTCAGGTGCAGAACGTGATTGGCGGCGGTGATGGTGAGGCCGACGCCCGCGGCCTTCGGCGAAAGGATCATGGCATCGAACCCCGGCCGCTTCGCCTGGAAGACGTTCACCTTCTTCTGCCGCGCACCGCCCGGGACGGTGCCGTTGATGATCACCGGGGGGTCGACATCGAACATGGTCGCCATCGCCAGGGCCATGAGCGCCTGCATGCGGCGGGTGTCGACGAAGACGAGCACCTTCTCGTCGAGGCGGTCGATCTCGCGGAAGATCTCGAACGAACGAGTCAGCCTAGCGGACTGCGCGATCCAATTCCTGCAACCTGCCTTTGTCGTCAGGTCGAAACCGTCAGGCTCCCCCGGGAACAGCGATATCCCCCGGAGCTTTTGGATCAACTCCAGCATGGCGCCCGGTGCATGTTGCCTGGAACCCGCGACCGCATCGGCCACCACCTTGCCGTAGGCCATCGCCTGAACTTCCGGCATGTCGGTCGGATAGGTCCTGTACGCCCTCTCGGGCAGCCCCTTCAGGTGCTCGCCCTTCATGCGCCGGAGAATGATCGGAGGAGCGCCGCCCTGCGATTTCAGGAGTTGGTCGGACAGCAGCCGGTACTTCTCCAGGTCGTCGTCGCGGTACTTGGTCGAGAACGTCCTGAGGTCGCGTAACTGGCCGGGCATCACCCGATCCATGATCGACCAGAGATCCTCGATCCGGTTCTCGATTGGGGTGCCCGTCAGTCCCAGGACGAAGTCGGCGTTCATGGCGCTCGCGGCGTTGGCGTTGAGCGTGCCCGGGTCCTTGATCTTCTGGATCTCGTCGAACAGCGCGACCGAGAACCGGATCTTCGAGAAGGCGGTGTGGTTGTCGGCCAGGGTCTCGTACGTCGTCAGGACGATGTCGTGCTCCGCGATCTTCTCCCAGTCGAGCCTATCGACGGAGGCGGCGGCGTCCGCGCCGGCGTTCCTGAACAAACGGACCGACGAGCCGAACACCTTGGCCATGTCGTCCCCTAGCGCTCCCGGCGCCAGGTGCTTCTCCATCTCCTCGACCCAGTTTTCCAACAGGGCGGTCGGAGCGACGATGAGCATCGGTCGCCTGGCCAGCCGCGCTCCGCCCGGAGGCCGTGCCTCCTGGTCGGCCCTCACCCAGGCAAGGAAGGCAAGGCTCTGGAAGGTCTTCCCGAGCCCCATGTCATCGGCGAGCAGAACGCCGGGCCAGCCGGTCGTCCACGCGTCCACGAGCCACTTGAAGCCGTGCTCCTGATGCGGCTTGAAGCTGGTACGGCCCATCTTCCCCGCCGGAGGCGTCATGGGAATGGCCGGACGCCGCGGGATTGCCGCCATGACGTAGTCGACGCCTTCGAAGTTCCTCTTGATCTGGACCACCACCGGCATCGTCGGCTCGGGAGAGGTCGTCGAGTACAGTCGCTCCTCGGCATCCGCCGGCGCGATGCCGTCTTCCTCGATTGCCTCGCGTCCCAGTCCGACCTGCTTGAAAAGGACCTGTGCCGCTCCCAGGGGCAGGTCGGCCCCCTGAAAGGAGACGGTGGGATTGCCACCCGCCTCGGCGGTCATGACGTCCTGTCGAAGCCGCTCGATGTCGTCTCGCCCGACTTCCACTTCCCGCCCGTCGACGACGATGGGGAAGCGCTCGGGCAACCATTCCGTCCGAGCCTTCGAGAGCCACGACAGGTCGGGCTTTATCCAGGCGCCCAACCCGAGCACGCGGTCGGAATACTGCCACGTCTCCACGAACAGCGCGGTGCTGAGGGCGTCGCCGCCGTCGAGACCCAGGGCGGCCGCGATGGCCGCACGGGGATTGCCGATGAAGGCACGCTTCTCCTCCTCGCTTCCTCGCCGGACCTTGCGCACGACGTCGAGGGCGCGTTGAAGGTCCGGATCGAGAAGGAGATGGGTGGTGCGTCGGAGGGAGTAGGCCCGGCGGGTGTCGTACGTGGCCGCGAACTGTGTGAGGAATGCGCGGTGATCCTCCCCGTTCAGGAGTCTTGCGGCCTCGGCGTCGACCAAGCCCTCGTTGTCTCCGGGGTCGGCCTGGTCCTCGTCTCCGACAGGGGCGTTGTCGTCCAGCGAACGCGCCCGGGAACGGCTCATCAGGATCGGGTTGAAACTGATGCTGCCTGGACGGTCCTCGATGTCGAGGGCGAAGGAGCCGGCCTGGTAGACGGTGAGGCCGCGCGTGTACTCGTCCTTCACGCTCTCCGGATCGATCCTCGCGATGGCCTGCTGGACCAGGGCCCACCAAGTTACCCTGCCTTCGAGACCCTCCCGAGCCGTCCGGTTATAGCCGTCGGCCGCCTCCATGAGTGCGAAGAGCGGAGCGGTCAGACGTCCTGACCGTTCGCCCCATTCGATCATGAGGCCGGTTCTTCGAGGCGTGATCTCCCGGTAGGATGTCTCTCGCCATGCCACCCTGATCGAGGTGTCGGCCTGGCTGACGGCGCCCTGGATGGAGACGGTCACGAAAACCGGCGCAGGGTCTGCCAGGCCGATGCGGGACGCCAGCATCCCCGGCAGTTCCGCCGCTGCCTCATTCGGGATCACCAACGTGCCATCCCGCCAGTGCGTATCGGCTTCGGCCACGGCCGCCAGCAGGAGGCGCGCCGTGGTCGCGTTCTCACCATCGAGGGTTTCCCAGTTCGCCCGGGCGAGAGGACGCGCGCCTCTGAGCAGGGACGACCGCACGGGCGTGACCTCGACGTGGTCCACCAGACACCGAGCCTGAAACCGCACGGCCATGTTCAGACCCTGTACTCGGATGGAGGGATGCGCACGCCGGTCAGATCGAAGATCTCGTCAGCCACGTCGCTTTGCCAGTAATAGCGTTCGGACTGGTCGTGCTTGATGCTCGAATGGGTGCAGCGGATGTCCGCATCGTCGATCAGCCTCACCTGGTCGGCCGTATATTCCCGACGTCGCCACCGGGGCGCGGTTTCATCGGTTGCATCGTGCCAGATGTCGCAGATGCCGTTCTGGCTCCACTCGGCGACGATGCCATTCCCGATCTTCAGTAGAAGGACGGCGTGCCCGCGCTCGATCCTTTTCCTCCTGCTGGACACGAGCCGTGCGAACGGCGTGTTCGCGCCGAATTTCCGGCGTGCCTCGACGGCACCGACACCATCGAAGGCAACCCAGGCATCCGAGATCAGCCGGCGGTCGTTGACCGCCTCCCAGAACTTCCTGCGGTACGTCCAGTGGTTTTCCAGCGCATACCCGTCCACGACGTCGAGGAACTGACGAAGGCTCAACGTCGCCAGCCAACGCAGTACGATGGGCGTGCAAGCCATCGTGCCCCAGTTCTCGGACCCGACCCTCGGGTCACGGAAGGCGCTCAAGAGGAAGTCGAGGTACTCATCCACGATATTGGGAGGATCGACATCGGCGTACGGGAGGACCAGGGCATCCGCGAGTGGACCGCGATGCTGCGGGAACAAGAGGGTTCCATCGGCCCGGAAACCCCAGGCCCGGATGCTTGCCAACCGCGCAGCCGGGGAAAGCGTCACGCTCTCTCGGATCTGGCTGATGCCTGCGAGGAATGCCGCCTCACAAAGCTTGGACTCGGTCGCGAGACCTCGGATTCCATGGCCGGCCAGAACGTCAGTGGGCGAGCGGCCGGTTTCGAGGGCGATCCCGGCGATGATCCCAGGCGCACGGGCCGGGTCGAACAGCGACAGGGCTTCGGAGGCAGCCGACCAGGGGTCCACATAATCGCCGGCTATCGCCCGGAGCGTGTCGGCGACCCGCACCAGCGAAGGATCTCCGAGCGGGAACTTGATGACGTAGGCGGCGGCAAGACGGCGGAAGAAGCTCTTACGGCCCGAGCGCGCCACCTGATCGAGAAATCCGTCGACGATGCCGGGCCGTCCGGCCAGCGGCTGCGCGCCATCCCACAGGCAGAGGGGCGCGTGTTTCAGGTCGCGCTTCCCCGGTGGCTGGCCGGCCTGTAGGGCAAGGGCCACGCGGTCGGCTATCTCGTCGAGGTCGTCCGGCTCGTTGATCTCGACTTCGATGTCGTCGGGCACGATGGCCTCCGCGGCTGCCACCGTCGTCGCCCGATCCGGCAAGCGGACCCCGAAACGAGGCGGGTCCGCCATTTCCGCCAAGGCACGCTTCATTTGCATGCCTGGATGCTTTCCTGGCTGATCTCGGCGAGGCGGGCGATTTGGGCCTTCACCTGCTCGTTGAGGCTGAGGATATCGCGAAGGTTGACGGTCGTATCGGCGTCCATGACGAACCGGAGGTCGATGCGCCGGTTGCGCGCCCAGGCTTCACGGTCCTCGCCGGCGGCGATGGCGCGGGTGGAGGAGTACCCGGACACCGAGACGACGGTCTCACCACGGCGGTTCCGGAACTGCCGTAACTCGGGCGCGTCGGCTAGGAGTTCGCGATAGGTCGAGGTCGCCCGCTCGGTCGAAAGGACCCAGTTGCGCCGGTCGCGCTCGGCGAGATCAGGGACGCCGGTCGTGTCGGTGTGGCCCTCGACGAAGATCGTTTCTAGCCCGGCGCCCTTGAACGCCCCGACCGCCGCTGCGAGCACCTTGGCTATCCTGCCGACGTTCTCGCGGGCACGCGCGTCGAGGTCGGACTTGCCCGGGTCGAAACGGACCGCGGCCTCGGTCAGCCGGAGGACCCCGTTCCGCTCGTCGATCTCGACGGCAGTCCCCTGGGCCGCAAGCTGTTCGCGGATGACGTTGAGGAGGCGACGCCGCTGGTCGGCCGCGAGCTCCAACGCCTCGATCTGCCCGCGGACGTTGTCCTGAATGAGATTGACCTTCGCGTTGATGTCGCTGCTCAACTGGGCGTTGCGCATGAGGACGCTGGTCAGGCAGTCCTTGATGCGCTTCGAGTCATCGTCGCCGATGCGATAATTCAGCGCGAAGACCATCAGCATAATGATGAAAATGAAGAGCATCCCCACCATCATGTCCGTCATGGACACGAAGTAATTCTCGCTCTCCTCGGTCGAGCCGTCCGCTTCCGACATCATGGCCGACTATCGCGCGTTCGCCGGAACGCGGCGGACGTTTTCGAGGAAATCCTCGAATGAATCGGCCAAATCCGATGTGTTCTGCTCCAGGCTGTTGGTGACCGTGTGGAGCTTCTGGATCGCGTCGGCGCAGCCGGCGTCGATGTCGCGGACGAACTGGGCGATGCCCTGTTGCTGGCGGGTCGTCTCGGCCGCAAGTGCCCTGACGGCGTCGGCGAGCACCTGGTCCACCGCACCGAAGCGCTCGTCGTAATTCTTCCAGGCCGCCTCCACCTGACGCTGGTTGGCTTCCAGCCGGTCCGCGAGGGTCCTGGCCGCATCCTGCCCGACACGTATGGCGGCGCTGGCCTCGGTGACTGCCTTGGCCATCGTCTCCGACGAGGCGGAGATGCGGTCGGCGGACTGCACCAGCGGCCGGGAAGCCGCGCTGACATCATTAGCCACCTGTCCGAAGGCGGTGGCGATGACGTTCGACTGGTCTGTCGTCTGTTGATGCGCTCGGGCTTGCTCGGCGAACGCTGTCCCCGAGGCTCGCATGGCCGCCGACATGCGCTCCATGTCTCCACGCAGCTCGGTCACGACCTCGTTGAAGCCCGACCGGATCGAGGCGGCGGCTTCCCTTGCCGCCTCGCCGGCCGCCGCAGCGGCCGCCGTCGCGGCCTGCCGGGACGCGGCTGCGGAACGGCCTGACTCCTCCGTCACGCGATCCTGGAAGCCGGCCAGGGCCGCCTGAAAGGCCCCCATCTGCTCGCCTACACGAGACAGGACCTCACCGAGCCCCGTTTCCAGCATCGTGGCGGCCTTCTCGCCCGCCTCGGACACCCCGCTGTTCATGCGGTCCCGAGCCTGTTCGCCCGCGTCCCTGAGAGCGGCAAGGATGCCCTCCATGGTCTCGCGGCTGGCGGAATTCGCGTGGTTGAACTGATCGCCGGCCTGCCCCACCAGTGTCGCGAAGGCTTCGGTCGCGGCCGCAATCTTCAGGGCGAAATCGTCGCTCGATCCGGCAAGGTTGCCCCTCACGCCTTCGAGCGCCTCCTTCGTCTCTCGAAGGACCCCGGCCAAGGCGGTGATCTCGGCTCCGGCGCTTCCCTGGATGGTTTCCGTGAACCTGGTGATCAGCCCTTCGGCGCCCGTGCGGCTGTTGTCGTCCAGCTTGTTGGCCGTCGCCTCCAGTTGCGCCGCGAGCGGCTGGACGGCCTTCTCCACCGCCTCTGCCAGGGCGGGCGCGATGGTGGAGCCCAAACGGGTGAAGAACTGGACGTCGTTGATGGCCTTGAGTTGGCTGAGTTGATCCTCGCTCGTCCTCTGCAGCCTCTGCAACGCTTCCTGGGGAGCCTGGAAGGTCGTCCTGGCTTCGATGGCGCGGGCGAACCTTTCGAACCCGGTCTCGATGGCAATCGAGTAGACCTTGAATGTCAGCGCCAGTGCCAACGAGGCAAAAAGGCCGGCGATGGAGGTGGCGAACTTGAACGTCGCCGCATCGAGGAGCTCCCGAAGGGACTGCGTCATGTTCTCGGGCGACCCTGCGACGCCGCCCGCCGCCTTCGACAAGGCGATGACGAGGCCCACGAACGTCAGGAGCAGCCCGAGGCCGACGAAGTAGCCGGGGATGGTCGGCATGAGCTTAAGGCCGGCCAAGTTCTCGCGCGCGGCCGAGGCGTTGACGAAGGAGCCGGGGCGCACGGTCCGGACGACGACGTCGTCCTTCACGCACGTCTTCGCGAACTCGCTCCAGGCATGGCCCACGAGCGGGTCCCGGGAAAGCCTATGGTCGATCCTGTCGAACCCGTTCCGGAATTCTCTCGGATCGTGCTTCGGCCCCAGGGCTTTCGACGCCGAACGCAAGGCCACCCTGATGGCGATGACATGCATCACTAGGAGAGCGAGGGCCAAGCCTGCTGCCGACGAGACGATGGCGCATGCGAGCGCGAAGGCGAATTCGGGATGGCCGACGTTGCGGAACTCACCGGCGCCGATCTCCCTGAAGACGTTCAAGACCGTCGCCAGGTCGGATTTCGTCGAAAGAACCGGGAAGAAGTACGAAAGGCGGTATCCGATGAGGAAGAGCACCGCGAATGCGGGCACCCGTACCAGGGGCGACCAGATCGAAGGTTTCATCACACTGCCAGGAGGAACCGGGTCTACCTGGACGCTCGCATGCGAATCGTGGGTCAGCAAGCGCGCGGATGCATCAGTGATATCTGAAGTTGCAACAGGAAGTTGCGCCTTCTCGGCACCCCGCCTCGGCGTCCTGGTGGCATCGGGCATCCGGGAGAGGCGACCGCTTCTTCATCGCTAGTGCGCATCCCGAACGCATCGGATCGGGCGGGCATGGTCGCGAGGAAGGACGTCTGCGCTGCGGCCGCCGGAATACGCGTCAACCATCAAGGGGCGATGTTGACGACGAACGGTCCGCTCCGCGCCGCGCAATACCCGTCCTTGACGATGAAGCACTCGATGCTGTGGCTGCCGGCATACGAAGTGCCTTCCTCGCGCGTCAGCGTGCCGCTCGTGACGGTGCCCTCCTCGAAGCCCCCGCGGAGCCCTCGGGCGGAGGCGGCGTCCTTGCCGGTGTTCACGATCTGCCAGAACACGCGATAGGGCCTCGGGATATCGGTTTGGGCGACGAAACGCAGGTCGGCCCCTTTCGGAAGGGCGGCATCGTCGCTGGAGAACGCCGAAGGGCGGAAGCCCCGGCGCTGGTAGGTCGCCGAGGCGATCCGAACGCTCCCCCTCGACAGGGTCGGCCAGGTCACCGGCCTGCGATGCGGCGCATCGAGGATACGACGCAGGGCGCCACCCACGAAGCCCGCCGTGGCCGTACGACCGGGTGGAGACCGCTTCGACGATGCCGCGGCCTCGACCAGCGGGCGACCCATCCTGGGGGCGAGCCGATCGATGAAGCCGTCGACGCTGTCCTGTTCCGCGGCCTGCCGGAAGTCCGCCCTCGCCGTTTCAAGCCAATCGTAAAAGGCGTCCTTCCGCTCGGGCTCCTCCTTCCACATGTCCGCGAAATTCTCGCGCGGGTCCGACGGGTTGGCGATCCAATACTCGTCGCCCCGCATAAGCACGAACTGGTCCATCCGCGTGAGGATGCTGAGTAGCGCCCCGCTGATGCTCGTTTCCTGCTGGTAGGCGTGCGCCGCCAGCGTCGAGATCACGATGGACGTGGGGCGCCCGCCGGAATCCTCCGAGAACCTCATGTCGCGGTGCCGCTTGAGGATCTGGATGGCCGATTGCAGCGGCGTCTTCACCCTGAACGCGGGTATCTGTGAGACGTCGGCCTTGTCCTCGGCGAGCATCATGGCGCGCCGACGGCCCTCGAAGACCGGCCGCATCCGCTCGTAGAACCACTCCGCGTAGCCGTTCGGGTTGCTCACCGGCCAGTCGTCCGAGCGGACCCGGTAGTTCTCGTGCTCGCTGTCGGTGATGCCGACGGACTTCTCCACGTAGGCCAGCGAGAGCGACCGCTGTTCCCTCAGGAGGCGCTGGCGCTGCGCGTCCGGGACGGCGGGCAGCACGTCCATGTGGAATTGCGCCGTATCGGCGTAGTTGAGCGTCCAGCACCTGCGCCATCCCTCGGGCGGCTGCATGCCGTAACGTTCGGCATAGAGCCGGAGCTCGTGTCCGAGGTCGTCGTGAAGCCGCTTCTGGGTCAGGGACGACTTGGCGACGCCGAACTCGCAGACGATGTCGAGGTCGTAGTCTTCCGCGCCGTTCAGGGGCCGTATGGCCGTGCCGAGCCGGAACGAGCCCTGCGTGTAGGCGTCGATGTGGACGTGCTCGAAGCGGGAGCCGGGGCGCTCCAGCCAGGCACAGACCGACCTGTAGCTGCGGTCGGCGGACGCGTAGCGCTCGCCCGGGATGTCGAGGGCCTTCGCGAGGTCCTCGATCAACTCCTCGCCCGTACGACGGCTCGACATCAGCCCCCCTTCCGCAGGGAGGCGGGCACGAACCTGTCGATCTCGGCGTCGGAGAATGTGTAGTCTTCCTTCCGCTGGAGCGCCTCCTGCGCCGCGGCATAGGCCTTGCCGTCGGTCTGTGGCGCGGCCTTGTAGAGCGTGGCGAGCTTCGCCTGCAGGTCGTCCCTGCGCTTGATGGCCTCGTCGTCCGTGAGGCGGCGCATGCGCATCTCCGTCAGGAGCGACAGGTACGATTCGCGGATGGGCCACAGGCTGGCGGCCGCGTCGCGGTGCTTCTGCGCGGTGCCGCCCGGATCGAAACCCTTGGTGTAGCCGGTGATCAGGAGCGTGCCGAACGAGACCAGGGCGGTCGCGATCTTGAGCGTCGGTTGGTCGACGAAGACGCTCAGCGCCGCACCCGATGCGGTAACCGCCGAGAAGGCGATCTGGAGACGCTTGAGGTTGCGGAGGGTGCCGCCGCACCTGTCGGCCATCTTCTCGTGGGTCTTGTGGGTGTAGACCACCCGTCCGAAGCATTCCCGGACCTGGTCTTCGAGCGAGGTGAAGCCTTCCATGGCGTGGGATCGATCCTTCATGCTCCAGCCGTCGGGGCGGGCCCGAAGTAGCCCTTGAAGCGCTCGTGGTTCGCCAGCGGCGCCGGCCGGTACGGGGCGACGCCGTCGCATTGCACGACCGACGGCAGGGCGAAGCGCTCGTCGACGCTGGGATGCACGGTCGCGTCGGGCCGGATCTCCCGGTCCTTGGTTTCCCAGGATTTGCCGAGCGCCCACCGCCGCACCCATGCGGGCACCCACGAGGCCGAGACGCGGGCCTCGATGCTGTCGCGCATGCCGGCGACCTCGCAATGCTGCACGCCCGCGGCGGACGGGTGGAGCCGGAGCCGCGGGATGCGCATGACCTCCACCGGGTGGCGCGGATCGGCAACCGGGGGCAGCCCGTCCACCTTGAGGCCGTCTGGAACGCCGACCGCCTGCTCCAGCATCCACTTGAGCGCGGTGTCGGACAGGCGGGCCTCGGTCTCGTCGTAGCTGCCGCCGATGTCGGAGTGGTTGCCCGCGAACCAGAACTGCCGGAATTGGTCGGGGGCGCCGGGTGCCCGATGCGGGGCGACCTCGGTCGGCCCCCACTTCACGCGGTCGAAGTCCTTCCGGCGCTCGTCGATGGCGATGGCCGCCCGTGCGTAGCCGACCTGCGCGCTCAGGTAGCGGTCGAAGTTCTCGCCTTTCCACTCGGCGACGTGGCTGCGCTCCTGCCCCTCGACCGGCCAGTTCTTGATCGTCTTGGTCTTGGCCGCCCGGAGCCTGCGGGAAACTTCCCATGCCACGGCTATGGCGGCGAGCGAGAGCAGCACGGCGGCGCCGATGTCGACTTTCCAGAACGGGCCTCCGAGCGCGTACGAAAGGCCGCCGGCGAGCGCCGCCGTCGCAGTGATGGCGAGGCCGACCGGGATGATCACCGCGGCCGCGAGCCCGGCCTTGATGAGGGACCGCTTCGCCCCGGCGACCCCGAGGGCCGCGACCGTGTCGAACGTCCCGATGAAGTACGGCTCGACGTTGGACTTGCGGTCGGTCGGGTCACCGGCGTGATCGGGATGGTGCGAGGCGTACGTATCGCGGAAGCGGCGGGCGAGCTCGGTCCGCTCCGCGTCGAACTCGGCGCGCGGGTGACCGGCGCCGTGCTCCAGCACCGTCCCGACCGCCTCCTTGGCGATGTCCGCGGTCATCTTGCGGTAGCGCAGGAGCGGGCCGTCCTTCCCCCGGGTCGGGACGCCGCAATACATCAGCAGGTTCGCCACGCACCGGACGGTGTAGGCCCCGCGGCTGAAGCCGATCAGGAACACCCGGTCGCCGGGCTCGTAATGGTCGACGATGAACCGGTAGCAGTCGGCGATGTTGGTCGCGATGCCGCGGCCCGAAAGCGAGGCGGCCATCTTCTGCGCGAACCGGACCGGCGCCGTCAGCGCGGTGGCACCGATGTCGGTGCCGAGCCCGGGGTCGTAGAAGGCGACCTGCTCGGCCGGGTCGATCCCGCTCTCCGGGCCGACCTTGCAGACCCGGTACATCTTGTAGACGTTGCTGACGCGCTGCTCGGGACGGACGCCGCCGTCCTGTCCCGTGCCGTCCGAGAAGACCACGATGTTCTTGGCCATGATGCGCCCTGCGTCCGACCTCCCCGGATGCGGGCCCGCCCGTCGGCGGGCCCGCGAGCGCCTTCAGCGCTCCTTGCGCACGCCCTTGAACGGGGTGCCGTCCTTCTTGCCGTCCATGAAGCGGCCGGTACCCGTGTCCCGCTTGGTCCACGTATCCGTCCGCGGGTTGTGGATTTGCGAGCGGTCCCGGACCATGCCGTTGCGGTGACCGTCACCGCTGGGAGGGTTGGTAGCCATCGTCGTCTCCGTCGAACGCGCCGGGGCGTCGCCTGCGGCGCCGGGATACGTCAGGATCATCCGCGTCCCGGGTCCGCTGGAGCCGGGGCGGCCGAGGGAGCCTGACGCAGGCCCTCGGTCCGAGGAGCGGATGCGGCATGGCGACCGGCCATCTATGCATCCTCGTGGGTTGCTTTAATATCTTGCAAACTGCCGATGTGCAAGATAGACCGACGGCAGGGGCACGACATGACACCAGCAACGACCGGCATCAGGCTGAAGGCGCTGCGCGAGGCGCGCGGCCTTTCCCAAGAGCAACTCGCCCGGGTCTTCGGGTTCGAGAACAGACAGACCGTCGCCCAGATCGAGGCCGGCCAGCGCAAGCTGTCGGCCAAGGAGCTCGTGACGGCCGTCCGCGAGTTCGACGTCCCCCTCGACCACTTCACCAATCCCTACCTGATCGTCGGGGAGGCGCGGTTTTCCTGGCGTCGCGAGGGCGGCCTGGACGAGGCGGAGGTCAACGCCTTCGAGGCAAGGGCGGGCGAATGGATCGGGGCCTACCGCGAACTCGGCCGCGCGACCGGCAAGGGCGTCTCGCCTCTCAGGCACCGGTTGGGTCTCGTTCGCGGCAGCAGCTACGAGGAGGCCGAGGCCGACGGGGAGGCGGTCGCCGAGGCCCTGCGGCTTGGCCCGGTGCCGTCCGCGCGGCTCGCCGAGGCGATGCAGGTCGAGCTCTCGACGCTGGTGCTGATGGTCGATGCCCGACCCGGCATCTCGGGTGCCGCCTGCCTGCTACGGGACCTCGGCGCCGTCCTGGTCAACCGGAACGAACCCGCCGGGCGGCGCAATTACGATCTCGCCCACGAGCTCTTCCATCTCCTGACCTGGGACGCGATGCCCCCGGAGCGCATCGACGACGGGGTCGGCTCCGGCAAGATCCAGAAGCGCGTCGAGCAGATGGCGAACAAGTTCGCCTCCGCCCTCCTAATGCCCCGGGAGGTGCTCGCCCGGCATTGCGGGCCGGAGATCGACGCCGCGTGGCTGAACCGGACCGCAACGGCGCTGGGCGTCAGCGCGGTGGCCTTGAAGTGGCGGATGGTGAGCCTCGGCCTGATGGAGCAGGAGGCGGCGAAGGCTTTCGACGACCGGCCGCTCAGGAACAACGGCGCGACGGCGCCCCATGACGGTGAGATCCCACCGCTCTTCGGCAGGCCCTTCATGGAGGTGATGGCCGCCGGCATCGGGAAGGGGCTTGTCTCCGTCCGCCGCGTCGCCCGCCTCCTCGACGTGACCATCGACGAGCTCGGCGAGCTCTTCGCGGTGCACGGCATCCCGCGTCCCTTCGACATGTGAGACCGGTATGCCAGTGTATCGCGGCGCCGTGCTCATGGACGCGAACTCGGTCATCGAGGCGCATCGCGTCTCGGCGTGGGACGCGCTGGCCTCGCGCTACCGCATCGTGATGGTGGAAACCTGCGTCACAGAAACCCAGACGGGTTTCCAGCGACGGCGGCCGGAGAAGACCATCGACCGGGAGGCGCTCCTGGCGTCGCTGACCGAGTATCACCTCGACGACCTCGTGCGCATCATGGAGCTGCAACTCGATCCGACCGGGGTCTTCCTCGACGCTGGCGAGATGTCGCTGTGGGCCCATGCGCTGACGCGGACCGACGACTGGCGGATCTGCGGCGCGGACGAGGCGAGCATGAAGTTCGGCTTCGACCGCAAGAAGCGGGACAACCTCGTCAGCCTCGGCGGCCTGCTTGCGGATATCGGCCACCGCCCCGCGAAGCCGCTGTACCGGAATTTCGAGAAGGCGTGGCTCGACGCGCTGATCCACAAGCTCGTCATGAAGCTGCTCTGAGCCCGGAAGCCCTTCCCCCTATCCTCCACCCCGTCCCGGCGAGCCGTCATGGCCACCCGAACGCAGCCAGGGAGACCTGCCGTGAGCCAGATCAACCTCACCGCCGAGGAGAAGGCCGCCCTGGACGCCGTCGACGAGGCGGAACTGGATCGGCTCATCGACGGCGCCCTGGAGAGCGCCCGCCCGGACGCGCTGCGCCGCCTGCCGCTTTGGCGTTGCGGGCCCTACGTCGCCAACAGCTTCAGGAACTTCGAGCAGGCGCTGTCCCGCTTCGATGCGGCGAAGTCCTGGGCCAAGCGCGAGAGCACCGAGCAGGATGCCAGGCGGACCGGGATGAAGCTCTCGTCCGCCGTGTCGCAGATGAAGCATCGCAGGGAGGAAGAGGAGCGGCAGGGGCGCCTTTTCTTCGTCGACGACGGGATGATCTTCCATCCGGTCCGCCCGGCCAGGACGATGAGCGTCACGGTCCGGTACCGCTGGCGGGGGTCGGAAGCGGACCCGTGGACCCATGGCGCCATCACGTTCGGGTACACGCACGACCCCCGGCCTGATTACGCTCGGGAGGCGTCGAAGGCGAAGATGAGCGCGGCCCGTAAGCGCCGGGAGGAGGAGGACGAACTTCTCTACGCCTGGGAAAGGCTCCGGGATTCCGCGCTGTCCTCCGTCCACCGCTTCCTCAGCGACGGCGGTGACGGCGGCAAGATCCCAGAGGCCTACGCCGCGACGGTGGACGCGTACGACCGCAGGCTCAACAACCACAGCACCGATTTCTGGCGCGATGCGCCCAAGGCCTGATCGCCGGAGCGGCCCGCTCCTTCAGGACGAGGCTTTGGCCTGCCCCGGCCACGGGATACGGCCGCGCAGCAAGGTCGTCAGTCCGGAATGGCGACATCGGAACCTGCTTCCCCGGTCCCGGGCGCAAGCCGCCGATGGCCGCTGCACCGGCATGAAGGCAGTGCGAGCGACGCGCCGGGACGATGTGCAAGCAGCGATGCGTTGTAGGCGGTTTTTGCTTTTGCCTACAACGAATGGCGATGGAGTCTGACGACCCCTTCGATGCCTCCGCACCCGCACCCCACGGCATCGTCCCTCACACGAGGTATCGGGAAGTGCTACCCGATACCCGACCTCGGAGTCGCTTTCCGCGCCTCCGAGGGGGCTCCGTAGCGCGCGCTTAACCCCCTCCGGGCCATGGTCTCCCCGATCCAGGGAGCGCGCCCATGCCGTCGGAGTTCACCGTCTTCCACGTGGCCGACGTGCTGCTCGCCGCCGGGGAGCGCCCCAGCCTGCGCAACGTGCGCGCGAGGATCCCGGCCGGCGGATCGCCCCGCGACGTCTGCAAGCACCTGCGTGCCTGGCGCAAACGGCGCGGCTACGACGCCAGGCTCGAACCCACCGACATGCCCAAGGCCCTGCGCGACAAGGGGCAGGCGCTCGCCACCGAGATCTGGAAACAGGCCAAGCGCGAGGCCACCCAGGCCTTCGCCAAGGAGCGCGCAGCGAGCGAGGCCGACGCCGCCGACGAGCGCCAGGACCGGGAGCACCTGCTGGGCATGATCGAGACCCTCCAGGCGGAGAACGCCGCGCTCGCCGACCGCGCCAAGGCCGCCGAGGACGAGGCCGCCCGCCTCCAGGCCCGCCTGAATAAGGTCGAGAACCAACTCGACCGCTTCCGCGCCATGGAGTTCTGGGACCGCGTCATGCAGGAGATCTTCGAGATCATCCCCGCGGGAGGCGCCCTCACGCCGGCCGAGATCCTGCAGGAACTCAGGGGCGTGACGATCCGCGGCGCGGCCCTGCACAAGGAGCCGCTGAACCTCGCTACCCTCAAGAAGAAGATGGACGTGCGGGTCTCCCATAACCGCTACTTCGAGCCACGGGACGAAGGCCGGTACGCCCGCAAGGTCGGCTGAGGGCGCGGAGCGCGGGCGGCGTCGTCAGCCGCCGGCTCAGGCCATCAGCCGATGGGTGTTGTCCGCGACGAGCTCCCGGTAGCGCGCGATGACGTCGCCCTGGCTGCCGCCCGCCATCAGGGTGTTGGCGGCCTCCATCGCGGCCACGACCTTCTCTCCGACCATCGAGACCATCTCGGCCTGGCCCTCGGCGCCGCCCCAGGCGATCCGCACGAGGCGCAACTCGATGACCTTCTGGGCCTCCACGGCGAGGAGGAACGCGGCATAGAACGGGTTCAGCATAACGGCTCCGGTCGGACGGTCGCATCCGACAACGCTTCGAGGTGAGCCTCGTCACTGCGGACGATGACGCAGGCCGGGGCCGTCTCCATCACGTTGAAGTGCGCTCCCTCCGTCGGCCCGCCCGCAAAAGCCCGCAATCGCGACCTAGGCGGTGGTCACGGACCAGCGGGCAGGCGATGCCCTCGTCCCGAGCTCACGGCCAAGGTCGCACGGCGCTTGCGTCCGAAGGCTGGCCGCGGGCGGCCGGCGCAATCACGGACACCATGACCCAGTACCTCGTCAGGCGCGCCAACCTCCTCGTGCTCGGTGTCCTCATGGCCATCGTCGCCCTGGTCGGCGCGGTGACCTGGGAACGCCTCAACGCCTCGCGCGAGGCCCGGGAGTGGTCGCAGCACAGCTACCGGGTCCTCAGCACCACCAAGGACCTCGCCATCGCCCTGCGCGACGCCGAGCGTGGTCAGCGGGGCTACGTCCTCACGGGCCGGGACGAATACCTCGCGCCCTACGACGCCGCCCGCGACCGGCTCGGCCTGCTCCAGGGCGAGTTGCAGAAGCTGACCGCCGACAACCCCGTGCAGCAGGAGCGCATCCGCGCCCTGGCACCGGCCATCCAGCAGAAGCTGGAGGAGCTCGCCCAGACCTTGCAGGCGCGCCGCGACGGCGGGCTTGAGAACGCCCTGCGCATCGTCAACGGCGACGCCGGCCGCAACCACATGCGCGAAGCCGAGGCCATGCTCGACGGCATGCTGGCCGAGGAGCAGCGTTTGCTCGACGAACGCCTCGCGCAGAACGACGGTCGGGCGGCCTGGGTGCGCTGGATGGTCATCGCCGGATCGGCACTGGCCGTCCTCACGATGCTCTGGGCGGCCCGCCTCCTGAACCAGGCATGGTCGCGCTCCTACGCGACCGAGGCCGAGCAGCGGGCCCTGGCGCTGCGCCTACGCACCACCATCGACAGCCTCAGCCAGGGCGTCGCGGTGTTCGGCCCCGAGCGCAAGCTCGCGAACTGGAACGAGTGCTTCCAGGTGCTGCTCGACCTGCCGAA
Organism: Methylobacterium sp. Gmos3; assembly: GCF_056430985.1. Lineage (NCBI taxonomy): Bacteria > Pseudomonadati > Pseudomonadota > Alphaproteobacteria > Hyphomicrobiales > Methylobacteriaceae > Methylobacterium > Methylobacterium sp. Gmos3. Next base: position 158,023 of record NZ_JBWJYL010000009.1, read on the forward strand.
GGCCATGCTCCGGCCGGGCACCGCCTACGGCGCCTTCGTCGAGCACACCGGCGAACCCGGCCGCCCCGCGCTGGAGACCGAGGACCAAGTCCGCCACGGCAGCCGGAATCCACGCGAGGCGGTCACCTACGAGCGCGAGCGCGCCGACGGGCATCACCTGGAGATCCGTCGCACCCCGATGCCGGACGGCGGTTTCGTCCTGACCATCTCGGACATGACCAAGCGTGCCCAGGCTGAGGCCGTGCTGCGCGAGGCTCAGAAGATGCAGGCGGTCGGACAACTGACCGGCGGCATCGCGCACGATTTCAACAACCTGCTGCAGGTCATCCTCGGGAACCTGGAGTTCGTCCGGGCCAAGCTCGACGGCGACGCCAGGCTGCAGCTACGGATCGAGCGCGCGGCGTGGGCGGCCCAGCGCGGCGCGACCCTGACCGGCCAACTCCTCGCCTTCGCGCGCAAGCAACCGCTCGCCCCGGCGCCCGTCGACCTCGCCGCGACGATGCCGGACCTGATCCCGCTCCTGCGGCGCACGCTCGGCGAGCACATCGAGGTCCGCTACGTCGAGACCGCCGGCCTGTGGCCTGCCATGGCCGACCCGGCCCAACTGGAAAGCGCCGTCCTCAACCTCGCCCTGAACGCCCGCGACGCGATGCCGGGCGGCGGCCGGCTCACCATCGAGCTCGGCAACAAGGTCCTCGATGAGGCCTACGCCCGGGACAACGCCGAGATCACGCCGGGCGACTACGCCATGGTGGCGGTCTCGGACACCGGCCACGGCATGACCCCGGACATCGTCAGGCGCGTGTTCGAGCCGTTCTTCACGACCAAGCCCGACGGCAAGGGCACCGGGCTAGGCCTCGCCATGGTGTTCGGCTTCGTCAAGCAGTCGGGCGGACACGTGAAGATCTACTCGGAGCCAGGCGAGGGCACGACCGTGAAGATCTACCTGCCCCGGGCGGTCGGTGCCGTCGCCGCCGCGCCGCTCACCGGCGCGCCCGTCGAGTTGCCCCGCGGCTCGGCCACGGTGCTGGTCGTCGAGGACGAGGCGGGGGTGCGCGAGATCGCCTGCGCGATCCTCTCCGACCTCGGCTACCGGGTGCTGGAAGCCGTCGACGGCGAGGATGCGCTCCGGGTGTTCGGGACCAACCTCGCCTCGGTCGACCTGTTGCTCACGGACGTGGTCCTGCCGGGCAAGGTCCGCGGGCGCGAGCTCGCGGAACGGGTGCAGGCGCTGCGCCCGGAGGTGCGGGTGCTGTTCATGTCCGGCTACACGGAGAACAGCATCGTGCACCACGGCCGGCTCGACGACGGCGTGCACCTCGTGGGCAAGCCGTTCAAGCGCGAACAGCTCGCCCGTAAGGTCGCCGAGGTCCTGAAGGGTACCGCGGCGCCACCGGAGGCCGGGAACGTCGTGCCCCTGCGCCCGGTGAGGGACGCGGGTCCCTGACGCCGGCGGACTCCCCTAGCGCCCGTTGATCGGCCCGGGAGGCTGGGGCGCCGGAGGCTCGCCCGGCGGATCGCCTTCCGGCGGTGCCGGGTCCGGCGGCGGATCGCCGATGGGCGGCAACGGGTCGTCCCCTGGCCTCGGCGTATCGGACTGCATCATGACCCCCCACGTTCGGCTCCCGGAAGTGGAAGCGGACGACAACGCGCGGAGGTCCGCGATGTCCCGCGCGAGGTGAACTCCGTAGGGCTACCCGGAAATTCCGTGCCCGCGGGCGGACCTGCGCCGTGTCGACGCGTTGTCCGGCTCGTGGTTGTCCCACACCGGTCGCAAAGCTACTCACGCCCGCAAGCGGGGCCCCATGGACGAAGAGAACGAAAGGCTGCGCCGGCGCGAGCGCGAGCTCGAAGACCGCGTGGCGAGGCTTGAGGCCCAACTCGGCGACGGCCTGCGCCGGCCGGGCCAGGGGCAGCGGACCTCCGCGGCCTCCACCGACCTGCTGTTCACGGCGGCGGAGAAGACCCGCATGCCGCAGATCATCACCGACCCCAACCTGCCCGACAACCCCATCGTCTTCGCCAATCGGGCCTTCCAGAACCTGTGCGGGTACGACGCCGACGAGCTGATCGGGAGGAACTGCCGATTCTTGCAGGGGCCCGGCACGGACCCCGCCGACATCGCCAAGGTCCGGGACGCCATCGCGGCCCGGCGGGACGTCGTCGTCGAGATCCTGAACTACCACCGCGACGGCACGCCCTTCCGCAACGAGCTCTACGTCAGCCCCGTCTTCGATCCGGAGGGACGGCTCCGCTACTTCTTCGCGAGCCAGCTGGACGTCACCCGGTTCCGCACCACCGAGGGCGTGCTCGCCGAGAGCGAGGCCCGCTACCGGGCCCTGTTCGATGCCGTCGACAGCGGCCTCTGCGTCGTCGAGATGCGGTTCGACGCCGACGACCGGGCGGTCGACTACCGCTTCGTCGAGGTGAACCCGGCCTTCGCGGCGCAGACGGGCCTTCAAGACGCCGTCGGGCGCTGGATGACCGAGCTCGCGCCGGCCCATGAACGCCACTGGTTCGACACCTACGGCGAGGTCGCACGTACGGGACGACCGGTGCGGTTCGAGAGCGGCGCGGTCGCGATGGGGCGTTGGTTCGACGTCCACGCGCTGCGTGTGGGCGAGCCCGAACAGCACAGGGTCGCCATCCTGTTCAACGACATCACCGACCGGAGACGTCTTGAAAACCATCTGGAGGCCACCGCCCAGGAACGGGCCGACGAGCGCGACATGGTCTGGCGGGCCAGCCGCGACCTCTTCGTGATCTGCGGGTTCGACGGCATCTTCCGCAAGGCGAACGCGGCCTGGACCGAGACGCTCGGATGGGACGCCGCCGAAGTCGTCGGGGCGCGCTTCGATACGTTCGTACATCCCGACGACCACGCGGAGGCCACCGCGGCTTTCGAGAGGATCAGCAGCGGGCTCCCGCTGCACGACGTCGACGTGCGGGTCCGGACGAAGGACGGCGGCTACCGCTGGCTCTCCTGGAACGCCATCCCGAGGGGCGACCACTTTTATGCCGCCGGCCGCGACGTCACCGAGCGCCGCGCGCTGGAGGAACAGCTTCGCCAGTCCCAGAAGCTGGAGGCGGTCGGCCAGTTGACCGGGGGCGTGGCGCACGATTTCAACAACCTGCTGACGGTCATCAAGTCGTCGACGGACCTGCTCAAGCGGCCCAACCTCGCCGAGGAGCGCCGGGTCCGCTACGTCGGTGCCATCTCCGAGACAGTCGACAGGGCGGCCAAGCTCACCGGGCAACTCCTCGCCTTCGCCCGCCGGCAGGCGCTCCGTCCGGAGACCTTCGCGGTCAACCGCGCCGTGGCGGCGGTCTCCGACATGGTGGGCACGCTCACCGGCTCGCGCATCCACGTCGAGCTCGACCTGCCCGACCGGGAGACGCAGGATCTCTACGTCAACGCCGACCCCAGTCAGTTCGACACCGCGCTGGTGAACCTGGTCGTGAACGCGCGGGACGCGATGGACGGCGAGGGCCGCCTGCGCATCGGCCTCCGGCGCACCGGCCGCATCCCCGCGGTCCGGGCGCACCCGCCCCAACGCGGGGACTACATCGCCGTCTCGATCACCGACACGGGATCTGGCATCGCGCCGGAGAACCTGGAGCGCATCTTCGAGCCGTTCTTCACGACGAAGACCGTCGGCCAGGGCACGGGTCTCGGCCTCAGCCAGGTGTTCGGCTTCGCCAAGCAGTCCGGCGGCGAGATCACGGTCGAGAGCCGGAAGGGCGCCGGGACGACCTTCACCCTCTACCTTCCCCGTGTCGCCCCGGCCGCCGCCTCGGTGCCCGACGTGGAGCCGGAGGCGTTGGCGGAAGGCCATGGCACCTGCGTCCTTGTCGTCGAGGACAACCTCGATGTCGGGGCCTTCGCCCAGCAAGCGCTGAGCGAACTGGGCTTCTCGACGGTCTGGGCGACCGACGCGGAAAAGGCCCTGACCGAGATCGAGCGCATCCCGTTCCGGTTCGAGGTGGTGTTCTCGGACGTGATGATGCCGGGCATGAACGGCGTCGAGCTCGCGGGCGAGATCCGACGGCGACGACCGGACATTCCGGTCGTCCTGACCTCAGGCTACAGCGACGTGCTGGCAGCCGAGGGTACCCACGGTTTCGACTTGTTGCGCAAGCCGTACTCGGTGGCGGACCTGTCGCGCATCCTCCGTCGCGCCATCCAGGAGGCAAGGTCGAAGCCCTCCTGAGGGCGCGACCCCTTCGTCCTGCCGAAGCCCGGCGCCGAAATCTTCCATGAACCAGCGACGATGGGTGGACCCCAAACCACAAGACGGTTGCGCGCAACTCGTCTAGTCTACGATTCCGACACTCGCCCGAGAACATGCCGAAGCCCGCTCTACCGTCCCTGTTGCGCGATCCGGTCCGCCTCGAAGCGCTGGCGGCGACCGGCATCCTGGACACCCCGCCGGAGGCGGAATTCGACGACATCGCCCAACTGGCCGCATTGGTTTGCGACACGCCCGTCGCGCTCGTCAGCCTCGTCGCGGAAGACCGGCAATGGTTCAAGGCGCAGGTCGGTTTCCCGCTCTGCGAGACGGCCCTTAACGCCTCGGTCTGCGCATACACTCTGGCCGCTCCGGACCTCCTGACCATCCCGGACCTGACCGTCGATCCGCGGACCCGGGACAACCCGCTGGTGACCGGGGAGCCGTTCATCCGCTTCTATGCCGGAGCACCGCTACGGGACGCGGACGGGCAGGTGCTCGGCAGCCTGTGCGTCATCGACCACGAGCCCAGGCCCGGGGGGCTGACCGACAGGCAGGCGGACGCCCTACGACGCCTGGCCCGGCAGGTGATGACCGTGATGCGCGAACGGCGGCTTAACGCGGAGATGCGGACGACCCGCGACGCGCTTCGGACGTCCCAGGAGCGGCTGGCCTTCGCCTTCGCGGCGTCCGGCGGCCTCGGGTGGTGGGACTGGGACATCCCGGCCAACCGGCTCTACGCCGGGGAGCAGTTCGCCCGCATGTACGGCGTCGATCCGAATGAGGCTGCCGGCGGGGCGCCGCTCGCCGCCTTCGTCGACGGCATTCACCCGGACGACCGGGGCTGGGTCGGCGAGCGCATCCAGAACGCCCTCTATACCGGGGGCGAGTTCGGCGAGGAGTACCGCCTGCTTCGCGCGGACGGGACGCTGACCTGGGTGTACGCCCGGGGACGGTGCTTCCTCGACGACGACGGCAGGCCGCTGCGCTATCCCGGCGTCGCCGTGGACATCACCGCCCGAAAGCTGGCGGACGCGGCCCGCGCCGTAGGCGAGGCGCGGCTGAAGTCGATCATGGAGACCGTGCCGGTCGGTATCCTGCTCGCCGAGGCGCCCTCGGGCCGCATCCTGATGGGCAACCAGCGCCTCGCCGAGATCCTCGGCCACGACACGCTCTACGCCTCGTCGAGCGACGCCTACGGTGCGTTCGTGGCCTTTCACGAGGACGGTCGGCGGGTCGAGGGGCACGAGTATCCCCTCGCGCGCATCACCGGGGGCGAGTGCAAGCGTGCGGTCCTGGAGGTGCTGTACCAGAGACCGGGAGGTGCGCGGCGCTGGATCATGATTACCGGCGAGGCGGTCGAGGACGAGCGGGGCTCGACGGTCGGGGCGGTTTGCGCGGTCAGCGACATCGACGACCGCAAGGCCGCCGAGGCGTCGCAGGACATCCTCAACCGCGAGCTCAGCCACCGGCTCAAGAACACCCTGGCCATAGTGCAGTCCATCGCGACGCAGACCCTGCGCAACGCGGCGAGCCTGCCGGCGGCGCAGGAAGCGCTGGCGGCCCGTCTGGTCGTCCTCGGCAAGGCGCACGACGTCCTGCTGCTCGGGCATTCCGAGACAGCCAACGTCCGCGACCTCGTGCGGGGGACGCTGGCGCTGCACGAGGACAAGGCCGGTCGGTTCCACATCTCCGGGCCGAACCTGTTCATCGGGCCGAGCGCGGCGCTGATGCTCGGGCTGGTGCTGCACGAGCTCGCGACCAACGCGACCAAGTATGGAGCCCTCTCCACTGCGGCCGGCCGTGTTGACCTCGACTGGAGCGTGACCGGGGACGGGGAGGATGCCGATTTCCGGCTGGACTGGCGGGAGCGGGACGGGCCCCCGGTCGCACCGCCGGACCGCAAGGGCTTCGGCTCGCGCCTGATCGAGCGCGGGATGGGCGGCGGACGGGTCGCCATCGACTACCGGGTCGAGGGCGTCAGTTGCGTGGTGAGCGTGCCGATGAAGAGCCTGCAGTCGCGAGCCTGACGATAGGCCGACAGGGTGGCGGATCCCCTCCTGCGCTTTCGCCGGACAATCTTGGATGGCGAACTCCTCCAAGGCGTTGATCGGAAAGCCGCAGTGACGAGGTGTCGGTGCTTCGCTATCAGCCTCGCCCATGGACGATGCCGATTGCCGGGGGGCAGGCGAACTTCTCGATGGATAACGATTTGCGATGCCTCTCGCGCGAGGAGCTTGAGGAAGAGGTCCGCCGCCTAAGGGCGAAGCTGGCCGACCGACCGGACCACGGCCCGAGCCCATCCGACCAGCAGCCACGCCCGGCATCGACCGACACCGACGTGTTGTTCTCCGCCGTCGACAAGACCGGCCTGCCGATGATCCTCACGGATCCCAACCAGGACGACGACCCGATCGTCTTCACCAACCGGGCTTTCCTCGACCTCACGGGCTACGGCATTGAGGAGGTCGTCGGGCGAAACTGCCGCTTTCTCCAGGGACCGGACACCGAGCCGGACCGCGTCGACGCCATTCGCACCGCCCTCCGAGAAAACCGCGACCTCACCGTCGAGATCACCAACCACCGTCGCGACGGCACGCCCTTCGTCAACGCCCTGTTCGTCGGCCCCGTCTTCGATGGCGAGGGACGGCTGCGCTATCGGTTCGGCAGCCAGATCGACGTCACCGAGGCGCACCGCAACCGAGAGCGCCTAGCCGAGAGCGAGGCACGCCAACGCGCCATCTTCGACAGCGCCAGCGAGATGGCGATCATCGTCACCGACACCTCTGGCACGGTGACCGACTGGAACGTCGGTGCCACGCGCATTCTGGGCTGGTCGGCCGAGGAGATGTGCGGGCAGCCCATCGAGCGGATCTTCACGCCCGAGGATCGAACGACCGGTCAGATGCGCAAGGAGATGGACGGCGTCCTCCGCGACGGCCATGCCGAGGACATGCGCTGGCATCTGCGCAAGGACGGCGGCCGGTTCTACGCGGTCGGCGACATGACCTCGCTGCGGGGGCTCGACGGGACACACCGGGGCTTCGTCAAGGCGTTCAGCGACCGCACGCAGGAGCGCAACCTCGCCACCAAGGAACAGGCCGACGCCGAATTCATGCGCAGCGTCCTGGCGTCGTCCGCCGACTGCATCAAGGTGCTCGACCTCGACGGCGGCCTGACCTTCATGAGCGAAGGCGGCATGAAGGTGATGGAAATCAGCGACTTCAATCACATCAAGGGATGCCCATGGCCGAGCTTCTGGCAGGGCCAGGGGAATGCCGATGCCCTGGCGGCCTTGGCCACGGCCCGGGACGGGGGGATCGGCCATTTCCAGGGGGGCGCGGACACCTTCCTCGGCAACGCCAAATGGTGGGATGTCCAGGTGACGCCGATCTTCGGCCCTGACGGGCGGCCGGAGCGGATACTGTCCGTGTCGCGCGACATCACCGAGCAGAAGTCGTTCGAGGAGCGCCTCGCGGCGAGCGAGGCCCATTGGCGCGACCTGTTCGAGCGCTTGAGCGAGGGCTTCCTCGTCGGCGAGGTCGTGCGCGATCCGACCGGTCGCATCACGGATTGGCGCTACCTCGACGTCAACTCCGCATGGGGCCGGCTCGTGGGCATCGCATCGGACAGCGTCGTGGGACGCACGATCCGCGAGGTGTTTCCGGGTATCCAGGATGCCTGGGTCGACGAGTTCGCCGACGTGGTCGAGACCGGAGAGCCGATGACGTTCATCCGACAGGTCGGCACCCTGGCGCGGTGGTACGAGGGCCGGGCCTTCCCGCTCGGGAGCGAGCGCTTCGGCGTGATCTTCCTTGAGGTGACGGAGCGGGTGGAGGCCGATGCACGTCGCAACGGCCTCTTGGAGCTCGGGGAACGGCTGAGGGCCGACATCGGCACAAACGCGATAGCGAAGGCGGGCGCCGCCGTTCTCGGGCGCGTGCTCGGTGTCGGCCGGGTCGGCTACGGCACGGTGGGACCCGACGGCGAAAGCTTCGTGGTCGAGGAGGACTGGACCGCTGCGGGATTCCCGACGCTGGCCGGCCGCTACCGCATGGACGATTACGGCCTCTATGCCGAGGACCTCCGGCAGGGACGGACGGTCGTTATCCCGAACGTACGCGAGGATCCCCGTACCGCCGCCTCAGCCGCGACCTTGGAGGTGGTCTCCGTCCGCACGCTCGTCAACGTTCCCGTCGTCGAGAAGGGCCGGACGGTGGCGGTACTTTATGTGAACGACGACCGCCCGCGGACCTGGGGCGATCCGGAGGTCGCGTTCGTCCGCCAGATCGCCGAGCTGACCCGCCAGGCCGTCGAGCGGCGGCGTGCCGAGGAGCGGCAGGACCTGCTGAACCACGAACTCTCCCACCGCCTCAAGAACACGATGGCGATGGTCGTGAGCATCGCGCATCAGACGCTGCGGTCCGTCCCGGAGCGCGAGCCGGTGGAGGCATTCCAGAAGCGCATCCAGGCTTTGGCCTCGGCCCACGACCTGTTGCTGCGCAAGGACTGGACGGCGGCGGACCTTCGGACCGTGTGCCGAGAGGTACTCGGCACCGCGGCCGAGGCCCGCCGCTTCACGCTCGATGGCCCCGACGTTTCGCTCGGCCCCAGTGCCGCGCTGTCGGCGTCGCTGCTGCTTCACGAGCTGGCAACCAATGCGGCCAAGTACGGCAGCCTGTCCGGCGAGGAAGGCCAGGTCGAGTTGCGGTGGTGGATCGACGGCACGACGGGGGAGCCGGGGTTGGTGCTGCGATGGCGCGAGCACGGCGGCCCACCCGTGACGGCGCCGACCCGAAAGGGCTTCGGGTCGCGCCTAATCCGCACGGGCCTAGTCGGAACGGGCGAGGTCGACGTTACATACGACAGGGACGGGGTGATCGCGGTGATGCGTGCACCGATGGTCGAGGTGCAGCGCTCATGACGACGACCGAGGTGGACTGCGACGGAGTACGACCGGTCGTGCTAGTGCTTCAGGACGAGCCTATCCTGGCAGGGATCATGCGGGACTTCGTCGAGGAGGCGGGGTGCGACGCGGTCGTGGTGCGCACCGCCCAGGCCGCGGTCCGCACCCTGGAGGAGCGTACGGACATCCGGGTGGTGTTCGCCGATCTCGATGTGCGCGGCTCGACCACCGGGCTGAAGCTGGTGGCGATGATCCGCGACCGGTGGCCTCCCATCGAGCTGGTCCTGACGGGTGCCCTGGCGCCGGACCTCGACGCCATCCCGGCGCGGGGCGTGTTCTGCGACAAGCCCTTCCGCGAGGGCAAGGTGATCTCGGCAATCCGTAGCTTCGCCGCGTGAGCCAACCGACCTGATGACGTGCGAGATCGAGGCCTTCCTTGACGGTCGGTCGATGACCGCACTGATGCCGCCGCTGCCGGGCGAGGCGGTCGACGAATACGCCGACCGGGCCACGAGGGAGCCCTTCGCCCCCTACATCGTCGAAGGGCCGGACACGGGGATGGCCGACGTCTGAACCGCGAGCGGCCCCTCCGGGCATCCGTATTGGCTTTCGTGCGTAGTCGAGGACCGATGGAGGTGACCATGCCGGATGACAAGGACCGCAGGGACGAGGCGCCGGAACCGGCCGAGGACCTCGGCTTGCCGACGCCCCCGAGCCCGGGGCGTGTGCCCCCGCCACACTTGCCGCCCCCTCCGGAGGACGAAGGATCCCCCGTCGAGCCTCGCCCCGGCGGCCCGACCCGCGGTGGCGTGGCGTAGGGTAGGGGCGTTACCATCGCTCCGATGCGTGGGCGCGACCGGGTTGACCGGCCACGGTCGCGTGGGCATCTGCCGGGCGGAAGCTAAGGTTCGGGGCGGGAAGCCGGGTGTTGGCGATGCGCGACGGGACGCATGCGTTGAGGCTTCGCTTGCTGGACGAGGCGGTCGGGCGCGAGGATCACGCCGACGCGCTGGCCGAGCTGGCCGCCGGCCTGTCCCCGGAAGTCCACGTGCCAACGTTGCGGGTGCTGGCCCGCAGCCAGCGTATTCGCGCCATGGAACTGCGCGGCCGGGCTGCGGCCTTGGTCCGTCAAGGCGCGTCCGGCGGCCGGCCGGTCGGCCGATGACCCGGTCCCGGCGCCGCCCTCGCGATGCGTTCGGTCCCGTTTGGCACGCCCGGGTCCGGGTCGGATGGCGAACGCCGGGCGACCCCAGCCGGTGGGGCGCCCGCCTCGTTCCAAGCTTCGCAGGCCTGCCTCGTCTTGGCCGCTTAATGGGCCACGACATGCTGCTCAACGGACCGCCGGGGTCGGGCAAGTCGATGCTCGCCGCGCGCCTGCCCTCGATCCTGCCGCCGCTCGGTCCCCGTGAACTCCTCGACATCGCCATGGTGCGCTCGGTGGCCGGCGGGCTGAAGGGCGGCGCCCTGTCGAACCGGCGCCCGTTCCGCCAGCCGCACCATTCCGCCTCCATGGCGGCGCTGGTCGGCGGCGGCCACGGCGCCCGGCCGGGGGAGGTGTCGCTCGCCCATGGCGGCGTGCTGTTCCTCGACGAGTTGCCGGAATTCAGCCCGCAGGTACTCGATTCGCTGCGCCAGCCCCTGGAGACGGGCACGGTGATGATCGCGCGGGCGAACCACCGCGTGACCTACCCAGCCCGGTTCCAGCTGGTCGCGGCGATGAACCCCTGCCGCTGCGGGCACGGGTTGGATCCCGGCTATGCCTGTCGGAAGGGGCCGAACGAGCGCTGCATGGCGCAGTATCAGGCCCGCATCTCCGGCCCGCTCCTCGATCGGATCGACCTGCGTATCGAGGTGCCGGCGGTCTCGGCGGCGGATCTGATCCTGCCCGCGCCCAGCGAGGGATCGGCCGAGGCGGCCTCCCGCGTCGCCGCCGCCCGCGCCCGGCAGACGGCCCGCTACGCGGAGTACGGCCTGCCGCCGGAGACGACGAACGCGACCTGTCCGGCCAAGGTGATCGAGGCGGTGGCGAGCCCGGACGCGCCGGGCACGGCGCTCATTCGGCAGGCGGCCGAGACGATGCGCCTCTCGGCTCGCAGCTTCCACCGGGTGCTGCGGGTCGCGCGCACCCTGGCCGATCTCGACGGCGAGGGGCCGGTGCGGCGGCTGCACCTCGCGGAGGCGCTGTCCTACCGGGGGAGGAGCGACGGAACGGTGTGAAGGGCCGGCTTACTCCGCCGGGGCGGCATCCTCGGCACCGGCCTTCTCGGCCGGCGGCTCGGCGCTCGCCACGGCCTTGCGCTCCAGCATCGGCTGAAGCCGCTCGGCGAGCTGCTTGTCGAGATGCTTCGCGTAGGCGCCCTTGAAGTAGCGCTCGCCGGTCTTGGCGCCGAACAGGCGGTCATGCGCCTGGATCATCGCCGCGACCTCGGGCCGGCACAGGAAGCCGGTGACGGAGGCCGCCTCGTACCAATGGCCGGCGCGGGCCTCGCGGATCGCCTTCGGGTTCGACATCACCGTCTCGGCGAAGCAATCGGTCGCGGCCTGCCGCAGGGGCGACATCACCGTTTCCGCCGCGGCGGCGTCGGGGGCTTTCACGGCTCGCTGCGGGCGGGCCTCCGCGCTTGTCACGAGAGCGAGGACGGCGAGCGTGGCGAGGATCGGGGACTTCATGCGGGGCGGCCTCGTCGGGTGTCCGAACCGGGTTTCAAGATCCCCCCGGATTGCGTCGGGAACAGGGCCAGGGCGCGGTGCCGGCGTGACATGCGAAATGCGCCGGCACCGCGAGGCGGGCGGGCGGGCGCGGCGATGCCCCGGACGCGGTGAGCCGAATGGCTCATCGCGCCGCTCGGCCCCGACTCAGCGGGGCGCGGACCGAAGCGCCCGGCGGATCGCATCGTCGAGCAACGCCAGAAGATCGCATCCGACATGCAGGAAGGCGTGGACACCCGCCGCCTTGAGGGGCGCTTCCAGTTCGGCCGGGCGCCCGGCGAGGTAGATCGTCCCGGCGCCGGCGGCCGCCAGCGCCTCGGCCGCCTCCACCGCCTTCTCGGCATAGACCGTATCGGACGAGCACAGGCAGACGAGGGGGGCGCCGGAGGCCTTGTAGGCCTCGACCAGGGCGGCCGTGTCGGCGAAGCCGTCGTTCGACAGGGCCTCGATGCCCCCCGCCGCGAAGGCGTTGGCGGCGAAGCTCGCGCGGGTGTTGAAGGCGGCCAGCGGCCCGAGATTGGCCAGGAACACGCTCGGCCGGCGCCCGGCCTTGGCGAGCGCGGCGTCCGAGGCGTCGCGCAGGGTCTCGAACGGCTCCGCCAGACGCTGCGAGGGCAGGGGATCGCAGGCCACCGCCGCGCCCGTCCCGAAATTCGCGGGCTTGCCCGGCGCGACCGGCGGCACGTCAAGGACGGCGACCGGCTTCTCGGCGAGGTTCGGGAACTCGGTGGCGCCGGTCAGCGGCATCCGCCGCGTGGCGACCGCCTTCGTGCGGGCCTCGCGCACCGCCTCGATCCGGCGCTGGATCTTGCCGACGCTGAGGGAGGCGACGATGCCGCCCTCGCCCTCGATGGCCCGGAAGGCGTCCCAGGCGGCCTCGGCGATCTGGTCGGCCAAGGCCTCGAACCCGCCCGCGCCCGCCGCCGGGTCGCTCACCCGGCCGAGATGCGATTCCTCGATCAGGACGATCTGGCTGTTGCGGCCCACGCGCCGCGCGAAGGCGTCCGGCAGGCCGAGCGCCTGGGTGTAGGGCAATACGCAGACCGCATCGGCCCCGCCCATGCCGGCGGCGGCGGCGGCCATGCCGGTGCGCAGGATGTTGGTGAAGGGGTCGCGCTTGGTCATCATGCGCCACGCCGTCTCGGCATGGATGCGCAGGGGCTTCGGCTCGAGGCCGCAGGCCTGCTCCACCCGCGCCCACAGCCGGCGCATGGCGCGGAACTTCGCCAGCGTCACGAACTCGTCGGCATCGGCCACGAGGAGCACGGCGATCCGGTCGCGGGCCGTGTCGAGGTCGTGGCCGGCGGCTTCGAGGGCGCGCAGATAGGCGAGGGCGGTGGCGAGCACCGCGCCGAGTTCGGCGGCCTCGCCGGCCCCGGCCTCGTGATACGGGCGCCCGTCCGCCAGGAAGGCGCGGCCGGTGAAGCCGGCTGCGTCCAGTTCGGCGACGGCTGCGGCGAGTTGGGGGGCGATCTCCTTCCACACGGCGCCGAGGCTGCCGGTGGCGGCGAGGACGCCCACGGGGTCGATGCCGAGATCGAGATCGTAGGAGGCCAGATCCTCGCCCCGCGCGGCGGCGAGGTCGCGGATCCAGCGGGCGGCGTCGAGGCCTCGCCCGCCCGCGTCGAGGCGCAGGCTCACGATGGGCAGCATCACGCCCGCGAGCGCGGCGTCGAGCCCGGCGGCATCGGTCACGGTCAGGCCGTAGCCGCGCGCACCCGGCGCCCCGGCGAAGGCGAGGACGAGGGCGTCCGCGCCGCCTTCGAGGTCGGTCATCACCTGACGGGCGGCGGCGGCGGGATCGGGATGGTCGACGCGCTGGGCGATCTTCCAGGGGCCGGGCGCCCGCACCGGCTGCGCCGTCGGCTCGGCGGCGGCGTAGAGCGGCTCGATGCGCAGCCCGTCGGCGGTCTTGGAAACGAGCTTCTTTTCGAAATCCGCGCCCTTCAGCGCGGTCTCGACCAGGGAGAGCCACCGCTTGCGGTCGGCCGGCTCGAAAAGATCGGCGAGCGGTCTGTCTTCCATCGGTTCGGCCGAGCCCCCCTCAAGGCGCTCCGTGCCGAAGGTCGGCCGGCGGGGAGCGCGTCGCAGCATGGATGCCGCGGTTCAACCGCCGCGGTCATTTCGCTGCGTCGCACGAGAACCCGTTCCGATGCAATTCCCCTTCCGGCCGCCCTGACCTCAGCCCAGGATGATGAGCCCCGCGAGGCCGAGCGCCCCGACGATGATGCGCCACCACGCGAACAGCCGGAACCCGTGCTGCGACACGTAATCGAGCAGCACCCGCACGACGAACAGGGCCGAGATGAAGGAGACGACGAAGCCGATCGCGATCAGCCCGACATCGTTGCTCGACAGGTTCTTGTAATTGTCGAGGAGGTCCTTCGCGAAGGCGCCGGCCATGGTCGGCATCGCGAGGTAGAACGAGAATTCGGTGGCGGAACGCTTGTCCGCGCCCATCAGCATCGCGCCGACGATGGTGGCGCCCGAGCGCGACACGCCGGGGATCATCGCGAGGCACTGGAAGACGCCGATCTTGAAGTCCATCGGCAGGGTGAAGTCGTAGACGTCGGTCTTCTTCACCTCGAGGTCGGTGTCGTCGATCACGAGGAGGACGAGGCCGCCGGCTACCAGGGTCGCGCAGACGATCCACGGGTTGAACAGGTAGGCCTTGATCAGCTTCGAGAAGAGGCCGCCGATGACCGCCGCCGGCAGGAAGGCGACGAGGATGCCGATGATGAAGCGGCGGGCCTGCGGGTTGTGCGGCGCGGCGGTGGCGATGTTCAGGAGCCGGCGGAAATACACCGCCAGGATCGCCAGGATCGCGCCGAGCTGGATCAGCACTTCGAACGTGTTGTTGGGCGAATGGAAGCCGATGAAATGGCCGACCAGAAGTTGGTGCCCGGTGGAGGAGACGGGAATGAACTCCGTCGCGCCTTCCACGAGGCCGAGCAGAACCGCTTTCCCGATGCTGACCGGATCCATGCCTGCCCTCGCGCCTTCCGGCGCACGCACCAGGCGCCGCCCCACACCCATGACCGTCCCGGTTGCATCACCCATCGCGGTTGACGGGCGGTTACCGAGCTTGGCGACGCGTGTTAATGGGGCGGCAAGAAACCGGCAATAACGCTCGGACCGAAGCCCTGCCTGCCAGGGCGGATGGCGCGAGAGGGAGCCCCGCGCCGTGACCCGGCAAGTGACTGTCCCGTCCCCACTGCGGCTTCGATGGCGAACCTCTATCACTTCCCCTTTTGCGCCAATTCCCGCTTCATCCGGCTGATCATGGCCGAGATGGGCCTGGAGCCGCTCCTCATCGAGGAGCGCAGCTGGGACCGGCGCGACGAATTCCTGCTGATTAATCCGGCCGGCACGACGCCCGTCCTGCTGGAGCAATCGGGCACCGTCGTCCCGGGCGCGGGCGTCATCGCAGAATATCTCGACGAGACACGGGGGCTCGGCCTCAGCGGGCGGCGCCTCCTGCCGGAGGACCCGACCGGCCGCGTCGAGGTGCGCCGCCTGCTCGACTGGTTCCTGGTGAAGTTCGAGAACGAGGTGACCGGCTACCTCGTGGCCGAGAAGATCGCCAAGCGCTTCATGACCACGAGCCAGGGCGGCGGCCCGCCGGACATGAACGCCATCCGCGCCGCCCGCACCAACGTGCGCTACCACCTGAAATACATCGGCTATCTCATCGCCCGGCGGCGCTGGCTCGCGGGCGACGACCTGTCCTATGCCGATCTCGCGGCGGCGGCCCATCTCTCCTGCGTCGACTACCTCGGCGACGTGCCGTGGGAGGAGGACGAGATGGCCCGCAACTGGTATGCGCGGGTGAAGTCGCGGCCCTCCTTCCGCGCCATCCTCGCCGACCGGGTCGCCGGCATGCCGCCGGCCGCCCATTACGCGGATCTCGATTTCTGAGCGACAAGCGGTTCTTCCACGGCGAACGGTTGCGCCGGCTGGTCGAGGACAGGGCCCGCCACCTGGGCTTCTGCGGCCTGCGCATCACCCGGCCCGACCGCGTTCCCCATCTGCCCGAACGCCTCGCGCACTGGCTCGCCGAGGGCGCCCACGGCACCATGGACTGGATGGAGGAGCGCGCGGACCAGCGCGCCAGCCCCGTCGCCCTGTGGCCGGGGGTGCGCAGCATCCTCGTGGTCGCCATGAGCTACCGGCCGGAGGAGGATCCCCTGGCGCTCGTCGCCCGGCGCAGACACGGCGCCATCGCCGCCTATGCCCAGCGGCGCGATTATCACGAAGTGTTGAAGGGCAAGCTGAAGGAGCTGGGCGGCTACCTGTCGGCCAAGGCCGACGCGCGGGTGAAGGTTTTCTGCGACACCGCCCCCGTGATGGAGAAGGCGCTCGCCGAGGCGGCGGGGCTCGGCTGGCAGGGCAAGCACACGGTGCTGATCTCCCGCGAGGCCGGCAACTGGCTGCTCCTCGGGGCGATCTACACCAGCGCTGAGTTCGAGCCCGACGCGCCCGGCGTCGACCGCTGCGGCTCCTGCCGGGCCTGCCTCGACATCTGCCCCACCGACGCGCTGCCCGCGCCCTACCGGCTCGATGCGCGGCGCTGCATCTCCTACCTCACCATCGAGCACCAGGGGCCGATCCCGGCCGCGTTCCGCCCCGCCATCGGCAACCGGGTGTTCGGCTGCGACGATTGCCTCGCAATCTGTCCCTGGAACAAGTTCGCCCGGCAGGCCGCCGAGACGCGCCTGTCCGCCCGCGACGACCTCGCCGCGCCGGACCTGCGGACCCTCGCCGCCCTCGACGAGGCCGCTTTTCGGACGTTCTTTGCCGGAACCCCGGTGAAGCGCACGGGGCGCGACCGCTTCCTGCGCAACGTTCTCATCGCGCTGGGCAATTCCGATGAGCCCGGCCTCGCGCCGAGTGCGGTCGCGCGCTTGGCGGACGCTTCGCCGCTGGTGCGCGGCATGGCGGTCTGGGCCTGCGGCCGGCTGCTGGACGGGGACGCCCTGCGCGACCTGCACCGCCGCTTCGGGGCGGACGAGGCGGACGCCCATGTCCGCGAGGAATGGGCCTTCGCCCTTACACCACCCTGACGCGCCCCGCCGTCATTGCGAGCGAAGCGAAGCAATCCAGGGCTGCGCCACGCCTGGCAGAGGTCCCGCTACCCTGGGTTGCTTCGCTTCGCTCGCAAAGACCATGAGGGGCCGAAGCGCTGGACGCGACGGGGAAGCCTCCCCATCTGCGCCGCATCACGGAACAGGAGCGCAGACGTGAGCCACGACGAGCGGGGCGGCATGCCCAGCATGCACGCCACCACGATCCTGATGGTGCGGAAGGGCGGTCGCGTCGTCATCGGCGGCGACGGGCAGGTGAGCCTCGGCCAGACGATCGTGAAGGGCAATGCCCGCAAGGTGCGCAAGCTCGCCAAGGGCGCGGTGATCGGTGGCTTCGCCGGAGCGACGGCCGACGCCTTCACCCTGTTCGAGCGGCTGGAAGCCAAGCTGGAGCAGTATCCCGGCCAGCTTACCCGCGCCTGCGTGGAGCTGACGAAGGATTGGCGGACCGACCGCTACCTGCGCCGTCTGGAGGCGATGATGCTGGTGGCCGACCGCGACGTCAGCCTGCTGCTATCGGGCTCCGGCGACGTGCTGGAGCCGGAAAGCGGCGTGATGGCGATCGGCTCAGGCGGCAATTATGCCCTCGCCGCCGCGCGGGCGCTCGAGGACGGGGCGCTCGATGCCGAGGCGATCGTCCGCAAGGCAATGGGCATCGCGGCGGAGATCTGCGTCTACACCAACGGTAACCTCGTCATCGAGGCGCTGGACGAAGCGGCGCGGTAGCGCGCCGCCGGACGGCTCAGGCGACGGCGCGCGACCAGCGGATGTCGCCGAGCCCTTCGCGGAAGGCGAAGCGCAGGAGATGGTCCGAGACGACGTTCTCCAGGCGGGTGAGGTTCACCGGGTCGGCGCTCTCGATGCGCATCACGAGGGCGTCCGGCTCGGCATCCAGCGTGCACACGCGGTCGGTGCCGAAGGGGACGGTGCCGTGATCGGCGGTCGCCTCGACCTCGAACTTGTGGCTCCAGTGGCGGCAGAGCTGCTGCAGGTAACGGCTTGCCTCGGTGGTCTGCACGCGGGCCAGTGAAGAGGGCATCGGATGACTCCGGATCGATGGCGCTCGGCGGTCTGTCTCGCAACTGCGAAACGTCCGACGGCGAGAAGCAAGGGGCGGGCCTACTCTTCCAGAATAGCGGCCGTGCCCTCACCAGAAGGTCCAATCGACGCCTTAGCAACGGGTTAACGCCAAGGTTCGATTGCGGCAGGTGTGTCTGCCGCGTCCCCGTTCTCCGCCGTCAGGGGAGCTGAATTATGGCGCGGCGCACAAAAGTCGATCCCTGTCACGCACTCTCCGCAGGGGGCGGCACGACCTTGCCGGGGTTCAGCAGGCCCCTCGGGTCGAGGGCCGCCTTGATGTCGCGCATCAGGTCGAGGGCGACGGGCGGGGCGTAGCGGGCGAGTTCGTCGCGCTTGATGAGCCCAACCCCGTGCTCGGCCGCGATAGAGCCGCCGAGTTCGTGCACGATGTCGTGAACGATCCGGTTGAAGCGCGTCCAGTGGTCGAGGAACGCGGCCTTGTCCATGCCGACCGGCTGGCTGAGGTTGAAGTGGATGTTGCCGTCGCCGAAATGGCCGAAGCCGCAGGGGCGCAGGCCCGGCATGGCGGCGAGGCAGGCGGCATTGGCCCGTTCCAGGAACTCCGGCAGGCGGGCGAGGGGCACCGACACGTCGTGCTTGATCGAGCCGCCCTCGCGGGTCTGGGCCTCCGGCACGGCCTCGCGCAGGTCCCACAAGGCCTTCGCCTGCGCCCCGCCCGACGCAATGGCGGCATCGCCGATCATCCCCGCCTCCAAGGCTTCGCCGAGGGCCGATTCGAGATCGTGCCGCGCCTCGGAGCCCGGCCGGCAGGACGAGAACTCGACGAGGGCGTAGGCGCCGTGATCCCCGGAGAGGGGGCGCACCGTGCCTCGTCCATGACGGAGCGCCAGCTCGAGGGCGAAGGGCGGCAGGTATTCGAAGGCGGTGAGATCGCGGTCGGCCCGGTCGCGCAGGAACACGAACAGGTCGAGGGCGGCCCGCGCCGAGGCGAGGCCCACGAAGGCGACCCCGGTGGAGCGCGGCTTCGGGAACAGCCGCAGGGCGACGGCCGTGACGATGCCCAGCGTGCCCTCCGAGCCGATGAAGAGCTGCTTCAGGTCGTAGCCCGCATTGTCCTTGCGCAGGGCCTTCAGCCCGTTCCAGATCCGCCCGTCCGCCAGCACGACTTCGAGCCCGAGGGTCAGTTCGCGGGCATTGCCGTAGGCCAGCACGTTGAGCCCGCCCGCATTGGTGGCGATGCCCCCGCCGATCCGCGCCGAGCCGCGCGAGGCGTAGGTGAGGGGGAACAGCATCCCCGCCGCGTCGGCCGCCGCCTGCACGGTCTCGAGGATCGCGCCGGCCTCCACGATGATCGTCGCGCCGATGGGATCGATTGCCCGCACGGCCGTCAGCCGTTCCAGCGAGATCACCACGCCGCCCTGCGGCACGCCCCCGCCGGTGAGGCCGGTATTCCCGCCGAGCGCGACGAACGGCACCCCCGCCCCGGCGCAGAGCCGCACAGCGGCGGCGACCTCCTCCGTCGAGCCGGGCCGGAGCACGGCGGGCGTCGCGCCGTGGAAGAGCCCGCGCCGCTCGCTGAGATAGGGCGCCAGCAGATCAGGGTCGGTCAGGACGTGGCGGTCGCCAAGGGCACCGCGCAGGGCGTCGAGGAGAGCGGAGGGGGCGGGCTCGGTCATCGCATGAATTTTGCGCGCAGTGGCCCGCTCAGCAAGCCCGGCCGGATGGCGGCCCGTGGCGGATGGCTTACAACGAGGTTCGCGCCCGGCAGCATTCCAGCCGCAGGCGACGCGAAGACTTGAGGATCCCGATGCTCTCCGTCATCCAGAATCCGCCCCGGACCACCCTGCCCATCGTCGGCAGCCAGGATTTCTTCCCGGTCCGGCGGGTCTATTGCGTCGGGCGCAACTACGCCGCCCATGCCCGCGAGATGGGCGCCGACCCGGATCGCGAGCCGCCCTTCTTCTTCATGAAACCGGCCGATGCCCTCCAGATCATCGGCGCGGAGCCGACGCCGCATCCCTACCCGTCCAAGACCAGCAACTACCATTTCGAGGTGGAGATGGTGGCGGCGCTGTCCGGCGGGGGCACCGACATCCCGGTCGAGTCCGCCCTCGACCACGTCTACGGCTACGCGATCGGCCTCGACATGACCCGGCGCGACCTCCAGGAGGAAGCCAAGAAGATGTCCCGCCCCTGGGACACGGGCAAGGCGGCCGATTCCTCCGGCCCCATCGGCGCGCTGCATCCGGCCGCCCTGATCGGGCACCCCGACAAGGGGGCTATCACCCTGTCCGTCGACGGCACCGTGAAGCAGAAGGGCGACCTCGCGGACATGATCTGGTCGGTGGCCGAGCAGATCGCCTATCTCTCCCGCTACTTCGCCCTCCAGCCCGGCGACCTGATCTTCACCGGCACGCCCTCCGGCGTCGGTCCCGTGGAGCGTGGGCAGCGCATGGTCGCGGCCGTGGCGGGGCTCGGCGAAATCACCCTGGACGTCGTGTGACGAAGCGGCTGATCCTCGACCGCCCGGCCTTCCGCCGGCTGTTCTTCCTCGGCGCCCTCGCCACGCGGGGCGTCACCCTCGGGGTGCGCGGAATCGCCCTCGACGGGGAGGGGCGCGTGTACCTCGTGCGCCACACCTATCTCAGCGGCTGGCACCTGCCGGGCGGCGGCGTCGAGCGCGGCGAGACCGCCGAGGAGGCGATGGTGCGGGAATTCCGCGAGGAGGGGGAAATCCGCATCGAGGCGCCGTTGCGCCTCCTTGGCCTGTTCCACAACGTGGCGGGCACATCCCGCGACCACGTCGCCCTGTTCGTGGCTCCCGCCTTCACCGTTCTAGGGCCGAAGGCGCCGGATCGGGAGATCGCAGAAGGCGGCTTCTTCCCTGCCGCCGCCCCGCCGGAGGGCACGAGCCGGGGCACGGTGGCCCGGCTGCGGGAGTTCCGGGAGGGCCTTCCGCCAGCTTTGCAGTGGTGAGCCGGAAAACGGGCTTGCGTCGCCCGTCGGAATGGTGTTTAGAGAGCGCCGCCGGGGGCCGCCGGCACGGACTTCCGGGGCGGCCAACAGCATTGTGAGCGGGTGTAGCTCAGGGGTAGAGCACAACCTTGCCAAGGTTGGGGTCGAGGGTTCGAATCCCTTCGCCCGCTCCAGTTTTCCCAACCAGACGACCAGACTAACGATAAGCCGCCTTCGGGCGGCTTCGTCGTTTCTGGTTGGCTTCAACCGTGCCTTGCTTGCGGTGGCCGGGGGACGGACTTACCGTCTGCGCCATGGCAAGGCTCGATGATCCCGATGGCCGTGCGGCGGCCGCGACCCGGATGGATTTCGAGGTCAAGATCGCCAGGGATCGCGACCTCGGCGTCTGGTACGTTTCCGAGTCGGCGATCCCGGGTCTGAACGCCGAGGCCGCGACGTTCGACGAACTGGTGGAGATCATCACCGATCTCGTGCCCGATCTCGTGGCGGCCAACCACCTCGAGTCCGATGTTCCGGCGGGGCGTGGCATCCCGGTGCGCATCGAGCACCTCGTCCACGCCAAACTGGCCTCTGCCTGCTGAAACACGCACGTGGGCGGCAACCTCTACCCGGCGCTTGTGCGCCTACTCCTCGCAGCGCGCTGCGAATTGGTCCGCCAGGGCAAGGGCTCGCACGAGATCTGGCGAAGCCCCATCACCAAGCGGCACTTCACCGTTCCGAGGAACACGCAGGTCACCCACACCGCCAACGCCATCTTGAAGGATGCCGGCCTGCCGAAGGCATTCTGAGAGGCGGTGGCTCCTGACACCCGCGCGTCGGCGATGCGAAGGACGGCGGTATTCGATCTCCTGGGGCGAGATGTTCGCGCTCGGTGGCGACGATGCGATGCTTATTGCGCTCTATCCTCAAGCTCGATCATGACGGCTTTGAAAATTCGGTAGCGCGTGTTGTCCCGATTCAGACGAATGGCGAGAACGGAATCGATTGCGATGCCAAGGGCACGTGAGCCGTGTATCCGCTCCATCATGCGTTAAGTTCAACGATTCGTGGGTTAAAGAACGCATCGTTCATAGCATCCTGGTGGAGTTCAGAACAGTTCGTTCTGATGAAGCTGTTCGGGGATCGATTGCGCGAGCGAGCCGCCGTGCTCGCCCTGTCTCACGCGGACGTCGCGCGCCGCGCCGGTCTGAGCGACAAGCGCTACTCGAACTACGTCATCGGGCTACGCGAGCCCGATCTCGCGACGCTCGTTCGCATTGCCGACGCTCTAGAAACGACGCCGGATGCCTTGCTCGGTGCGACCGCTGCCAAGCCTTCAACATCGCGGGCACAGAACGTGGAGCGGCTTTGCTTGGCCGCATCGTCTTTGTCCGACGACGATCTGGAACTGCTGATCGTTCAAACGGAAGCGTTCGCGGGCTGGAGGCGGAGACGCAACGAACGCTGAGCAGGGTTCACACCCGCGCGGCGGCCCCGTCCAGCGCGGCGCGGATGCGCGGTAGCGCGGTGCGGGCGGCGCGGTAGCCGAGGGCGATGCCGTCGGCGGCGCGGTGGAAGTCGAACAGGCCGAAGGCCGCCACGTCCGGGCCGATGGCCACGTCCGGCGGATCGCGTTCCAGGCGGGCGCGGGAGATGCGGTCCTGGGTGATGTTGAACGCATCGAGCACGACCCGGGCGATGCCGGGCACCGGCGGCTCCGGCGGCGTGCGCGACAGGCCGGGCACACGGCCGCGCATGGCGTCCAGGATGCCCCGGCGCGGGGCGGGGGCCGTCACCTCGTGCGTGACGGGGCCGCCCGTGTCGCCGTTGAGGTTCACGCAGACCACGACATCCGCGCCGAGCGCCCGCGCGAGCGCCACGGGCACCGGGTTCACGAGGGTGCCGTCCATGAAGAACCGCCCGGCGATGTCCACCGGGGGGAACAGGCCGGGAATGGCGTAGGAGGCGCGCACGGCCTCGACCAGCGGCCCCTCCGTCAGCGCGACCTCCGCGCCGGTGCCGAACTCCGTGGCGACGCAGCCGAAGGCGATGCGCAGGGTCTCGATCCGGCTGTCGCCGAGGTCGGTCAGCAGCCGACGCCGCAGCCTGTTGCCGGCGATGAGGCCGGAACCGGGCAGGCGCGGGTCCACGAGGCGCACCACGCGGCCTCGCGTCAGGGAGCGGGCGAAGGCTTCAAGCCGGTCGAGCCGCCCCGCCGCGTAGCAGGCGCCGACCACCGCGCCGATCGAGCAGCCGGCCACCACGGTCGGCGCGAGGCCCGCTTCCTCCAGGGCGCGAATGACGCCGATATGCGCCCAACCCCGCGCTGAGCCGCCGCCCAGGGCGAGGCCGAGGCGGGGGCCGGTCTCGGCGGGCCGAACCGGCTCGACGGTGCCGGGCGAGAATTCAGGTTCGGCCCAGGAGGCCGGACGGCGGGCCGCCTCGGCGGCGCGCCCGCGCGGCGATTCGGCCCGGGACGGAGAGGGGATGGGGCGATGGGGAAGCTCGCGCCGCTCCGGCAGGCGGCTCATTCCCCGGCGAACCGCAGCCGCACCTGTCCGGTCTCCCGGTCGAGGGCGACGGTGCGGTAGAAGCAGGCGCGGCGACCCGTGTGGCAGCAGCCACCATCGCCGCCGACCTCGACGGTGATCAGCACGGCGTCCTGATCGCAATCGGTGCGCATCTCCACGACGCGCTGGGTCTGGCCGCTCGTGGCGCCCTTGCGCCACAACTCGCCGCGCGAGCGCGACCAGTACCACGCCTCGCCGGTCTCGACCGTCCGCGCCAGGGATTCGGCGTTCATGTGCGCGACCATCAGCACCCGCCCGTCGCCGGCATCGACCGTGACGCAGGTCACGAGGCCGTCGCGGTCGAAGCGGGGCATGAAGAGGTCGCCCTCCTCGACCTCGGCCTTGCTGCCGGGCGTGGGGAAGGCGATGCGGGATGCGTGCGTCGGGGCGGTCTCGGGCATGGCGTTCGACAAGCCGCGAGGGCCTATTTGGCTCCGCCGCGGACGAGGGTCAGGAAGCGGACCTGCTCGTCGGGCGCGTCCTTGAACACGCCGCGGAACTGGGTGGTGAGGGTCGAGACGCCGGCCTTCTGCACGCCGCGCATGGCCATGCACAGATGCTCGGCTTCCAGCATCACGGCGACGCCGCGCGGCTTAAGGATGCTCTCGATCACGTCCGCGATCTGCGCCGTCATCGTCTCCTGCGTCTGAAGGCGCTTGGCGAAGGCATCGACCACGCGGGCGAGCTTCGAGAGGCCGACCACGCCCTTCGACGGGTAATAGGCGATGTGCGCCAGCCCCATGAACGGGACCATGTGGTGCTCGCAATGGGAGTGGAACGGGATATCCCGCACCAGGACGATGTCGGAATAGCCCTCCACCTCCTCGAACACCCGCTCCAGCAGCGAATCGGCATCGATGCGGTAGCCGCCGAACAGCTGCTCGTAGGCCTTGGCCACGCGGGCGGGGGTCTCGATCAGGCCCTCGCGGGTCGGATCGTCGCCGGCCCAGCGCAGCAGGGTGCGCACGGCGGCCTCGGCCTCCTCGCGGCTCGGACGGCCCAGGGCGATCCCTTCGGGGACGCGGGTCGCGGAGGCCGGCTCCGGGGCGATCTCGGTCACGGCGGCGGTGCCGTCGCGGAACGGCAGATTATCGTTGCGCATGCCGTTCAGGGCCTGACCGTCGACACTGTAGGACAGGGATTTGAGTGCGGCATCCATGGCATCTCCGGCCCGCGCCACACGGGTCTTCATCGTGGTGCTGTCGGGCTTCGCGTACATGCTGATCGGGCTCGGGTTCTCGTGTGGGACCCGCGCCCGTGGCTGGCGCACGGGCCGGTGCCCCGGATGAACGTGGGCGGATGAGCCCGACCTCGGCCTTGGGCGCGACCTCGGTCGACCGGCCGCCTCCTCGCGAAGCAGCGGCACATCGCCTATATCGTGCCTCCCGAGCAAACGCGCAATCCGACGTTGGCTGCGCGGGCGGTCTGGCTGCCCTTATGCTTGCTCAACTGAGGCTTTAATGCTGGACGATATATACAATCGACGCATTCTGGAACTCGCCGCCGACATCCCGCGTCTCGGCCGTCTGGCGGCACCCGATGCGAGCGCCACGGCCCATTCCCGGCTCTGCGGCTCGACGGTCACCGTCGACGTGACCCTCGGCGCGGACGGCCGGGTGACGGATTTCGCGCAGGATGTCAAAGCCTGCGCCCTCGGGCAGGCGTCCTCGTCGCTCATGGGCCGGCACGTCGTCGGCACCTCGGCGGAGGATCTGCGGGCTCTGCGCGCCTCCATGCGGGCGATGCTGAAGGAGGGCGCCCCGCCGCCGGCCGGTCCCTTCGCCGATTTCGCGGTGCTGGAACCGGTGCGGGACTTCAAGGCGCGCCACGCCTCGACGCTCTTGACCTTCGACGCGGTGGTGGATGCCCTCGACCAGATCGAGGCCAAGCGGCGGGCCGCAGCGTGAGCCTGCCGCGGCGGGCCGCGCATCTCGCGCTGCGCACCTATCAGCTCAGCCTGTCGTCCCTGATCGGCCGCCAGTGCCGCCACTGGCCGAGCTGTTCCGCCTACATGGATCAAGCCATCGCCACCTATGGCGTCTGGCCGGGGGCGTGGATGGGCTTCGCCCGCATCTGCCGCTGCGGCCCGTTCGGCACCCACGGCATCGACCTCGTGCCCGGCCGCCTGCCGGAGGACGCGGCCTGGTACCGGCCCTGGTCCTACGGCCGCTGGCGCGGCACCGAGGCGCCGCCCCTGCCGGAGGGCTCGCTCCTGACGTGCGAGGCGGTGGAGGAACCGGAGCCGGAACCGGCGCCCGAACCTCGCCCGTTCCCCGACCTGCCGTTCCGCTCGCCGCCCTTCCGCTGGGAGTGACAGGCGCGCCCGTTCCTCGCGGGGCGGTGAAACCTAATCTGCGGCCTCCGGTTGATCGGGAAAGAGCCCGGCGCGGCCGGGTGCCTCCAGAGATCGGGATTGGGTGCCATGACGACGGGAACCGAGGGCAAGAGCCACATCGACATCTTCGACCGCACCAGCCGGATGGCCTGGGCGCAGCATTTCGGCGTGAGCGAGGAGCGCCTGCGAAAGGCGGTGACCATGGTCGGCACCCGCGTCACGAGCATCACCGCCTACCTGCACCGGCCGGGATCCTGAGGAACGCCGCATGGCGCGGCGCGTGGCACCGGTTCGGTAGGGCGCGATGACCTCAGAGCGGAATGCGGGCGCAGACGAGTCTCGCCAGGATGCGATCACCTTCGAGCAGATCCGGGAGCGCGCCTACGAATTGTGGGAGCGCAACCATCGGCCCGAAGGCCTCGAAATCGAGTTCTGGCTGATCGCCGAGCGCGAATTGCGGGCGGAGCGGGAGCGCCGCAAGGACAAGTCCGGCGGCGGGACCGGGGCGTAGAACGCCCCGGTTTCCTCGGCCTCAGGCGGCCGGCTTGATGAAGCGGAACATGTTCGCCCGCGCCTCGTCGTCCATCTCGGCCTTGAAGGCGTGGCGGCCCTTCAGCGCCTCGGCGCGCTGGGCGGCCGGGCGGGCATTGATCGCGTCGAGCAGCCGCTTGACGTTGGGCAGGCCCGCGAATGCGTCCTCGCCCACCACGAACGGCACCATCCGGGCCCATCCCCACACCGCCATGTCGACGATCGAGTAGGCATCGCCCACCATGAAGGCGCGGCCCTCAAGGTGCTTGTCCAGTACGCCCCAATGGCGGCGCGCCTCGTAGACGTAGCGGTCCATGGCGTAGGCGCCGGCATCCTTCGGCGCGAAGTGCCGGAAGTGGACGCACTGGCCGGAGAACGGCCCGATGCCGGTGGCCACGAACATCAGCCAGGACAGCATCTCGCCGCGCGCCGCCCCGTTCTGCGGCGGCAGGAATTGGCCCGCCTTCTCCGCGAGGTAGAGGAGGATGGCGTTCGAATCGAACACCGTCGTCTCTCCGTCCACGATCGCCGGCACCTTGGCGTTCGGATTGACCGCGGCATAGGCGGCGTCGAACTGGTCGCCCTTGCGGGTGTCCACCGGCACCGGCTCGTAGGGAAGGCCGAGTTCCTCCAGGCAGAGGGCGACCTTCATCGGGTTCGGCGAGAGGTTGTAATAGAAACGGATCACGCGCGGTCTCCGGGGTTGACGCCTAGTGCATCGATCCAGACGAAGGCGTCAGCCGTGTCTGGAAAAATTGATGCAAAAACAAGGAGCTAGGGCAGACACGCATGAACGGAGTGAGTGCGTCTCTGCCCTAGTCGGTGACGATCTTGTAGCTGCGGCCCGGCACCAGGGCCGCGCCGCGTTCCAGGCCGTTCAGGACGAGGAAGCGGTCCAGGGCGCGGTCGGACACGACCATGCGCCGGGCGAGGTCTTCCGTGCCGGCGCCTTCCGCCTGGACGATCTGGAGGCGCGTCGGGCGCAGGGCCGTCACCTCCTCGGCCGGGACCTCGGCGAGGCTCGATACCCAGCGCCTGAAGGCGGTGTCGGGGTCCGCGCTGCCCTTGGCGGCCATGATCATCCGGTAGGTCGCACCGCCGAGGCGGATCGCGGCGAGGCGGAACGTCCAGTCCTTGCCCCGCGACAGGGCGAAGGCGGCCGGGTTGCCGTTGACGTCGCGGCTCTCGGAGCCGGCGGGATCGAGGCTGTCGTTCCAGGTCGCCTTGAGCATCGCATCGAGGCCCTGGCCCTCCTTGCTCTCGATCTGGTCGAAGAGCAGGCGGCGGTTCCCGTCCGCCGTGGTGCCGAGCACCGCCGAGCGGGTGTTCTCCAGGCTGAACCCCTCCGGCACGGCGAAGGCGATGCCGAGGCCGGAATGGATGAAGCGCCCGCTGCGGACCACGCCGTCGCGGGGGCTGTCGCCGTAGGCCAAGCCGTCGATGGCGGCGAGGTAGCGGCTGCGGTCGTCGGTGCCGATGCCCGGCGCACCGACCTTGCGCGCGGCGCGGATGGCGAGGCTCACGCGCTCGGCCGTGCCGGGATGGGTCGCGAGCATGTCGGGCTCGCCCGCCGTGCCGCCGCCCTGCTTCAACTGCACGGTGCGGTTCAGCGCCGTGAGGAATCGCGCCGCCGCGAACGGGTCGTAGCCGGCCGCCGCGAGGGTCTTCACCCCGGCGGCATCGGCCTCCAGTTCCTGCTCGCGGGAGAAGCGGGCCAGGGCGAAGCGCGATTGGCTCTTGAGCTGCGCCCCCGTGTCGGGGTCGTTCAGAACGTCCGCCACCACCTTGCTCACCAGGGCGGAGCGCAGTTCCAGCTCGCTCCGCGCGGTGGCGTGGTTGAGGGTGACGTGCGCCATCTCATGGGCCAGCACCGCCGCGACCTCGGACGTGTCGTTGGCCAGCGCCACGAGGCCGCGCGTGACGTAGAGCCGCCCGTTCGGCAGGGCGAAGGCGTTGATGACGGGCGAATCGAGCAGGGTGACGGCGTAGGCCTGGTCCGGCCGGTCGCTCGCCTTCACGAGGCGGTCGGTCACTTCCGTGAGCAGACGGGTGACGGCGGGGGCCTTGGCCTCGCCGCCGAAGGAGGCCACGAGCTTCTGGTGATCGGCATCGGACGCCCGCTCGCGGCCCGTCACCTTGGGCGCTCCGGCCGGCACGCGCACGGCGGCCGGCGCGCTCACCGAGCCGGTCTGGTCCGCCACGCAGGCGCCCAGAATCAGGGCGGCGAAGCCGAGACAGGCCGCCCGCCGGAAACCGACCACCCCCCGCATCACGTCCATCGCGCTCAGCGCCGCACCCCAGAATCGTCCTGCCCGTGCAGCACCTCGATCACATCGGGCGTCGCGACCGCGATGACGGGGCCGCGCCCGATCTCGATGACGCCACGGACCCGCACGCGTGTGCCGTGCAGCGAGTCGGCAGTCAAACCATGGTCGGCCATCGTTCGCCAAGTGCGTTTCGTTACCGTGACGGTGAGGCCGTCGCCGCCCCGAGGGACGAAGTCGAGGTAGGTGCGCGTGCTGCGCTCGCCGACATGGCGGACGATGCCCTCGACCACGGCGTGGCGTCCGGCGAGTCGCCTCAGGGCGGGGCCGTCCTGGGCGTCGGGGGGCGTTTCGCGCCACAGGCCGAGGTGCCGCCGCCGCGCCGTGTCCTCGACGCGCAGGAGGGCGGGGCGGCAGAGGGCGTCCGCCTCGCCGGGATCGACGGCGGCGAGGCCCGCCGCCACGAGGTCTCCGGCGAGGTCGGTGCCGTCGGCGAGGGATTCGGCGCCGACGCGCTCGCGGCCCCAGCGGTCCGGCAGGCCGCGCGGCGTCACGAGGATCCGCTGCCCGGCCCTGGCGGCGATGCGGACCCGCGCCGCATCGTCCTCCTCCGGCCAGCGCAGCGAATCGAGGACCGCCCGCCCCCCGGAGGCGAAGCGCAGTTCGCCGCGCGGGCCGAGACTGTCCAGGGTCTCGGTCCGGCTGGGGGCCTCCCGGCAATCGGGATGGGCGACGGGTCCGGCGGGGGCGGAGCAGGGCCATGCGAGCAGCGCGAGAAGCGCCGAGTGACGCCGCAGCCCCATCGCTCCCGGCCTCCGACGGTGTTGGCCGCGCCCCGTGGAGATGCTAAGGACGCGCGGTTGTCTCCGTAGCTCAGCTGGACAGAGCACAGGTTTCCTAAAGGTTCAAATTGGGCGTCGCGCCGGGAAACCGCGCGGCGGATCCGCTCAAAGTCGGGGAAAGCTTCCGGCCCGGTGCTCCGGCACCACGGCCCTGCCGATCCCGAGCCAAGCCCGCCCCGGCGGGAAGGTGTAGAGACTAGACGGGCGGCACCTACAGGCCGAAAGGCCCAGGGTGAAGGGATAGTCCAGACCACGAACGCCCCGAGCCTCCGGCCGGGCGGCGGCGAAAGCCGAAGTGGGATGAAACCTGGGGTCGCAGGTTCGAGCCCTGCCGGGGACGCCATCAACCTTTAAGGCCTTGATTGGCCTGAAACTCCGACGATATCAGTGCCTTAGCAGCCGCCGGTCCTACAATTCGGTGATGCAAACGCCATGACGCTGATGTCGTATCTCATCCGCGACCGCCACAGCATCTACTACTTCCGGCGGCCAATCCGGGTGGCGCTACGGCCCTTCATGCCGGTCGCGTGAAAGGGCAAGACGGCTTGGGTCAAGAGCTTGCGGACGAAGGTCCCGGCGGCCGCCAAGAAGGCCGGTGCGAATGCCTTGCGGGATTGCCTCGTGGACTTCGAGACCGCCGAACGGGCGCAACGCGGAGAGGCCTCTGTGGCTCGTACGCATCGGATTGGCGCGATGCCCACGGCTGATGAGATTGCCTCTGACTTCCTCGCCACCTTACTCGCGTCGAATGACGCCCAGCGGCTGGAGGGTGATTCGCGGCGTCACCTTTAAATCGCGGGGAGTGGGCTCAGTGGGACGCCCTAGGTTCAATCGACATTCAGGGTTTCGCTTGGCGGCGTGCTATGGGTGCTACGATCGGGAGCGCACTGGCACGATCTGCCCGAGCGCTACGGCAAGTGGAAGACCGCTCACAAGCGCTTCACCCGCTGGGCCAAGGCCGGGGTGTGGGAGCGGGTCTTCGCCGACCTCATCGTCGATCCCGACAACGACTACGTCAGTCTCGACTCCAGTCTCGTGTGCGCTCACCAGCAGGCGGCCACCGGCAAGGGTGGCAGCCAAAAAGGGGGGATTAGGCTCTGGGGCGCTCCCGAGGAGGACTGACGACCACGATCCATATGGCCGCCGATGCGCGCGGGAGACCGCTCAGGCTTATCCTCGCCCCCCGGCCAGCGTGGGGATGCGCCGCTGGTTCCGGCGCTGCTCGACGGCCTCTAGCCGCTCCGCGTCCTGTCCGACAAAGCCTACGACAGCAACGCCCTGCGTAGCCTCATCTTCGACATAGGGGCTGAGGCGGTCATCCCATGCAACCCGACCCGGCGGCGCCCGATCCCCTACGACTTCGCCGCCTACAAGGTCCGCAACACCATCGAGCGCTGCTTCAACAAGCTCAAGCACTTCCGCCGCATCGTCACACGCTTCGACCGCAGGGCCCGTCACTTCCTCAGCTTCCTCCACATTGAAGGAGGCACAGATCGTGATCGAGAGCTGGAGACGACCGTACAACGTTGGCCGCCCCCACTCGTCGCTCGGATACCGTCCGCCAGCCCCGGAAATGTTCATGCCAGCCTTCACCGCTTGGCCAGCTGCGCTCGCCCGACCGGCTCCGCCGACCAAGCTGCCCGTGGTGGAGCGGCCTACCGCACACTGACTTCACTCTTGGACCACCTAGTGGGGGCCGATCACATCGCACCGCTCCTCTGCGGCCATTTCCGACCGCTTCAACCATTATGATCGACACTTGTTTAGAGGCGAGACGGACGTCAATGCCGCCGCTTTCTGTCGTCTTGGACGGCGTGTCGGAGCGCGCAAAGTCACCGGCTGGCCGGTCGGACAGACCTACTGCACGGAGTGAAATGACTGATCGATTCGAACCGCTCGATGTCGGCTTGCCGAATAAGGGCAATTGCACATATTTGCCTTGACGGGTGCCTGCCCGGGTGCGTGATCAGGGACGAACGAAGATGATCCAGGAACTGCAGGTCCGACACGTCGAGCACGTCACCACGCAGTCGTTCGAGAAGGTCGTCGCCGCCTTCGAACACGCAGTAGGGTCAATCGAGGTGGTCGGCTGGCCAGCTCTCCCAGGTGGTGCGCGAGACGAGGGGGAGTTCCGGAGCCGGGTCGAGAAGCATCTTGGACCGAGCGGCTTCACCCGCTTCCTCACGCTCGACCACGGCGAATGGCTCAAGCTCTATGGGCAAGATGCCAAGGTGATGATGTACACCCTTGGCAACCCGCTCATTGCCATCACGATGCTGCGCCACGACATCCGGGCCGGCCTCAACGTGCCAGTCCGGCTCGTCATCTACCGGGACGAGGCCTCTGCCACGACGCGCCTCGCCTACGACGTGCCTTCCACGCTGATGGGCAACATCGCGGATGAGGCATGCCTCGCCGCGGCCCGAGGCCTCGATGCCAAGCTTGCCGCCCTCGCGGAACAGGTGACCGGCACCACGGCGTGAACTCGCCCTCGCTCGATAGGAGAACACCATGCGCCTGCTCGTCGTGGGGGCCGGATCGACCGGCGGGTACATCGGGGGCCGGCTCGCCCAGGCGGGCCGGGACGTCACTTTCCTCGTTCGACGGGGTCGCGCCGAGGGGCTGCGACGCGACGGCCTCAGGATCATCAGCCCGCTCGGCGACGCGACCGTCGAGCCGCAACTGGTCACCGCAGACACCCTGGACGAAACCTTCGACGCCGTCCTCTTATCGGTGAAGGGCTTCCAGCTCGACGCGGCGCTCAACGACCTCCGCCCGGCGGTCGGGCCGGAGACGATGATCCTGCCGGTGCTGAACGGCATGCGGCACATGGAGATCCTGGCGGAGCACTTCTCGCCCGGGAACCTTGTCGGTTGCGCCCTCAAGATCGCGACCATGCTCGACGACGAGGGGCGCGTGGTACACCTCAGCCCACTTCAGGATCTCGCCTACGGGGAGCTTGACGGCGGCACGACGCGACGCATCCAGGCGCTGCACGAGCTGATGCGGGCGGGCGGATTTCAGCCACGCCTGTCTCGCGAGATCCGGCGCGAGATGTGGGAGAAGTGGATCCTCCTGGCCACCATCGGCGCCGTGACCTGCCTGATGCGCGGGCCCATCGGGGAAATCGAGGCCGCGCCCGGCGGACCGGCCTTTGCGCTCGCCGTCCTGGACGAGGCCGTGGCGACCGTCCGGGCCATCGGCACAGGCCCCTCGGAGGCTTTCCTGACTGCGACGCGCGATCAACTGACCGCCAAGGGCTCGCCCCTGACGTCCTCAATGTACCGAGACCTCCTCAATAGACGCCAGGTCGAGGTCGAGAACATCATCGGCGACCTCGTCCGCGCCGCGGCTGGCGCCGGCATCGAGACGTCGCTGCTCGCCGCCGCCTACACGCATCTCTCGGTCTTCCAGAACAGGCTCGGAAACGCCTGAGACGAACCGAAACTGCCTGTTATCCGGCGAAGGCCCGCCTAACGGGCCGTACCGGGAAGATCGGTCGTGGTGACCTGGCGCATCATGTTTTTGAGACCGGCTGCCTCATCCTGCCCGAAGCTGTCCTGGAAGCCTTCCTCGGCGGACTTCCAGAGTGGCTTGGCCAAAGCGAGGAGCGCGCTTCCCTCCGGCGTGAGCGCCACGACCCGTCTTCGGCCATCGCTCGCCGATTGCCGGACGGTCAGAAGTCCGCGCCTGTCCAGTGGTCGCAGGAGATGGCCGAGGGTCGAGCGATCCATGACCAGAAGCGCGGCGAGTTGCTGGACCGACGGCTCGCCGTGGCGGTCGACCTTGGCCAGGATGGAATACTGGTTGAGGCCGAGGCCAATTGGAGCCAGTACGCCGTCATAGAGACGCGTCAGGTGCCGGGCGGCCTGCCTCACGGCGGAGCAACTGCAGGCCTCCGGTGGCAGGTCGTCCATATGTGCCTCTCGCTCCCTTGGCGTCCACGGCCCATTGCCTGCATCGAGATGGCGGCAATTGCCCCTGTTCGCAACGAGGGAATCAAGGTCCGCTCTGTTCGAGCGGAGAGCCGTGGCCTCACTGGCGATCCGAGGAAGCAGGTTCGTCGGCGGCCTCCAGAAGCGCGGCGACCGCATGCTTGGCGGACGCGAACGGTGAGCCGTCGCCGTAGACCTGCGAGAGCAGCAGGGCTCCCTGGAACAGCACGTTGATCTGCTTGCCCACCTCGGCCGGCCTCGCGAACCCGGCCCGCTCGCAGAGGTCGACGAAGCGTTGCTCGACGTATAGCGCAGCCCGCTTCCCGTGCGCGGCCAAGCCGTCGTGCTTGCCGACGAACTCCTGGGCCGCCTTGATCCCCAGGCAGCCTCGCGTCGGGTTCTCGTCGATCATCGCCTTGCGGGCATCGAAGAAGGCCATGATCTGCTGGCGCGGCTCCTCGTTCGAAGCCGCCACGGGATCAAAAAGCCTGCCAACGATGACCTGTCCGTAGTGGTCCAGGACCGCCTCGATGAGGTCGTCCTTGGTCGGGAAATACTTGTACAGCGTACGCTTCGAGATGCCGCTCTCCGAGAGGACGGCATCGACGCCGGTCGCATGGAAACCGCCGTCGTAGAAGCGGTCGAAAGCCTGCTGCACGATTTCCTGCTTCTTTTCCTCGCCCCGCACGTCGCCGGCCATCGGCCCCCCTTCTCATCCCTCCGCACCATACCGAGCGGCCTTGACCGGGTAAACCGATCTGTTTACGTAATTGTATGTAAACAGATCGGTTTACATCGCCGCGAGACGGGTTCCGCGTGCGACGCCTATCGGAGGAGAGATCATGTCCCTGCAGAACAAGGTAGTGCTGGTCACCGGCGCCAACCGCGGCATCGGTGCAGCCGTCGTGCGCGAGTTCCTCAAGGCGGACGTAGCGAAGGTCTACGCCGCCGCGCGCAGCGTGGCTTCCTTGCCCGACTTCGGCGACCGCCGGGTCGTCCCGTTGCAACTCGACGTAACCAGCGACGCATCCGTCACCGCGGCCGCCGGCACCGCCAGGGACCTCGACATCCTCGTGAATAACGCCGGCACCATGGCGTTCGGCGACTGGATCGCGACGAGCCAGGACGCGGTCGAGGCTGACATGAACGTCAACTACTACGGCACGATGCGGGTCATCCGGGCCTTCCTGCCGCATCTCACCGGCCGT
Organism: Methylobacterium sp. Gmos3; assembly: GCF_056430985.1. Lineage (NCBI taxonomy): Bacteria > Pseudomonadati > Pseudomonadota > Alphaproteobacteria > Hyphomicrobiales > Methylobacteriaceae > Methylobacterium > Methylobacterium sp. Gmos3. The sequence goes on from NZ_JBWJYL010000009.1 coordinate 192,632, forward strand.
GGATCGGGGACGATTGCCAACGTCGTCAGCGTCGTCGGCCTTGCGCCCGTGCCGCTCCTGGCCGGCTACTCGGCCTCGAAGGCCGCCCTGCATTCGTTGACCCAAGGGCTACGAGGCACCTTGGCGCAGTCCGGGGTCACCGTCGTCGGGATCTATCCCGGTCCCATCGACACGGACTTGGCCAAGGACATGCCGATGGAGAAGGCGTCGCCCGAACATGCGGCCGCCAACATCGTCCGGGGCCTCGCCGAGGGTCAGACCTCGATCTTCCCGGACCCCACGGCGCAGCAGATCGGCCAGCTTTGGTCCCAAACCGGACCGCAGCTCGAAGCCGCGCTGCAGGCCGGTGGCTGACGGACCTCCGTCGATTTGGTTTTCGCAGGACTTTCAGACCCGACACATCGAGGTGGCGGTGGCGACAGTCGCCGCCCTCCCTCAGCCAGTCACAGCGTCGCCCAAGCACGCGCTTGGACCAAGCGAGTGACATCATGCCGGCTTCGATGCGCTCCGCCGTACCATGAGGGCTGCATGTGCCCGGTCCACCGCGGCGGTCGCCATGGCGATCTGGGCCGCGGGGATGTGGAGCAGGTCTCCGGTCTCCTGCAGGACCAAAAGGTGATCACCGGGCTGGAAGGCTTCTGCGAGTTCCGGCGTGATCACGGTCATGCGGTCGCCGCCGAAAGGCACGGGGGTTCCCGACACGAGGCACGTGAGAGTGTTCATCTTGGAAGCGGGCATAGGGAATGGGGGCCTTCGGGAATTACGCTAAGCCCCTGCTTCGCTTGGCAGGGGTCGGAAGGAGCAGGTCCGCCGGTTGACGAACCGGCATGACCGGCGGCCCGTCATGCCCTGTGCGGCGCCGGTGGCAGAGCGGTCGACGTCCGAGATCGTCCGAGCCACGCCCCGGACGCCAAGGCGCCGGCATTGATGAAAGCCAGGGTGGCAAGGCCAGCGCCGAGTGCGAGGAACAGGCCCTCCAACCCGTAGCCGAGATGCAGGGCCAGGAGTCCCCCGCCGAGCGCGACGGTGACGCGGAGCAATCCTGCAACCAGCGGCCACCCCACCTGTCCCGCCCCCTGGGCGGCGAAGTAGAGGGCGAGCCCGACGCCGAAGAGGCCGTAGAAGGGTCCGACAAGACGAAGATAGAGCGCGCCGACCGCGAGCATGCCGCTGTCCTGGTCGAACAGGCGCAGCCAGACCTCGGGCCGCAGCGCGGCGCCGAGCCCGATGGCCTCCGCGAGGAGGCCGGCGATCACCGCCCCCGTCCAGGCCACCTGCTTCGCACGGGCCGTATCCCCAGCGCCCACCGCCGTCCCGACCATCGCGGCGAGCGGCGCCCCCAGGCCGAACACCATGGGCACGAGGAGGTATTCGAGCCGCGCCCCCGTGCCGTACCCCGCGACCGCCGCTGGCCCGGCCACGCCCACGAGGCCGGTCGCCGTGGCGATGGTCACATTCGTGGTGGCGCTGACGACGGCCGAGACGGCACCGATCCGGAGAATCGACGCCAGCGCGGTCCGCGACAGGGCCGGCGGCCGGACCGGAGGATGCAGGACTCCGCGGCCGGACCAAAGGTAAGCAGCGAAGACGACGATCCCGGCCACGTAGTAGGCCAGAACGGCGACCGCTCCGCCGACCACGCCGAGTTGCGGCAGAGGCCCGATGCCGAAGATCAGGGCGGGCGAGAGCGGGATGAGGGCGACCGTGCCCGCGCACATCACTCCCGCCGGAAGCAGCATGTTGCCGGTGCCGCGGATCACGGCGGCCAGCGCGTTGAACAGCCAGAGCAGCACGGCGCCGGCGAAGACCACATCCGAATAAGCGAGCGCCGCCGCGAGCGACGCTCCGCTGCCCCCCATGGCCGCATAGAGATGCGGACCGGCCAGCAGGGCCGCGACAGTGGTAAGCACACCGAGCCCGACCGCGATCGCCACCGTGTGCCAGACCAGACCGTTCGCCTCCTCCAGCCGACCGCCGCCGAGCGCCCGCGAGACGGCCGAGAGCATGCCCCCGCCGACCGCGCCGGCCGAGATCATCTGGATCAGCATCAGCATCGGGAAGACGAGGGCCATGCCGGCCAGGGCATCGGTGCCGAGGCGGGCGATGAAGTAGGTCTCGATCAGGCCCGTCGAGGCCTGGGCGGTTGTCATCAGGACGTTGGGCCCCGCGAGGCGCAGCAAGGTTCCGAGGACCGAGCCCCTCAGCAGGCGCTCCGTGCGGGCATCCCGTGGGGGCGGCCCGCTCCCGAGGCCGGGCGGGTCGAGATCGCGCGCTGATACCGGCGGCCGGGCGGCACGAGCGGCCGTCACGAGACTCGGGTCCAGGCCGCCACGACCGGGTCGGTCGCCGGTGGCTGCAGGTCGATCAGCAGGCAGGTGGTGCTCGCCGTGGCGCAGAGTCGTCCCGCCCCGTCGGAGAGCCGAGCCTCGGCCACCGCCTGTCGGCGGCCGGCATGGACGACCTCTCCCACCGCCGTGAGCGTCCCCGACGCGGCCGTGACCGCGCGCAGGTAGTTCACCTTGATCTCCAGCGTGGTGTAGCCCCGGCCCAGGGGCAGCGACGCATGCACGGCGCAACCCATCACGCTGTCGAGGAGCGACGCGAGCGCGCCGCCGTGGACGGAGCCCAGCGGGTTGTAGAGGTACTCGCCCGGCCCCATCCGCATCGTCACCCGGCCGGGCTCGGCCGAGACGAGATCGATGCCGAGCAGGGCGATCAGCGGCGGGGGCGGAACCTCCCCCGCCATCATCGCCCGCAGGAAGGCTAGGCCGTCGAGGCCCTGGCCTGCCTTCGCCACGAGGGCGGGGTCGGACCATTCCACGACGCGACGGCGGGACGGTGCGGTATCGAGGGCGGCATCAGTGGGCATCGGCGACGGGTCCTTTCGGCGGTCCGACCCTGCGCATCAGCGGCACGAGGGCGGTGGCGAGGGTGACGTTGCGGCTCTTCGGGGCCATCGGGTCGACGATCGGGCGCCATGGCTCCCGACGGCGCTGTTGGCCGCCACGCGAATCCCCGTGTGGCCGAGAGTGAGTCGGACGGCGTCGCCCATCTCCGTCGCTCCCGCTGTCAGATCATCGTATTGGGCTCGAAGCGGCGCCGGAGCCTGTCGCTGGCGGCCGGGCCCGCCGCCACGCGCACACCCTCTTCGAGGGGGCGGCCGGTCCGCCGGTCCACCACGACGGGATCGACGGGCAGGCCGGTGGCCGGATCGGTCAGGATGACGCTCTCGCCTTCGGGGGCGAGGTGGCGGTTGCCCCAGGCGAACAGGGTCCAGAGCACCGGCCGGAAGTCCCGCCCCTTGTCGGTAAGGACGTATTCGTACCGGGCCGGCCGCTCCTGATAGGGCCGCCGCTCCATAAGACCCGCTTCGCACAGGGCCTTGAGCCGGCGGGTCAGCATGTTCGGCGCGATCCCGAGGCTCTGCGCGAACTGGTCGAACCGGGTCAGCCCGTAGAAGGCGTCCCGAAGGATGAGGATGCTCCACCACTCGCCGACCCGGTCCAAGGATCGGGCGACGGGACAGGGCATCTGATCGAAGGGCGTGCGTTGCATCGGCCTAACATGGCCGAGTCACTTTCATTATGCAAGTTACTGAAGGTTAGAGGACGGGACGCCCTGGTTCATTGTCATCCGAATGCGCGGCGCCGCTCTCTACCGTGGAACCGAGCGACGATCGGGACCATCGCGTTCCGCGTTGCTGTCGGACGGTGGCGGTGCAGACTTCCAAGCGCGCGAGTGATCAGTTCTTCGCCTGCACGACTGATCGTGGGAAGGCTCTGGCAGCGTGCGCGAAAGGCTGCTCGATTCCTCCTGACCTCCAGCGAGCTCCGTCGTTCAATCCAAGGGTTCTCTTTCGAAGCTCTCTCGGTGGTCTATAAGCGATTGGAATGGCTACGAGCCTAGAGCCGGATCGCAGGCGCCGCGTGGAGGCGCCTATACTCGGCGGGCGTCGTCCCGACCCGCCGCATGAAGGCGCGCCTGAGCGTGTCGACGTCCCGGAAGCCACAGGCGCCCGCGACCTGCTTCAAAGCAACGTCGCCCGTTTCCAGGAGGCGGCGCACCGCCTCGATCCGCACGGTCTCGACGTAAGCCGCCGGAGTCATGCCGGTCTCTGCCCGGAACACGCGCGCGAAGTGACGGGGGCTCATGCCGGTCCGGCTGGCCAGACGCTCGACGCCATGATCCTCAGCGGGATGCGCGGCCACCCAGCGTTGGGCTTCCTGCAACGCCGAGCGGCCAGACGACGCGCTCACGCCGCGACGGCTGAACTGCATCTGGCCGCCGCCGCGTTTGAAGAACATGACGAGTTGCGCCGCCACCCGCCGAGCGATCTCGGCCCCGAGATCCTCTTCCACGAGCGCCAGGCCGAGATCGAGACCGGCCGTGACGCCGGCCGCCGTCCGGAGCGGGCCGTCGAACAGGCAGATGGCGTCCACCTCGACTCGCGCCGCCGGGAAGCGTGCGGCCAGCCTCTCCGCGACCGCCCAGTGCGTCGTCACCCGCCGGCCGTCGAGAAGGCCGGCTTGCCCAAGCAGGAACGCTCCGCTGCAGACCGAGCCATAGCGCCGGCATCGCCTTGCCGCGTCTCGGAACCACGCAAGAAGCTCGGGGGCTACCACCGCCTCATGCATCCGGGGGGCGCCAGCCACGAGGAGCGTGTCGAAAGACGAGCTCGCCTCGGTTGGGGCGATGAGGTCCGGCAGGAGGCGCCGTCCCGAGGAGGTGGTGATCGGGCCCGGTGCCGACCCGATCACGGCGAGGGCATAGACCTCCCGGCCGCACTGGATATTGGCCTCGGCGAAGACGTCGAGCGGGCCGGCGACATCGAGGAGCTGGACGTCCGGCAGGGCAAGGAGGGCGACTGTTCGGGACGTCATGAGAACCGGTGTCCGACGATGCATGCATGTTGGCAGAAATCGTCGGAATACGACGATTGATGCCAATCACCGCGTCTCCTAGCTCCGGAGGACAGATAAAGCAAAGGAGCCCTTCCATGAGGATCGACCAGGACGCCGCCATCCCCGACAGCAAGCTCGCCCGTGCGGTCACGGAGTTCGTCCGTGACACCGAGACCGAGCTGCTCTTCAATCATTCGAGCCGGGTCTACCAGTTCGGCGCCCTCGCCGGCGCGCACCGCGGCCTGGCCTTCGACCGTGAGCTCCTCTACGCCGGCGCCATGTTCCACGACGTCGGCCTGATGCCGGGTCACGGCAGCGCGGCGGAGCGCTTCGAGGTGGACGGAGCCAACGCCGCCCGCGACTTCCTCAAGGCGCTCGGCGTGCCCGAGGCGGACGTCTACACCGTCTGGACCGCCATCGCGCTGCACACCACGCCCGGCATTCCCGTCCACATGCATCCGGTGGTGGCGCTCGTGACGGCCGGCGTCGAGATGGACGTGCTCGGCCTGACATACGGCGAATACACGGACGCCGAGCGCGAGGCGGTCGTGTCAGCCTTTCCCCGTACCCCGGACTTCAAGGAGGACATCATCCAGGCCTTCTACGATGGCATCAAGCACAAGCCGGGCACCACCTTCGGCAACGTCAAGGCCGACGTGATCGCCGACAAGGAGCCGGCCTTCCGCAAGGGCAACTTCTGCAGCGTGATCCGCGCCTCGCGCTGGCCCGGCGGGACGCATGCACCGGGATGCGGCTGCGGCCAGCATGATTGAGCGTCGCCGACCGGCCCCCGGGATGGTGGCCGGCCCCGTCGACCGGTCGAACCCGTGGATGGCCTGCAGGGAGGGGATGACGATGGACGCCAGGACCGCCACGGTCGGGTTCGTCGCCCCCCGGAAATCGCAGCCGCCGGACATCGTCGGACCTGTCGACGGGTTCGTGCGGGCTCCCGGGTGAGGTCAGCCTGAGGGAACGGATCAGACCGCTTCTTCCCCGTGCGCGCTCCCCGCCTCCCGCCCCATGCGGACCATGACCTCCCTTAGCCAGCGATGGGCGGGATCGCGGTCATAGGAAGCGTGCCACAGCATCGAGATGACGATCTCCTCGGTGGGCACCGGCACCGGGCTCGTCGCCAAGCCGAGCTGGGCCGCGAAGGTTGTGGCCAGTTCGTCGGCCATCGTGGCGATCACGGGCGCGGCCTGGACGTGGAACGGCACGGTGGCGAAGCGCGGCGTCGTCGCCGCCAGCCTCCGCGTCCGGCCCAACTTGGCGAGCGCCGTGTCCACCACTCCCGGACCGACGCCGGTCAGGTACGTCAGGATGTGCGGGAACCGGACGAAGTCGTCGAGCGACAGCGGACCGCTCACGCCGAGCAGCCGGGGGTTGAACAGGCTCAGGAAGCCGAAGCGATAGAGCGGCCGGACCTTATGGTGGACTTGGCCCTCGGAGATCATGCCGACGGCCACGTCGATCCTGTCGGCGTCGAGGTCCCCGAGCACGCTGCCGTAATCGAGGCCGACCAGGTGCAGGCGGATGCCGGGCGCCTCGTGCGCGAGGAACGCGAGCAGGCGCGGGATGAGACGCACCTCGACGCTGCCGGGGATGGCGAGCGTGAAGGACCGCTCCACCGTCGCGGGGTCGAAATCGTCCTCCCGGAGGACGATGCCCTGGAACTGGCGCAGGGCGGCTCGGACCGGCTCGACGAGGGCGAGCGAGCGCGGAGTCGGGCGCATGCCGTCAGGCGTCCGGGTCAGGAGCTCATCGCCGAGGAGTTTTCGTAGGCGGGCGAGGCTGCTGCTCATAGCGGATTGCGTGATGCCGACCTTCGCGGCGGCGCGCGTGACGCTGCTCTCGGTGAGGAGCGCATCCAGCGCCACGACCAGGTTCAGGTCGATGCCGGCGAGGTCACGGTGCTTGATCGTCATGGCTCGGCCCGCTCATCATTCCCGACCAGATCCCCGACGGCCCGACGATGCAGGATCCGGCAAGCGGAACCTCAAGGCGTTCCCGACGGGATGAACCGGCTACAGGGCGGGCACAGGCGTACCATCATTCACAGCGTGAATGTTGGCTATCGGTTACATCTGTTTGATGAATACGACTGTGGGCTGCATCTTCTCCTCATCGAACGACGGGTTCCCGTCACGCCGAGAGGATCGAAAGATGACCCACCCTACCATCACCCTCACCGCCGCCCTGACGATGACCGTTGCGGCCCTCCTGCCGGCTACAGGGTCGGAGGCGACCCTTGGCACTGCCGCGTACGGCGCCTTCTCCGTCCCCGCCGTTATCGGCGCGGCCTACCACACGCCGGGTCTCGCGCTGAGCGCCGCCGACGTGCGTGCGCAGGGCGGTCTCCTCGTGCCCGCCCTCACGCGCTGGCAGGAGGCGCGGCCGGCAATCGCCTCCGTCGAGCCCTTCAAGGCGCCCGGCACCATCACCGTCGCCTACCGGAACCGGAACGTGGCAACGGATGCGGCGCAGGTCCTCAAGCAGGGAGGCTTCGCGACCGCGGGCGTCGTCCGGTGGCTGCCCGACGCGCCTGTCACGGTCGAGGCCAACACAGGCACGGTTAAGCTCGGGTCGCTTGAGCCCATGAACTGAGCGGGCAGCCGGACAGGCCAAGGACGGGCAATCGCGGCCTGCGACGCGGGCTGCCCACTCTTCGAAATTCGAAGATGAGATCATGACCGGTCAGCTCACTTCGACCACGATCACGGTCGAGCATGTGGCCCTTTCCTCGACCAAGTCCTTCGAGGCGGTCCGATCCGCTTTGGAGGCTTCGGTGCCCGCCATCGACCCCGATTACGCCAAGCTCCTGAAGGCCGGTGAGGTGGACGAAGCACGCGGTCTCCTCGAACGGCAGGCGCCGCTCTCGATCTTCGGATCCCGGGACCATGGCGACGTGCTGCTTACCGCTGGGTTGGGCCGCAAGGCCATCCAGTACGACATCGGCAACCCGCTGACGGCGGCATCGATCATCCGGCACGACGTTTCGGCCGCCTTGTACGCGCCGATTCGGGTGCTCCTGCGTGAGGACGCCGAGTGTGGTGTCGCGTTCGAGTATGACCGCCCGGCCAGCACGTTCGGTCAGTTCGGGAATCCGGAGGTCGACGCCGTCGCCCGTAAACTGGATGAACTGCTTCGGAGCGTCCTCGCCGCGGTCGCCGAATGACGTCAGGTCCCGCAAGCATCGCGGGTCGGCCCAAGCCTTGCCACGTTGCCGCCTTTGGTTGCGGAGCCGGACGGACGGTCTTCAAGACGGTGGCCGTTATCTGAGTCGGCGAAGGCCGTGATCATCCGCGGCGGGGCGAATGTCTGATTTGGGAGAAGCAAACCCCGTCCGCTGGTGACCGCTTGGGGTCGCGAGCGGAAGGGCCGCTCAAGGTGATTTCGCCACAATCCGCTTCTGGATCGAATGGTCTTAAGAGCGGACGTCGTGTGTCGGCCGCAGACGGAAAGAGGCAGACCTGAGCGCCTCCTTTCAACAACTAGCTCATGACGCCGGTCGCCTCGTGTGACTTGTTGAGCAGCCGGACAAAAAATCTCGAATGATCCGGTCTGAGCCATTCGCGGGCTCATTGACGTTTCGCATTCCAGCCTCTTACCACCGCAATATGCGTGCGCGACCACCTCAATGGGTCAAGAGCCGCGCGATCATCAGCATGGTCGCGCTATACGCGCTGCTGCTCCAATCTTTCCTGGCCTTCGCCGCCCCGGTCATGTGGTCCGACCCGGGCGGAACCGTCCTCTGCGCGGAGCACGGGCCGGGCACGCCCGTCCCCGACCAAGCGGACGCGCAATGTCATGCGTGCTGCATGGCGATCGATATCGGTACCATTGCGCCGCCGAACATCCTCGCCTTATCCGTCCCGTATCCTTTCCCGCAAGTCTCCCGCGTCGCTTGGCGCCCCGAAGCCGACCTCGCCAAGACCGGACCGCCGACCCACGCCCGGAGTGCCCGAGGTCCGCCCGTCGCCTGATCGCACGTCACTCGCGCCGATCAGCCAATGGGATACCGTCATGTCCGATCAATCACCCCGCGGAAGCGCATGGGCGCTGGCCGCCGTATGCCTCGTTGCACCACCCATCACGACCTCCAGCTTCGCCGAAGGCAGCACCGTCACCCTCGAAGAATTGTCGGTCACGAGCCAATCGGCCGGCCCCGCCACGCCACCTCCGGTCGCGGGACAGACGCCGGTCTCGACCAGCATCGTCCCCTCCGGCCCCGGCGCCCCGCCCATCGTGCGCCGGTTCCAGCTGCCGCAAACCAGCGCGAGCGTCACGCGCGAACAGATCGACGAGACAGTCAACGTCGTCGATACCGAGGACGCCATCAAATACTTCCCCAGCCTCTTCGTCCGGAAGCGGAACGAGGGCGACACCCAGCCCGTCATCGAGACGCGCACCTGGGGCGTGAATTCCAGCGCCCGCACCCTCGTCTACGCCGACGACGTGCTGATCTCGGCGCTCATCGCCAACAACAACACCATCGGAGCGCCACGCTGGGGCATCGTCGCGCCCGAGGAGATCAAGCGCATCGATTTCCTATACGGGCCGTACTCGGCCGCCTTCCCGGGCAATTCCATCGGCGGCGTCCTGCAGATCACCACCCGGATGCCGGACCATTTCGAGGCGACGCTCAAACAGACCGGAGCTGTTCAGACCTCGCAGTACTACCGAACGGATCGCAGCTACGAGACGAACAAGACCAGCGCCACGTTCGGCGACCGGATCGAGGATTTTTCCTGGTTCCTGAGCGCCGATTACCTCAATACCTTCACGCAGCCGCTGACCTTCGTGACGAACGGGAGCGCCCCGGCGGGCACCCTCGGCACCATCCCGGCGCTCAACAAGATCGGGCAGGTCGCCAACGTCGTCGGCGCGGGAGGGCTGCTCCATTCGGAACAGGCCAACGCCAAGCTCAAGCTCGCCTTCGACATCACGCCGTGGCTGACCGCGACCTACACGTTCGGCTACTGGTCGAACGCGGTGAATTCATCGGTCCAGAGCTACCTGACCAATGCGGCCGGCGTGCCCACCTTCGGGAATGTCTCGTCCTTCGCCCAGAACCGCTACACGCTGGACGAGCAGCACATGGCCAACGCCCTGTCGATCAAGACCGACACGCATGGCGATTTCGACTGGGAGGTGGTTGCCTCGAACTACTACTTCCTCACCGACGCGCAGCGGAACCCCTACGGCGTCACGCCGGGTTACGGCTTCACCTCGTTCGGCAAGGTGCTCCGCTACGACGGCACCAACTGGACCAACGTCGACCTGCGCGGCATCTGGCGGCCGTTCGGCATCGAGGGCCCGCACGAGATCAGCTTCGGCGCTCATGGCGACCAGTACCGCCTCGACAACCCGACCTACGGGACGTCCAATTGGCTCGACCGTTCCAATCAGTTGCCGACGGAGTACACCAATAGCCGCGGCACGACCGAGACAGGCGCCCTGTGGGTGCAGGACGCGTGGCACTTCGCGCCGGCCTGGACGCTGACCACCGGTGCGCGCCTGGAGAGCTGGCAGGCCACCGACGGCTTCAACCTGACCACGACCGCCAACACCGCCACGGAAGCGGTCACGTCGACGACCCAGATCCGCCAGCCGAACCTGTCCTCGACGCACGTCTCGCCGAAGGCCACGCTGGCCTGGGTGCCGGAGCCCGGATGGGCGGTGAAGGCGTCCTTCGGCGAGTCCTACCGCTTCCCGACCGTGACGGAACTCTACCAGCTCGTTCAAACCGGGCCGATCTTCACCAACCCGAACCCCAACCTGCGGCCCGAGCACGATTACAGCGGTGAGCTGGCCGTGGAGCACCAGTGGGACACCAACCGCGTGCGGGTCTCGTTCTTCCAGGAGAACACCTACGACGCGCTGATCTCGCAGACCAACTTCGTCACCGGCACCGTGCCGACGACCTTCACCACCAACATCGATGCGATCCGCAACCGCGGCGTGGAGGTCGAGGCCGGGCGCACGGGGTTCCTGATCGATCGCCTCGATCTTACCGGCAGCGTCACCTATGTCGACTCGCGCATCCTGAAGGACACGGCCTTCGCGAGCACCACGGGAACGACGGCGCGCGGCAAGCGCGTCCCCTACGTGCCCGATTGGCGCGCGACGCTGGTGGCGACCTACCACATCGACCCGAACTGGTCTTTGACGGTGGCGGCGCGCTACAGCGGCAAGCAGTACTCGACCTTGGACAACACCGATGTCGTGTCGCACGTTTTCGGCGCGTTCGACAGCTTCTTCGTGGTCGATACGCGCATGCAGTACAAGATCGACGATCGTGTCGCGATCAGCTTTGGCATCGACAACATCGGCAACGAGAAATACTTTCTCTATCATCCATTTCCGGGACGCACCTTCATCGCCGATGCTCGCGTGAGCTTCTGATCGTTGGCGGACGCTCACTTCACATCGAGCGTCCGCTTTCGGGATGTCGTGGTGGACTGTAAAGTGACCCCGTTGGGTTGAAGGTGGAATGGCTGCTCAGGGTGGATTTCCGCTGCTCCGCTGTTGCGCAGAAATGAGTTGGAGCGGACGTCGCAACCGCATCATCAGAGTCGTGGATATCGATCCGTGGGCGCTCAGTCGTTCACCCCGACAGCGCGGCTTGGCGGCGCGTTTCGGTGGGCGAATGGCCATACTCGCGGCGGTAGCGCTGCGAGAAGTCGCTCAGATGCACGAAGCCGTGTTGCCGCGCGATGTCGGCGATCGACCAATTCGCCTTCGCGCTCGAGAGCAAATCATCGCGCGCTCGTGACAGTCGACGCTCAATGATGAACTGAACGGGTGTGCGGCCCAGCTCCCGTTTGAATTTGTTCTGAAGCGAGCGAACACTGGTTCCAGCTGCCGCCGCAATGTCGGCAAGGGTCAAGGAGGTCGACAGGTTTGCCGCGATGTAATCGATGGCGAGCTGAAGATGCCGGGACTGCAGATCGTTCGTTGTCGACACCGTCGCGGCAGCCTGCCTCGGCCAAGCGGACAGCAACTGATAGCTCACAATTTCCTGCAGCAGGGGCAGCATTAGATCGGCATGCCTCTCGGGGTTCGGCAGACGACCTTGGATCAGCCGAATCGTGCTGAAGAGGGCACTCATGCCGGACGCAGCCATGTCGGCGATCGGCTGGAGGGCGGGCAAACCGTGATGGTCCTGCCCGGTGAGGGCGACTTGCGCAGCCACGAGGGCGTCGATGGCGAGCGTTGCACTGACGGTTTTGATCGCGGACGAGGCTTGGACCTCGGAGAGGTCGTCGAACCCCGTCAGGGCGGCAACAGACGGGGTTGCGATCACCTCGCCATGCCGAAGGCGATAGATGATACGGCCGGACATCACGAACCGGAGCGTCAAAAGGCCTGCGGTAAATTTCGGCTTGCTGACAAAGCCGCTTGCCGATGACGTCTCCCAAAAGCTGAGGGCCGCGCTTTGGCTACCGGAAATCTCGATATCTGGCTCGATTGATCGATCGGTGTCAATATAGACTGCGATTCCACCTGTATCGTTAAAATTATCGATCTGGCGTCGTGATGAAATAGCGATCGAAAGGCGCGGCTGTGGGCGCCATATGTTTGAATTTACATGCGACTGATCGACGAGCATTTGCGAGGATCGAACTAAAAGAAAAACCCGGAGGGCGCCGTGTCGCACTGAATTGACCTAAGCTTAGCGGAGTAGCGCCCTTAGAATCAAGTCTTTGAAGGCTAATATGCGGATTCTGGCGATTATGTAAGGATCGCGCATGCACTGTAATTATTGCGAATATTTCTATTTAACCGAATATTAGCAACAGATAAGGGATAACGTGCCTACAAATATCGTTGAGCTCCGCAGAACCTAGTTTTCGCTCTGCCCCGATGGAGAGACACTTGCATGTTCAATTTTCGTTTCGGACGTGACGTCCGCTCCCTTGAGATGCTCGCCGATGCGCAGCCCGTCGCCGAGTTCGGCGCGGATGGACAGTTGCTGACAGCCAACGGCCCCTTTCTTGCGCTCGTCGGCTACGCCGCCAGCGAACTAGACGGATGCCCTCACGGCACCCTCTGCCCCAAGCCCTCCGTTGGCGAAGCGGCCGACCAGCGCCTGTGGGACACGTTGCGGACGGGGACGCCGTGCAGCGGCGAATTCCTGCGCGTCGCCAAAGGCGGTCACGAGGTGTGGATCAAGGCGACCTACGTTCCAATCGTCCATCGCTCCGGCCGCCTGGAGAAAGTCGTCCTTGTCGCAACCGATATCACGGCCCTGAAGCAACAGGCCCTGGATTTGGTCAGTCAAGTGACGGCACTCCACCGGTCGCAGGCGGTGATCTCGTTCGATCTGTCGGGGACCATCCTTGATGCGAATGCCGGCTTTCTGGACTTGATGGGTTATCGGCTGGAGGAGGTGCAGGGTAAGCACCACCGCCTCTTCGTGGACACGGCCGAGCAGGCCGACCAAGCCTATGCCGACTTCTGGGATAGGCTCAGGCGCGGGGAGTTCGTGTCCAATGCGTTCCGCCGCATCGCCAAGGGCGGTCGCGATGTATGGATCCAGGGGTCCTACAACCCGATCCTCGACGCGGACGGCCGGGTGCTCAAGGTCGTGAAGTTCGCCACCGACATCACGGCTCAGATTCAGGAGCGGCAGCGTCGGGTCGAGGCCCAGAAGGTGATCGGGACGGATCTCGATGCGATCGGGGCCGCCGTCGAGGATGTGACGCAGCAAACGGCTGCCGCGGTCGAGACCGCCAGCAAGGTCTCCCAGGAAATACAGTCCGTTGCATCCGGCGCGGAGGAGCTGTCGGCCTCCGTCGGTGAAATCAGCCAGCAGGTCAGCCACGCGGCGCGCATGGCCGGTGAGGCGGTGACCGAGGCCCAGCGCACTGGGGGAATCGTCCAGGGCCTTAGCGGACAGGCTGCGCAGATCGGCGAGGTGGTGACGATGATCCAGGGCATCGCCGCCCAGACCAACCTCCTCGCGCTCAATGCGACCATCGAGGCAGCGCGCGCTGGCGCCGCCGGGAAGGGCTTCGCGGTCGTCGCTTCGGAGGTCAAGGCCCTCGCCGAGCAGACGGCTCGTGCGACCAGCCAGATCCGCGAGCAAATCGTGGCGACACAGGCGGCCACGCGTGAGGCCGTCGATGCGATCGGTTCGATCCAGGCGACGATACAGTCGCTGGATCATGTCTCGGCGACGATCGCGGCCGCGGTAGAGGAGCAATCCGCCGTGACCCGGGAAATGTCGGGGAGCATGCAGATGGCCGCCCAGGGCGTGGCTGCGATTGCTGCCGGAATGAACACCATCGCCCACACGAGCGAGAAGGTTGATGCCGCCACGCGCCAGGTGCGTGATGTCGCCCGCGCGGTGCGCTGATCTCGGATGACGGCGATAGTAACAGCCCGAATAAACTCAAGATTGTCGGTCGATCATAATTGTGCCGCATCGACCAGTCGGTCTTATCAACTTCAAGATAAAACAGATTAGAAGCGAACATTATTTAGTGGACCTGTCATGCTTTTAGTGATGACTGACGACCTTGCGCGCACAAATCGTCTGCTCCGAACTTTCGATGCTGATGAGCAGATACAACTGTGTGATTTCTACGAAGACATGCAGCTGTCTCGCAAGCCGCGAACGATCTTGGTCGATGTCGCACAGTTCGACTCGGCGGCGGTGTCACGCCTGCGCTCCACCCTGAACGAGGTGCGTGGTCCCGAAGTGCCGTTGTTTCTGATCACCAGTGCCAATGCCGCTCGGGCGGAGGCGCTCGCGCGGGTGTTCGGCGCCACCGAGGCGTTTCCAGGCACCGTGCCTCCCAGCCAGGCCTGGGAACTCGCCGTTCAGGTCTACAAACAGGAGGGAGCCTCGCCGAGGGTGCTGGCCCGTCGGCTGGCGGCCGAGGCACGTCAATTTCTGGTCGAAGCTTTCTTCTCGGGTGACGCGATCACGCCGGCCGTCGCGACGACGGGTTCCGATCTCATCGCGCGCGCCGTGAGGGAGAGCGGCATTCGGCATTGGGTCTTTGCGGTCCAGCGTTTCGACAATACCACCCACCAGCATTGTCTCCTGGTGGCCGGATTGGCTGCCGCCTTCGCCACGAATCTCGGTTTCGGCGCCCTGGCAAGCTATCGACTGACTAAGGCCGCCCTGCTGCATGACGTCGGTAAGACACAGATACCGCTTTCGGTTCTTAATAAGCCGAGCTTTCTGACGCCGGCAGAAATGGCTGTTATGCGCACGCATGCGATCAAGGGCTACGATATACTGAAGTATGGCGGCTTTTCCCAAGACACGCTCACGGTCGTTCGGTCCCATCACGAGCTATTGGACGGCTCCGGTTATCCCGATGGCCTGAAGGGCGACGAGATCCCAGATATCGTAAGGCTTATGACAATCTGCGATATCTTCGCGGCATTGATCGAGCGCCGGGTTTATAAAGATCCGATGCCGGCTGAGAGGGCCTACGGTATCCTCGAACGCATGAATGGACGCCTGGATATGGACCTGGTCCGTGTCTTCAAGCCCCTGGCAATGGCGATCGCGTGACCGGGGCAGGCGCGCAGGAGGCGCATCCGGGCTGAACGGCGGCGCAATAGACGTCAGGCCTCTCCGGATGATCCTTCGCGCATGGGTCGGGTTTGACTGCGGTGAAGAAACGGCGGAGGCGGAAAGCGTCATGCTACGGTGGAAGCTTGCGGTCGTGCTCGACATCCCGGCGGCGCTGGCAGCTGCGGGCGCGGCCGGGGCATGGCTAGCTGCGGCGGCGGTCCCGCTTCCCGAGGCCAGTGATCTGACCTCCTACGGTCCAGGGTGGCGCCCGATCGGCGATGTGCTGCTCGATCAAAGCATGTGGAACCGGTGCGGTGCCGCATGCGCCGCCGTCACCTTCAGCCTCCACGCCGTCGCCATCGTTGCGGACCGGGTCGTCCGATGGGGAAAGCCCGCCAATGAGCGAGGCGCTGGCGAGGCCAGCGTACCCCGGTCATCCACTTAACGTCGAGAAAGTCTGACGCGGAGTGAGCTTGTCTGACCGAGCGCAAGATCTGTCTCGACCCTGTCCGTCGTCAGATGATTTGAGCAGGTGCCGGCAGTCACAGGGCTGTCCGGGCGCTCCCCGGCAACGGCTTCCGAGAGAACGCCAGCCGTATCAAGGCCTCAGGCGCCATTCTCCAGGCCGGTAGGCTGTCTGGTTTCCGGCGTCTCATACGCTGGCGGGGATATCACCGCCTGCTTGCGCTGGGGCGCTCGTGATCCGTAGGCGAAACGGCCTTGATCCTATCGACTAGCTTGTGTCGGCAGCAGGCCGATGATCAGGCGCTCGGCCACGCGGGCCGCTAAGGCTTCGATCACCTGGGGGCGAACCTCGCGGTCCACCACACGGTCGATCGTCAGGAGCGTGAACCCGTGAACGAGCGACCATGCGGTGACCACCGCCACCGAGATCTCCTGCTCATCCTCCGGGTCGATCGCGAATGCGCCCGCGCGTGCACCGGCCAGGATCACGCCCCGCAGCACCGCACGGGCCTCGGTCAGGACAGCCAAGACCGTTGGCGGAAGGCCTTCGATGCTGGGCAGGGCTTGACCGAACATCAGCCGGTAGAGCGCGGGGTTTTCCACGCCAAACCCGATGTACGCTTGCCCGATGGCACGCAGTGTCGCGACCGCACCCGTGGCCTCATCGATCGCTGTGGTCATGCAGGTATGCAGCGTCTCGTAACCCGTGAGCGCCACCGCAGCGATCAGCGCCTCCTTATCCTTGAAATGCCGGTAGGACGCCGCATGGCTCACCCCGGCGCGGCGGGCGACCTCGCGCAGCGAGAAGTCCCACCGCCCCGTCTCCGTCAGGATCGCCGTGGCGCTGTCGAGGAGGGCACGGCGCAGATCGCCGTGATGGTACGGGGCTGCTGATGCGACTGTGTTCACGAGAACCTCGTGCGATGTGTTGACGGTGGTAACATTCGGTGTATGTTGCCAATGGTAACACGGTCTCGGCGGGAATGCATCCCAGCCAGTGCGAAGAAGCAGAGGTCATGATCATGCAGCAGATCGTCGAGGATGCTTGGCTCTTGGCGCTGGGCAACGACAACGCCATCCTGCTCCGTCAAGGCGAGGAACTGGCCCTGATCGACGCAGGCTACCCCGGCAAAGAGCAGATCGTCTTCGACGCGATCGATAAGCTCGGTCGGCGTCCCTCAGACCTGAAGCACCTCGTCTTCACGCATGGCCATCCCGATCACATCGGAAGCGCAGCCGCCATCATCCGCGCGACTGGTGCACGGACGTACATGCACGCTGCCGATGCTCCCCTGGCGGAAAGCGGCGGACCGTTCCGGCCGATGGCCCCCGCGCCCGGCCTTGTGCACGCCCTGATGTACAAGCTTGTTTGGGACCAGAACGAGCGCATGCAGCCGTTCGCGATCGACCAGCACATCGCTGACGGTGAGACGCTGCCGATCTTGGGTGGCTTGCACGTGACACACGTACCCGGTCATTGCGCCGGACAGGTCGCGCTGATGTGGCAAAGCGGACGGCTCCTGCTCGGCGGTGATACGTTCATCAACATCCTGGGTGTGAGTGACCCGATCGCGTTCGAAAACGAGGCGGAAGGGCGGGCCAGCCAACGCAAGCTCGCGGCGCTCGACTTCCAAGCCGTCGCGTTCGGGCACGGCAAGGCCATCACGAAGGATGGCCCGGGCAAGCTTCGTCGCTTCGTCGCGCGGCGCTGACAGGCGTGCACAGATCACCGTACGCCATAGGGATGGGGAGCGGGCCTATGACCGCTTTCCGGCCACTCCGATGTCCAGCGGTACGACCTGCTTGGGTCGCAAGGAGGCAGTCCGCTATTCCGATCCGCCCTTTGCCAAACGATCCACGATCACCGCGCAGGTCTACGCATCGTTGCCAGCGCGTCTGTGAGTTGCCCTTCAAACAGTAAAGCCGAGCCATAGTGGAATTCGGGGTCGAACGCGTGCTTGGCATTCATCACCGATGACGCGCTTTGCATCGCGAGCAGCCGCCCGCCTTCATCGAACAGCCCCGATCCAGATCCGCCATAGCCGTCGTTGCAATCGTGGCGGATGCGCCGGATGCCGTCCTCGCCCGGCGGATCGATGCGGCGGACGGTGCAGTGCTCCAGGCTGCTCTCGCCCCGATAGTTCTCGTGGCCTGCGGGGGACACCATGGTCACCGGGAGAGAAACGTCCCCCGTCGGCAGCTCGGGGGGCTGCGGCAGGGGCTGGGGCGGCACATCTGCCGGGGTGGCGAGGCGCAAGATGGCCCAGTCGTCGGTGATGTGCAGGGCCGTGGCGTCCGGGGCTATCCCGAGGTGGAGGCTGTCGGGCACGAAGTCGTAGTTGCGGCCCGCAATCTGGAAATAGCAGTCCGAGACCTGCCGCGTCGTCTCCAGGCGACGGCTGCGGAAGTTGTGGGCATTGAGAACGACGATCGCGGGATCGGCGATCAGCCACGCCGCCGCCGCCCGCCGTGGGACCCCGTCCGGCCGGCGGCACCAGAGGACGCCCGCGCCCTTGTAGCGGTCGAGATCGGCGCCGGTGAGATCGCGTCGTCCGTCCTTCGGATAGAGGGCGGCCAGCCGGGGCTCGCCCTGTGACGCGTGGGAAAGGCCAAGCAGTGCGGCGGCGAGCAGTGGAAGGGTTCGGGTCCACCAGTGCCAAGCTTGCACGCGTCCCATCTCGCCCCCGCCATGACCGCGCCGCCGGTGAAAAGCCCAATGGTTGAGCGTGCGCCACGCCGCCGTCAAGCAGTTCAGACGCATTCCATACTATCCGCGACCTATTGCCGATTTATCCCGCCAACAAATAACCGACATCCTAGAGACAATTCCGGAGTTCACTCTGTAAAAATGACAAGCGATTGCGGTTGTAATAAGTCTTTTATAAGAAACTTGCGGCAGTAAGTTCTTGTGATCGACGAGCGGCTAAAGAGATGGACTTGGTGTTTGTCTCGCATCGCACAAACATCTGCCGCGAGGCCTGAAGGCGCGGCGGCTTGGCGAGGAGATGCACAATGAGATTGGGAAGGCTTTCACGGTCGGTGTCGATCCTGGCCCTGGCCCTGGCCACGCCGGTCGGTCTGGTGGGAGGCGCCAGCGCCAACGACAAGCTCGTCGAGATGTCGAAAAGCGACGACAACTGGGTGATGCCCGGTAAGAACTACGACTCGAACAATTTCAGCGATCTGACTCAGGTCAACAAGACCAACGTCAAGCAGCTGAAGCCGGCCTGGACGTTCTCGACCGGCCTGCTCAACGGCCACGAGGGTGCGCCCCTGGTGGTGGATGGCAAGATGTACATCCACACCTCGTTCCCGAACTACACCTTCGCCCTCGATCTGGACGATCCGGGCCATATCCTCTGGCAGGACAAGCCGAAGCAGAATCCGGCCGCGCGCTCGGTCGCCTGCTGCGATCTCGTCAACCGGGGCCTCGCCTACTGGCCCGGCGACGGCAAGACGCCGCCGCTGATCCTGAAGACCCAGCTCGATGGCAACGTCGCGGCGCTCAACGCCAATACCGGCGAGACCGTGTGGAAGGTCGAGAACTCCGACATCAAGGTCGGCTCGACGCTGACGATCGCCCCCTATGTCGTGAAGGACAAGGTGATCATCGGCTCCTCGGGCGCCGAGCTCGGCGTGCGCGGCTACCTGACCGCCTATGACGTCAAGACCGGTGCCCAGGTGTGGCGCGCCTACGCGACGGGGCCGGACCAGGATCTGCTGCTCGCCGACGACTTCAACATCAAGAACGCCCATTACGGCCAGAAGAACCTCGGCACGACGACCTGGGAGGGCGATGCCTGGAAGATCGGCGGCGGCACCAACTGGGGCTGGTACGCCTACGATCCCGGCACGAACATGATCTACTTCGGCACCGGCAACCCGGCGCCGTGGAACGAGACCATGCGTCCGGGCGACAACAAGTGGACCATGACCATCTTCGGCCGTGACGCCGATACCGGTCAGGCGCATTTCGGTTACCAGAAGACGCCTCACGACGAGTGGGACTATGCCGGCGTCAACGTGATGATGCTGTCCGAACAGAAGGACAAGGACGGGAAGATGAGGAAGCTCCTCACCCACCCGGACCGCAACGGCATCGTCTACACCCTCGACAGGACGGACGGCTCCCTCGTCTCGGCCAACAAGATCGACGACACGGTCAACGTGTTCAAGTCGGTCGATCTGAAGACCGGCACCCCCGTGCGCGATCCGGAATACGGCACCCGGATGGATCACCTCGCCAAGGACATCTGTCCCTCGGCGATGGGCTACCACAACCAGGGCCACGATTCCTACGATCCGAAGCGTGAAGCCTTCTTCATGGGCATCAACCACATCTGCATGGATTGGGAGCCCTTCATGCTGCCCTACCGGGCAGGTCAGTTCTTCGTCGGTGCGACGCTGAACATGTATCCGGGTCCGAAGGGTGACCGGCAGAACTACGAAGGTCTCGGACAGATCAAGAGCTACAACGCCATCACCGGCAAGTTCAACTGGGAGAAGATGGAGCGCTTCGCGGTCTGGGGCGGCACGACGGCGACAGCCGGCAACATCGTGCTCTACGGAACCCTCGACGGCTTCATCAAGGCCCGCGACTCGGACAACGGCGACCTGCTCTGGAAGTTCAAGCTTCCCTCGGGCGCGATCGGCTACCCGATCACCTACACCCACAAGGGCACGCAGTACGTCGCCATCAACTACGGCGTCGGCGGCTGGCCGGGCGTGGGCCTGGTGTTCGACCTGCAGGATCCGACGGCCGGTCTCGGCGCGGTCGGCGCGTTCAAGAAGCTCGCCAACTACACCCAGATGGGCGGCGGCGTGATCGTGTTCTCCCTCGACGGCAAGGGTCCCTATGACGACCCGAACGTCGGCGAATACCAGCAGGCGGCCGTGAAGTAGGCCTCACGACGTCCCCGCCGGCCTCCAGGCCGGCGGGCCCCATCCCGACACGACCGCCGGAGCCCCGGGGCACGCCAGTCCCGCTCAAGGGCCGGCGCGCCGGCAATCAGAAAACGACATCAGGGATCGGAACTCATGCTGTTCCTCAGCGGGCCCTTGCGCGCGGCGACCTGTGCCGCCGCCCTCCTGACACTGGCGGCCCTGCCGCTCAGTAGCCAAACGCAAGCGCAGGAATCCGAGGCGCAGGCCGACCGGACCGACGCGCCCAAGCTCCCGGCGGCGCCTCCGGCAGACCCGTCGACGCTGCGGATCTGTGCGTCCGAGAAGCAGCCGCCCCTGTCCATGCGGGACGGCTCTGGCCTGGAGAACCGGATCGCCACCGCCGTCGCCGAGGCGATGGGCCGGAAGCCGGTCTTCGTCTGGATCGCCAAGCCCGCGATCTACCTCGTCCGCGACGGCCTGGAAAAGAAGCTCTGCGACGTGGTCGTCGGCCTCGACAGCGACGACCCGCGGGTGCTCACGACCAAGCCCTACTACCGCAGCGGCTATGTCTTCCTCACCCGCGCCGACGGCGACCTCGACATCAAGTCCTGGTCCGACCCGCGGCTGAAGACGATCGACCACATGGTCGTCCCCTTCGGCTCCCCCGGCGAGGCGATGCTCAAGGATATCGGCCGCTACGAGGAGGACATGGCCTACCTCTACTCGCTGGTGAACTTCCGCGCGCCGCGCAACCAGTACACGCAGATCGATCCCGCCCGCCTCGTGAGCGAGGTGGCCGGCGGCAAGGCTGAGGTCGGCGTCGCCTTCGCCCCGGACATCGCCCGCTACGTCAAGGACTCGACGGTCCCGCTGCGGATGAACCCCGTGCCGAACGACACGGTGAGCAGCGACGGCCGCAAGATGCCCCAGGCCTTCGACCAGTCCATGGGCGTCCGCAAGGACGACACCGCGCTCCGCGACGCTCTCGACGCCGCGATCCCCAAGGCGAAGCCGCAGGTCGACGCCATCCTGAAGCAGGACGGCGTGCCGGTCATCGCGACCAACTGACTTTCGCCCCACCCCCATCACCTCAGAAATGCGAAATCTTCGGATGATCGGATCGACGCGTATCCTGACACTGGCGGCCGCCCTCGGCCTCGGCACCGCGGTGCTGGCGGGGGCGGTGTTGGCCCAGCCCCAGGCGGGCGCCCAGAGCGGCATCGTCTTCCGCAACGTCATCACCGGCGAGGCGATGGACACCCACGAGGGCAAGCCCGGCGGCCGGGACACCCAGGCGGTCAAGAGGTTCTTCCAAACGGGGCAGAACATCTACATCGACGACAAGTCCTGCTTGCGGAACGGCGAGAGCCTGTTCCTGACCTCGTGTTCGGGCTGCCACGGACACCTCGCGGAGGGCAAGGTCGGCCCCGGTCTCAACGACAATTACTGGACCTACCCGGCCAACACGGAAGATGTCGGCCTGTTCTCGACCCTGTGGGGCGGTGCCAACGGCATGATGGGCCCCCACAATGAGGACTTGAACCCCGACGAGATGCTGCAGGTCATCGCCTGGATCCGGCATCTCTACACCGGTCCGGTCAAGGATGCGGCGTGGCTCACCGACGAGCAGAAGAAGAATTACACGCCGTTCAAGGAAGGCGAGACCTTCGCCAAGGATGCCCCCGGCCAGTGCAAGCCGCTGGAGTGAGCGTCCGCGCGGAGCGACGTCCCGGCAAGGGGCGAGCGAACGGCCCTCAAGGCCGCCCTGGGGAGAGAACGAGGAGAGCTGACATGCGCAAGACGGTGATGATGGCGGCGGTGATCGCCGGTGCGGCCCTGCTCGCAGGCCCGGCCTCGGCCTATGACGGGCAGAAGTGCAAGGCGCCCGGGAATTGCTGGGAGCCGAAGCCCGGCTTCCCCGAGAAGGTCGCGGGCTCGAAGTACGACCCGAAGCACGACCCGAAGGAACTCTCGAAGCAAGCCGATTCTATCAAGGCGATGGAAGAGCGCAACAAGAAGCGCATCGAGAACGCCAAGAAGACCGGCAAGTTCGAATACGACGTCGCCAAGATCTCGGCGAACTGAATGTCACGGGAGGCCGGGGTGCATCGCCCCGGCATCCCCCGAACCCGCGTCGTCATTGCGAGCGAAGCGAAGCAACCCAGGGCAGCGGGACGTCCCCGGCCATGGCGTGTCCCTGGATGGCTTCACTCCGTTCGCAATGACGGCGGTGCTTGATGAATCCGTCCGAAATCCTTCGAGCGTACCATGAACCCTCCGCGCCCCGGCGACGCGATGCTGACAGACTGGCGGGAGGCGGCCGGACGCTTCGAGGCCGAAATTGCCAAGGCGGTGGTGGGCCAAGCCCGCGCGATCCGCCTCGTGACCATCGCGATCTTCGCCCGTGGCCACGTGATGCTGGAAGGCGACGTCGGCGTCGGCAAGACGACCCTCCTGCGCGCCGTCGCCCGGGCGCTCGGAGGCGCCTACGAGCGGGTCGAGGGCACGGTCGACATGATGCCGACCGACCTGATCTACCACACCTTTCTCGGTGAGGATGGCCGCCCGCGCATCGAACCCGGGCCGGTGCTGCGGCAGGCCGAGGACCTGTCGATCTTCTTCTTCAACGAAATCAACCGCGCCCGTCCCCAGGTCCATGCCCTGCTCCTGCGCCTGATGGCCGAGCGGACCGTGACGGCCTTCGAGCGGGAATGGCGCTTCCCCCATCTCCAGGTGTTCGCCGACCGCAACCGGGTCGAGCGGGAGGAGACCTTCGAACTCCCCGCCGCCGCCAGGGACCGGTTCCTGATGGAGATCGGGATGGAGGCGCCGCGAGAGGCCGAAGCCCGGCGTGCGCTGGCCTTCGATCCGCGGTTCCACGACACCGACAGGCTGATCGCGGAGGTTGCGCCGGGCCTCCTCGACCATGCCGCGATCGGCGGGATCGCGGGGGCGATTCAGCACGCGGTCGAGGCCACGCCGGAGATCGAAGCCTACGTCGTCGCCCTGTGGGACGCGCTCCTGCGCCCGGCCGAGGCCGGCATCCGCTTGGCCGATCTCGACATGGGGCGCCTCGTCCAGGGGGGCGCCTCGCCACGGGGCCTCGCCTTCCTCGTCCGGGCCGCCCGTGTCCGCGCTTGGCTGGAGGGTCGAGCCTGGCTCGTGCCGGAGGATATCCGGGCGATCTTCCCCGAAATCATGGCGCACCGCATCTTCCTCGAGCCGGTGCACGAGCTGCGCCGGGCCGAGATCGTCCCGGCCCTCTGCCGGGCGGTGTTCGACACGGTGCCGGCCCCATGAGCGAGCCCCCCTCGGCCGACATCCTCTACCTGCCGCGCTGGCGGCCCCGGGGAAGCCGCCCGGGCGCGCATCGCGGGCGGGATGCCGGCGGTCTCGGCACGTTCCGGGATCAGGTCCCCTTCCTCAGCCTGCCGGATGCGAGGCGGATCGACCTGCGCGCGACCCTGCGCGACCCGTTCGAAGGAGTGCATGTCCGCCGCTTCGAGGCACGGGTGCCGGTCGAGATCTGGGCGCTGGTCGATCTCTCCGCCTCGATGCGCTATCGCGGCGCCGGCGACCGGATGGCGCTGGCAGGCGACCTCTGCGCGGGCCTCGCCGCCTCCGCGACCCGGATCGGCGACGGGTTCGGGCTGATCGGCTGCGACGCGGCCATCCGCGCCGACCTGACCCTGATGGCCACCCGCCATCGGAGCGCCGCCCTGGCCATGGCCGGCAAGCTGTCCGAAGCCCGCTGCGCGGCGGGCAGTCCCGAGGGGCTGCTGGAGGCCGCGCGGCTGCTGTTCGGGCGGCCCCGGCTCGTCTTCCTCGTCTCGGATTTCCGCTGGCCGCCGGACCTGACCCGACGGGTCTTCGAGTCGCTGGCGCTCCACGATGTCGTGCCGGTCATCCTGGCGGACAGCGCCGAGGACGAGGGCCTGCCCGAATGGGGGCTTTCGGAACTGGACGATCTCGAAGGCGCCGGCCGGCGGCTGGTGTTCCTGCGGCCCTCCCTGCGTCGCCGCTGGATCGCCCGGGAGCGGGAGCGTCGCGAGGCGCTGACCGCCGCAGTGGCGGCGTCCGGCGCACGCCGGCCCTTCGCCATGGTCGACCGGTTCGATGCCCAGGCGCTCAGCCGCCACCTGCTGGCGAACTGAGATGCGCTTCCTCGTGGTACTTTTTCTCGTCCTCCAGGCCGGCGCCGCTGCGGCGCAGGTGCGCTCCGTCGAGGTGCGGGTGCCCCGTGGCTTCGGATACTTCCTCGGCGATATCCTGCACGCCCGGGTCGATATCGCCCTCGAACCCGGCACCACCGTCCAGCAGGCCTCGCTGCCGCGCCCCGGCCCCGTGACCTACTGGCTCGACCTGCGCGACGTCGCCATCGAGCGGATCGCGGGGGGCCTGCGCCTGCGCCTGACCTACCAGAGCTTCTACGCCGCCCTCGACGCGCGGCGGCTCGAAGTGCCGGGATTCACCGTGGCGCTCGCCGACGAGACTCCCGGCGGCACCACGACGGCGCAGGCCGAGATCCCCGCCTGGACCTTCGGCGTCTCCCCCTTGAGGGAGGTGCAGCCGGAGAAGCGCGACGACCCGGCCGACTACCTCCAGCCGGACGGCCGCACCCGTCGCCTCGACCCGGAGCCCGCCGCGATGGCGGCCCTCGGTTGCGCCGGGCTCGCGCTGCCCGCCCTGGCGCTGCTGGCCTGGGACCGGGCCTGGCTCGGCCGCCGCCGGGGCCGCCCCTTTGCCCGGGCCGCCCGGCGCCTGCGCAAGCTCCCCGGAACAGGGGAGGGCGGCTACCGCGAGGCCCTGCGCCTGATCCATCGCGGCCTCGACGAGACCGACGGGCGGCGGCTGCTCGCGGACGACCTTCCGGACTTCCTCGACAGGCACCCCGCCTTCCGGGGCGAGGGAGAGGCGCTGGCGCGCTTCTTCGCGGCCTCGCGCCGGGCCTTCTTCGGCCGGGCGGTCGATGAGGCCCGTGAGCTCTGGCCCTGGCCCACGCTGCAGGCGGCCGTGGGTCGCCTCGCCGCCGCCGAGCGGAGGGCGTGAGATGAGCGCGCATCTCGCCCTCTTCGGCTTTGCCCTGCCCCTCGCGCTCTGGCTCCTGCCGCTGGCCCTCCTGCCCCTCGTCGCCACGGGGCGGCGCAGGCATCCGGTGCCCGCCGTCGCGGCGGCCCCGCCGGATGCGCTGTCCCGGTGGATCGGCGCCACCCTTACCCTCGCGGGGGTCGCCGCCATCGCCGGTCTGGTGTTCGGGCTGGCCGAGCCCTACCGAGTCGGCGAGCGGGTGACGCGGATCGGCATCGGCGCCCAGGTCTCGATGCTGATTGACCGTTCGGGCAGCATGAACGAGACCTTCGCCGGGCGGCAGCCCTCGGGTGCGGAGGAATCCAAGGCGGCGGCCTCCCGGCGCCTGCTCGCGGGTTTCGTCGGCGAACGGGAGCACGATCTGTTCGCCGTCACCGCCTTCTCGACGGCGCCGATGCTCGTCTTGCCGATGACCGACCGGCACGAGGCCGTGCGGGCGGCGATCGCGGCGATCGACCGGCCCGGCCTCGACTACACCAACGTCGCCCGTGGCCTCGCCATGGCGCTCTCGCAATTCGGCACGGACAGCGGCATCTCCCGGGTGCTGCTGTTCATCTCGGACGGCGCGGCGGTGATCGACCCCAGGGTGCAGGACCAGCTTCGGGCCGACTTCGCGAAGATCCGCCCGAACCTCTACTGGCTGTTCCTGCGGACCAAGGGCTCCCCGTCGATCCAGGACCGGCCGGAGGGCGAGGACACGCCCCAGGCCGCCCCGGAGCGCCACCTCGACCTGCTCTTCAAGAGCCTCGGCATTCCTTATCGGGCGTTCGAAGCGGAGGGACCGCAGGCGGTGGCCGACGCCATCGCCCGGATCGAGGCCCTGGAGCGCGACCCGATCCCCTACACGGAGGTCCGCCCCCGCCGCGATCTCACCGGCTGGGCCTATGGCCTTGCCGCTCTCGGCCTCGCCCTCCTCGTCCTCGCGGCGCTCGCCGAGGCGGACATGGCCACGCGCCGCCGGGTTAAGCGCCCGGCAGAAGACGCGCCCCAGCGGAGGGCGGCATGACCGGCCTTTCGGAGATGCGCGGCGGGTCGACCGCGCGCGTCTTCCCGTCCTCGCGGGGTGGGGGAAGCGTGTGGCGCCGCCTGCGTCCGCAGATCGTCGTCGCGCTGCCCATCGTGCTTCTTGGGCTCGCGGCTGCTTTCGGCTTCCAGGCGTGGCGTCAGGAACTGGCGAACCGCACCATCGCCGCCCTCGAAAGCGGGCGGGACGTGGCGGTGGCGGCCGATGCCCCGGCCCCGGTCCTCGCGGCGCGGGTCGGGTTTCTGGCGGGGCGCGGGCGCTGGGAGGAGGCCGAGCCGCTGCTTGCCGCCCTCGATGCCATCGGCGAGGCCGGCGCCGTCGCCCGCGCCCGCTACCAGATCGCCAACGCCCGGATGCGGGAGGCCTTCGGCCTGCTCGCCCGGGGCGACCTGGGCAAGGCCGGGCCACAGGTGACGCTGTCCCGGCAGGAGTATCGCCGGGCCCTGACCGCGATGCCGGATTTCTGGGACGCGAAGTTCAACCTCGACGTCGCGTCCCGCCTGATCCGCGACTACCCGGAATTGAGCCGGGGCGAGGGCGACGAACTGCGCGTCGAGCCGAAGAAGATCTGGACCGACATCCCCGGCCAGCCGAAGGGCGGCCCGTGAGCGCCGCCCTGCCGCTCGCCCGCAACCTGCGCGCGCCGCGCTTCCTGGCGCTCGCCCTGGCGTTGGCGCTCGCCGGCGCGGCCCTGGTCGTTCCGGCCGTTCCGTTCACGCGCACGGGGGCCGAGCTCCTGGCGGTCATCGACATCACCGGCTCGATGAACGTCCGCGACTATGCCCGCGACGGCCGTCCCGAGAGCCGGCTCGATCGGGCCAAGGCCGCCCTGCGCCGGCTCGTGGCCGAGCTGCCCTGCGGTTCGCGGGTGGCGCTCGGCCTGTTCACCGAGCGGCGGCCGTTCCTTCTGTTCGAGCCGATCGAAACCTGCGGCGACTTCGCCCCCCTCGACGGCACCCTGGCCTCCCTCGACTGGCGCATGGCCTGGGAGGGCGACAGCCGCGTCGCGGCCGGGCTGTACCGGGCGATCGACATGGCGGCCGGGCTCGGGACCGACCTCGTCTTCGTCACCGATGGCCAGGAATCGCCGCCCCTGCCCGGCGGGGAGCCGCCCGCGTTCGAGGGCAAGCCGGGGGCGGTGCGCGGCCTCATCGTCGGCGCGGGCGGATACGCCCTCTCGCCGATTCCACGCTACGATGATCGCGGGCGGGAAAAGGGCTTCTACGGTGAATCCGACGTGCCGCAGGAGAACCGCTTCGGCCCGCCGCCCGCCGACGCGGAAACCCGCGAAGGCTACAACCCGCGCAACGCGCCCTTCGGCTCCGCCGCCGCCCAAGGCACCGAGCACCTCTCCTCGGTGCGCGAGCCCTACCTGAAGCGCCTCGCGGCGGCGACCGGCCTCGCCTACGCCCATCTCGACGGTCCCGACGACCTCGAAGGGCCGGTGCGCGCCGCCGCGACACCCCGGGCGCTGCCGGGCTCCCTCGATCTGCGCCCCCTCCTGGGGGGCATGGCCCTCGCCCTGGTGCTCGCCACCCTGGGCGCCGGCCGGGCGGACGCCCTGCGCCGCCGCCTTCCGCGTAGTCTGTCCCCCTCGGAGAAAACCTGATGGTTTGGTTGCCGCGTCGCGTCCTGCCCGCCCTGTTCCTGGCCGTCGCCGCCGGTCCCGCCCTGGCGCACGGCCCGACGCCTCAGAAGATCGCCCAGACGGTGACGATCAAGGCATCGCCCGACGCCGTGTGGAAGGTCGTCGGCGATTTCGGCGGGATCGCCTCCTGGCACCCGGACGTGGCCAAGGCCGAGGCGACCGGCGGCAACGCCGAGGGCGCGACGCGCAAGGTGACGCTCAAGTCCGGCGGGACGCTCGTCGAGGGCCTCGACGAGTGGAAGGGGCCGGAGCGGACCTATTCCTACCGGATGTCCGACCCCGACCTCACCGCCCTGCCGGTCTCTTCCTACTCGGCCACCCTGACCGTGACCCCGGACGGCGACGGCTCCAGGGTCGAGTGGATGGGTCGCTTCTATCGCGGCGACACGGGCAACGAGCCGCCGGACAACCTCAGCGACGAGGCCGGACGCGAGGCGATGAACCGCTACTTCGGCGACGGACTCAAGGGCCTGAAGGCGAAGGTGGAGGGCGGGCGCGCGCCATGACCGTCCGTCGGTCCTGTCTCGCCTTCCTGATCGCGCTGATCGCAGGGCCTGCGGCCGGGCAGGCCGTGGTCGTGGCGAGCCAGCAGGGCGCGCGGCTCACGCGGATCGAGGGCGAGGCCGTCGCCGGGTCCTTCACGGTTCCTGCCTCGCCGGCGGTCGTGGCCGCCGACGGACGCGGGCGGCTCTATGTCAGCCACCCGGACGGGCGCGCGGTCTCGGTGATCGAGCCGGACGGCGCGGTTCGCCGCCTGCCCCTGCCGGCCCAGGCCTTCGGCCTCGCCGTCGAGCCGGATGGAAGCCGTCTCTATGTCGGTGACTGGTCGGGCCACCGGGTGCTGTGCCTCTCCCTCGCGACCGGAGCCGTCGTCGGCGAAATCCCGGTCGGACCGGACCCGGCGGGGCTCGTTCTCGGCGAGCCTGGGCGCCTCTACGTCGCCGAGCGGGAGGGGCGCTCGGTCGGCGTGATCGACACGGGCGCGCTCCGGCGCGTCGGGGGCCTGCCGGTGGGCGACGGCCCCTTCGCCCTTGCCTACGATCCCGATCTCGTTCGGCTTTACGTGGCGAACGTCCGCAGCAACGACGTCACGGTGATCGACGCGGCAGCCGGGCAGGTGCTGGCCACCATCCCGGTGGGGACGGCGCCCTACGGCGTCGCCGTCGTCTCCGGCGGCGGCCCGGTGCTCGTCACCAACCAGCACGCCGCGTCCGTCACGGTGATCGAGGCTCGGGCGCTCGCCGTCTCCGCCACGATTCCGGTCGGCCGGTATCCCGAAGGGGTGGCGATCCTCGGTGGCTTCGCCTACGTCGCCAACTGGTTTTCCGATGACGTCTCGGTCATCGACCTCGCCGCCCGAAAGGAAGTGCGCCGGCTCCCGGTGGCCGAGGGGCCGCGCACCCTTGCCGTGGCGCGGATCGCCCCACCGGAGGCGGCACGATGAGGTGTCTTCTGCTGTCCGCCCTTGCGCTCACGGTCTCGCTCACCGCCTGCAACCGTAGCGACGATGAGGCGAATGCCGATCAGGCAGTGGTTACCCGCACTTCGGAGACCGATCTGCCCGCTTGGCTCACGCACAGCGACGGAACCGATCCCGGCCGATGGCTCGCCGGCCGGGAGGCCGGGCACCCCCTGGCCCTCGACGCGCCGCAGGTGCAGGCGATGCGCGGGAGTCTCGTCCGGGCTGCGGAGGGTTTCGTCGAGGATCGCCGGATGATCGCCAACCGCACCGTGCAACTCGGCCAGATGCTCGCCGAGGTCGGCAAGGGTGAGGCCTATGGAACGCTCCTCGACGGTTTCGGGCAGGTCGCCGCCGCCCGGGGTCGGCACAAGAGCCTCTACGGCGAGATGTGCCAGCACTATTTCAACATCCGCACCCGTGGCTTGGGGCACGAGGCGGCGCTTGCCGAACTCTCCGGGAACGAGATGCGGCCTCTCACCCGGAGCACGCCGTGAGCGCCGG
This sequence comes from Methylobacterium sp. Gmos3, assembly GCF_056430985.1. Taxonomy (NCBI): domain Bacteria; kingdom Pseudomonadati; phylum Pseudomonadota; class Alphaproteobacteria; order Hyphomicrobiales; family Methylobacteriaceae; genus Methylobacterium; species Methylobacterium sp. Gmos3. The sequence continues at coordinate 223,142 of NZ_JBWJYL010000009.1, forward strand.
CCTCGACATCGCCCCGCCCCGGACGGCCTCCCGTTCGCCCGAGGGGATCCTGATGGTCGACGATCATCCGGTCGTCCTCCAGGGATTCCGGCAGCTCGCCGAGATGGACGATATCGGGCAGGTATACGAGGCGGGTGATGTGGTCTCCGCCTACAGGATCTTCCACCGGCATCGGCCCGGCCTCGTCGTGGCGGACCTGTCGCTGGGGGAGGACGGGCTGTCCGGCCTTTCGCTGATCCGGCGGATCAAGGCTCTGGAACCGGCCACCCGCATCCTCGCCTTCAGCATGTACGACGACCCGGTCATCGCCGCCCGCACGATCCAAGCCGGAGCGCTGGGCTTCGTCATGAAGGATTCGTCCGTCGAGGTCTTCCTCGAAGCCCTGGAGGCCGTCCGGACGGGCCGGGGATACCTACCGCACGCCATCGCGACCGGCATCGCGATGCTCGATCTCGCGCCCGACCGCTCGCCCCTCTCGCGCCTCACCGCGAGGGAGCTCCAGATCCTGTCGCTGCTCGGCAAGGGCAAAACCTATACGGAAATCGCCCGGATCCTGACCTTGAACTACCGCAGCGTCGTGAGCACCACCGCCGTCATGCGGGTTAAGCTCGGCGCGGGCAGCCTCGCCGAACTCATCCACATCGCCCTGGGCCAGTCCGGTGCGCGGGCTGGGTGAGGGTCACCGTGGGAGGAAGATCCCCGGGATGATCCGGCCCTTCTGGCCGAACAGCTCCACTGCCTTCCCGCAGCTTGCCGGCACATCCTTCTCGTAGGCGGCGAGGTAGGCGCGGGCCTGCAGCATCAGCGCGTCGCGATCGATCTCCGCGGGATCGACTCCCATCGACCGAATCGCGCCCTTGAAGCGTTCCGCGTCCGACTTGAGCGCGCTGCAATGGAGATTCACGAAGCCCACAAGGCCGGCAAGCTTGGCCGCATTGCGCTTTTCCGCAGGGATCTCGCCGGCCTCCTGGCCCCGCGCGGCCGGTCCGGCCGCGACGAGCACAGACGTCGCCAGAAGCACCGCGTGAAACCGCATGGGATGATCCTTCTCTGAATGACAGACCGGTGCAATGGGCGACAAAGGGGGTCCTTGCCCGCTCCAACGCCTGGTCATCGGCCATGCTGGCCGGATTACGGAGTTCCGGGCTCTCGGGAAGCCGCCCGGCTACGCCCGTGGCGGTGGCTCCTATCGCCGATCCCCGCCGCAAGGCGCCATTACGGCTCTTCGCTGGAGGGCTGCGCATGCAGCGAGACACAGGTGCGGACCATGTCGCTCAAGGTCAGGGTCCTGGTGTCGCCGATATTGGCCGTCTCCTCCAGGCAGCGCATGAAATACTCGCGGGTGAGATCCGGCGAGAGCGCGACCATCGCTTTGCCCATGCGGTTGGTGAAGTCGATCTTGTCGGAAGCCGAGGCCCGCGGCCAGAGCGAGGCGAGATCGTCCATCGTCAGGCGCGCCCAGGCCGGCCCGGACCCCAAGGCACAGCAGAAGACAAAGACGAACGAGAACCTTTTCATCGCGACTGCCTGCCCGTGGATGAAGGACGCGGCGTCGACCGCGCGAACGTCATGGATCGGTGGATCCTGAATGGTCGGATCGCATCGAAGCTCAGGCACACTGATCGAAGATGAAATCGGCCTTCGTTGGGTCGAAGTCCGCTCAATCGGTCGAACGCCCGAAATAAGATCAAGATTCCCTCGTTCGAGCGCATGTCGTCAAGGATCATATTGCTAAAATTTTGCTTATGACCGCTGACAATCGAAGGCACGACACATTGCCATGTGGAGCTTCCACTTATCTTCTATAATAAACGTATAATAAATTACTGATCGCCATTGCCGCTTACACGGATCGGTCGATCCAGGTCCGAATCGGCTCCCCATCGGGAGCGGCTTCGCCTTTCGCGGGAATGCGAGATCGCCATCGCGCCCTTTGTTCGGGGCGAGGCGTCACCGCTTCCGCCCTACGCCGGAAGCTCCCGGGCGATCTTGCCGAATGTCCTTCGCCAAAGTTTCTGTAAATTCCCGATTGATACAGGGAGATTTTGGTGTCTTTCTAGAACTAAGTCTCTTTGTTGCAACAGTTTGTAAATCTGTGAATGCAGCAACGGCTGTGATTGCAACAACAGTTTGACGAAATTCAGCCTGGCAAATTAGCGTTCGTTTGCGCGCAAGAACGCGCTGCCGCGTCATAAGCGGCCAACCTATAAATCGGGGGACGCATCGTGATCAGTTCGGGCATCGGCGGATTGCGCCGCTCGCTTCTTGCCGGCGTGCCGGCCTGGGCTGCTGTCCTCGCCGGGGCGAACGTCACAAGCGCCGAAGCGGCCTGCGCCCCCGGGACGCCCACAACGGGCCAGTCGGTGACCTGCTCGGGCGCGTCGGCCGCCTTCATCGCGCCGGCCGGCGTGAACGCCCTCACCGTCGCCATCACCCCCGACGCCACCGTCGCGGCGACGCAGACCAGCGCCGGCACCAATCCGAGCTTCGCCAATGTCCGCGTGAACGGGTCGAGCATCGTCAACAATGCGGGCACGATCAGCAATGCAGCGCCGCAGAACCGCGACAACTATGGCGTAAACCTCGCCGGCGACCTCTCGACGCTCAACAATACCGGGACGATCACCCTGACCGCGCCCGCCGGCAACACCACGACCCGGATTTACGGCGCCTTTTCCAGCGCGCCGGACGGAACCCAGTACGCGAGCACGACCGTCACCAATAGCGGAACCATTGCGGTCACGCAGAACGGCAACGGCATCGCCCGAGGCATCTATTCAGGCGAGAACACCTCGCTGTTCACGATCACCAATACGGGTTTGATCTCGGCAGCGCGGGGGAGCACTGCCACCGCCAGCACCAGCGCGGTCGCGGCGATCGATTCCGATGACGACACCGACCGGCTGGTCGTCACCAACGGTACCACCGGCCGCATCACGGCGAGCGGCGCCAATAGCCGTGCGCTGAGCGGGCGGGCCGCGCAGTACGAGATCACCAATGCCGGCGTGATCGGCAACACCACGCCGGGCGAGGCGGCGATCGCGACCTTCGCACTGAATGCCGGCAATGCCGGCGCGACGACGACCCGCGCCTACAACACCGTGATCGTCAACACGGCGACCGGCGTCATCAACGGCGACGTCCGCAACACCGACCAGGACCTCCAGACCGCAGCGACCGTCGTGAACCTGCGCCGCACTGGGACGCTCACCAATGCCGGCACGATCAACGGTAACGTCGCCTCCGGCGGCGGCAACCAGACGGTGACAAACACCGGCACCATCACCGGCGGCATCAGCTTCCTCGACGTCGCCGCCACGACCAACACCGTCAATCTCGGCACCGGCTCGGTCATCGGCGGCGCGATCGCCGCCCGGGGCCTCGGTACGAACACCCTGAACCTTTCGGGGACGGGCCTCTTCGCGGGCAGTCTGTCGGGCTTCACGAGCCTCACTCAGAACGGCGTGGGCAGTGCCTGGACCCTCGGACCGAACTCCACCGTCGCCATCTCCGGCAATCTCACCGTGGCCGGGGGGAACCTCACCCTGGCGGCCGGCTCGCAACAGAGCGTCGGCGGCCTGATCCAGGTCACTGGGTCCGGGGCGCAACTCACCAACAACACGGCGCTCGCCAAGACGGTGAACCTGTCCGGATCGAACACGAGCCTCGTCAACAATGGCACGATCACCGGGACCGGCGCCACGGGCCGCGCGAACACCGCCGCCAACCGGATCTACGGGGTGATCTCGAACTCGACGGGGGCGGACTTCGCGAATGTCGCTGTCGTGAACAACGGCACCATCGCGGTGACCGAGAACGGGATCGGCATCTCCCGGGGCATCTATGCGGGCGAGAACATCGCCTCCATGAGCATCACCAACGCCGGCACCATCTCGGCCACCCGCGCGGCAAGCTCGACGGGGACCGCCGCCGTCGCCGCCGTCGATTCGGACGACGACGTCGCCGCCCTCACCGTCACCAACCAGGCGGGTGCGCGCATCGCCGCCAGCGGAACGAATGCCCGGGCGATCCAGGGCCGCGCACAGAGCTACACGATCGCCAATGCGGGCACGATCAGCGCCACGTCCGGCGCGCAGGCCATCGTCGTCTACGGCGCCGGCAACGCGTCGCTGACCAATAGCGGGATCATTACCGGCGACGTCCGCTTCATCGATGCCGACCCGCAGAACACCACCACCGCCAATCGGCGCAACTCGACCACGGTGAACACCGGCACGATCAACGGCAACCTGGCCTACTGGATGGGTAACCAGACCCTGACCAATACCGGCACGATCAGCGGATCGATCACTTTCGCGGACATCGCCACCAGCCGCAACAGCGTCACTCTCGGCACCGGATCGGTGGTCGGAGGCGCGATCACGGCGACGGGGCGCGGCACGAACGCCCTCACCCTCACGGGCACGGGGACGCTCGCGAGCAACGTGGCGGGCTTCTCCACCCTCACACAGACCGACGGCGCCTGGACCCTGGCCTCGGGCACGACGCAGACCTTCTCCGGCGGCGCGACGGTGGCCGGGGGCGCCCTCACCGTGAACTCCGCGCTCAACGCGGCGACACAGGTCGCCTCCGGCGCGACGCTCGGCGGGGCGGGCACGATCACGGGCGCGGTAACCAATGCGGGCACCGTTGCCCCGGGCAGCGCCGCTGCGCCCTTCGGCACGCTGACCGTCGCGGGCAACTACACGCAAGCGCCGGGCGGCACCCTCGCCGTCGCGGTGGCGCCGGGCGCCAACGCGCAGCTGGCCGTGACCGGTCGGGCGCAGCTCAACGGCGCCCTCGTCCTGAACGGGGCCGCCGGAACCTACGTGCCGGGCACCACCTACACCGTTCTGACCGCTGGTTCGACGACGGGGGCCTTCACGTCGGTATCCTCGACGGGGCTTCCGACGCTCCTGGCTGCGGCCCTGGCCTCGACTGGCAATGCCACGACGGTCACCCTCGCGCAGCAGAGTTTCGCCCTCGTCGCCCGTACCGACAACCAGCGCAGCGTGGCACGCGGCGTCGATACGCTGCTTGCCGGCAACCGGGCCGCGCTCACCGTGCTCGACAATCAGAGCGACGCACAGAACGCCGCGACCCTCGACAGGCTCTCGGGCCAGGGCTACGCCTCCGTGGCGGATCCCATGTTGCGCTCCGGCCGCGCTTTCGGCACCCAGATGATGGCCCGCGCCTATGCGGCGGGCAGCGAGGCCGGATCGACCGGCTTCGTGCTGCCCCCGGCGGTCTATGCCGCCGACCTGCCCGCCCGTGGGCCGGTACCGGCTCCGCGCTTCGTCGAAGTGAACCGCGGCTACGGCGTGTGGGCGACGGGCTACGGCCAATTCGGGAACGTCGATTCCACGGCCAACGCGGCGGGTCGTAGCGAGACCGTCGCGGGCATGGCGGCGGGCATCGACATGCATCCGACCACCAACACGGTGGTCGGCGTCGCGGTGGGCTACGGCTCCGTCGACGTGTCGCTCCGGCGCACCGGCGAGCGGGCGCATGTCGACAATGCGCAGGTCGGAGTCTACGGCGGCTACACGGACGGGGCCTTCTACGCCAACGGCGCCCTGGGCTATGCCCGCGCCGAGGGCCGCGTGAACCGCTCCCTTGGCCTGCCGCAACTCCAGCCCGGCGGCGCCCAGGGCGATATCGGCGGCGACCAATTCATCGCGGCAGGTGAACTCGGCTACCGGGTGCCCGTCGCCACCGCGACGCAGATCGTCCCCCTCGTCGGTTATCAGGTGAACACGTTCAGCCAGGATCGCGTCCGCGAGACCGGCGGCGGCCTGTTCGACCTGACCGTCGCGGGCAAGGACTTCCTGTCCGCGCGGACCCTGGTCGGTGGACGGATCGAGACGGCCACGGCCGTCGCGGGCAAGCCCGTCTCGCTCTGGGTGAAGGCGGCCTACGTCCACGACTTCGCGGACGTGAACCGGACGATCAGCGCGAGCTTCACGCTGGCGCCGACCGTGCCGTTCCTCGTGACCGGACGGCGGCTCGACCGGGACCGCGCCCTCGTCTCGGCGGGTCTCGGCATGGAGCTCGCCCCCCGCCTCCAGGGCTTCATCGCCTACGACGCGGAACTCGCCTCCAGCGATACGATCCAGGCGGTTCGCGGCGGGGTGCGCTACGCCTTCTGATGGGGATCAGCCGAATCGCGAAGGAGCGGTCGCGAGCTTTGGATGGCGAGGACCGGGCGAACAACACCGTCTGCCCGGTCCTTGGAGAACACGATAGACCGTCACCGTTCGCGAGGCCGTGCAGAAGGATCGATCCGGCGCGACCATACGAAGCGAGTGTCCGTATTGGAACACACGCCTGCTTTCGGGATCCAAACGATCGCGCATGGACGGCTGAGTTGGGTCGCTATCGAAAGGTCGTCAAAGCAGACGAAGTGCTAGGGCTCCTTCAGCGACAGTTCCTCCGAGGGCGATACCAGCCCAGCCCCGATCGCTATCCAGACGAGATGGGCATCGGTGCGTGCCCCAAGAGTGGCGCGGATCACCGAGAGGTTGTTGTGCACCGTTTTAAGGCTCAGACACAGGGCCTCGGCGACGGCTTGGGCGGTCATCCCGCCGACGGTCAGGCTCAAGATTTCGAACTCCCGCGGGCTGAGGTCGTCGAGCGCCGTGCGCCCGCCGGCCACCTCGTCCTGAGCGATCGCGCGCGCGATGTCGGCGCTCATCGCCTGCTCGCCGCGGAGCACGGTCGCAACCGCCGCCAGCAGTTCACGGGGTGGGCTCGCCTTGCTGACATACCCGCTCGCCCCGGCGGCGAAGGCTTGGCGCGCGATCATTGCCCCGGTGCGCATGCTGAACACGACGATGCGAGCAGACCCATCCCACTGGCGGATGTGACGGATGGCTTCGATTCCGCTGGGGCCTGGCAGCGACAGGTCGAGGATCACGAGATCGGGCTTGTGAGCCTTGTAATGGGAATAGGCCATTGCCGCGTTCTCGGCTTCCGCGACCACGACGAAGCCCGGCTGTCGCTCGATCAGGCGGCGATAGCCCTCGCGCACGACGGGATGGTCATCGACGAGCAGGATGGTCGTGGCCATGGGGCGATCTCAGCCGGCGGTCGGCACGGATGCGCAGGCACGGATGCCTGAACCGGTGCCGCTGAGCGAAAAGCTTCCGCCCAGCGCGGCGAGCCGCGCTCGGATGCCGACGAGCCCACGGCCCGTGTGAGACGCGGCTTAGGAGACATCGCCCCCGCCGTCATCGTCGAGTGTCAGCGTCACTGTTCGGGGTCCGGCCTCCGACCGGCCGAGCCGCAGGAAGATCCGGCTCGGCCGCCCGTGGCGCAAGGCGTTCGTCAGCAGTTCCTGCGCGATCCGATAGAGGCTCGCCGCCACATTCTCGGGTATGTCGGTGAGATCCCCCCTGACATCGAGATGCAGGGCCGGCCCGGACCTCAGTTGTCCTCGCCAATTTGCCACGAGGCCACGCAGCGCCTCCTCCAATCCGGCCTCGGTGAGATCGGGCAGTTCGAGGCGGGCCAGGGCTCCACGCAGGCTCTCCCGCATGGTGGCGATGATGGCTTCGATACCCTGGGCGTCCTCGCGAAGATCGTCGCGCTCCGGGGGCGCAGCCAGTTCGATCGCCGCGGCACGTGCCCCCGCAGCGGCCAAGCACTGGCCGAAGGCATCGTGCAGATCGCGCGCGAGGGCCTGCCGCTCTTCTTCCTGGACCGTGACGAGCCGCTGCATCAGGCCCGCGCGCTCGGCCTCACTATGGGCAAGCCGGTCGGCGAGGGCGTTGCAGGCGCGGGCAATCCGGTCGAACTCGGTGGCGGCAAAGCTTGGCAGCGGCGGGCGTGTGCCGGCCGTGTCGAGGTTTTCCAGCCCGTGCACGATCCGCCCGACCGGTGCGACGAGGCGCGTCACGGCGAGCCAGTTGAGAAGGAGCGTCGCCGCCGCCAAACCAAGGGCCAGTCCGCCTGCGAGGCGCGTGCGCCGCCAGAGACGAGCCGCCGATGCCATCGGATCGGGCCATGCCGTGACACTGCCGATGGTGCGTTCGCGATACACGATCGCCCGGATCGTCGGCGCGGCAGCAGCCTCCCAGACGAGGGCTTCGCGGAACCACGTAGGCGCGGCATCGAGGCCGTCCCAGTCACCGCAGAAGCGGCGGGGCAATTCCACGCCGAGATGAATGTCGGCGCAGATGCCCGGCAGGAGCGTGACGATGGCCGGCCCGGCCTGCGGTGCGCTGGCGGGCATGGCCGCTGGTCCGGCGCTTCCGAGGCCCGGCTGACGCGCGAGCTGCGCGGCGATCCGATCTGCCGACATGGCAGCCTCCCAGCGGAGGCTCGCGTGAGCGTCCCAGGTGGCCCATGCGATCGCCCCCACCAGGCAGAGCGCGGCCACAGCGAGAAGGCGCAGACCGAGATGCGTGGGTAGGCTCATGGATCAAGCAGCCGGGCTCGAAGCGAGGCTCTGATTTGGCACCGGGACCGTCGGGCTGCGCAAGCCATCGCTCACTCGGACGGGAAGAATGCCCGGGCTTCAGCGGGAGGACTGCCCTGGTCTGATCCCGTCACGATCCGGAGGATGGTGCTGTCCCCTCGCCACGGAGCCGGCCATGTCGCTTCACCTCTCCCGCCGCAGCCTCTTGGCCGCGTCCGCCCTGCTGCCCCTGGGGTTGCAGGGTCCTGTTGTCGCCGCGGCCCCGAGCGGTCCTTACCGGGTCGGTGCGTTCACGGTGACGCCGTTGCGGGACGGCCTCTTTCCGCTGGAGCCGAGCATGATCCCGGCCGCCGAAAGCCAAGCCGGACAAGCCTTGTTGAAGGGGGCCGGTCTTCCTGCGAAGGGCCCGTCGCCGGAGCCGGTCAACGCGTTTCTGATCCGATGCGGGGAACGGCATTGGCTGCTCGATGCGGGTTGCGGCACCGTCCTCGGGCCGGGCTTCGACCGCGTAACCGCGGCACTGGCGGCGGAGGGCGTGAGGCCGGAGCAGGTCGAGACCATCTGGCTCAGCCATCTGCACGCCGACCATGCCGGTGGTCTCTTGACGCCGGACCGCCGCGCGCGGTTCGCGAATGCGGAACTGGTGCTGCAGGAGCGTGAGGTGGCCTACTGGTCGGATGCGGCTGCCAGAGCCTCCGCTCCGGCTCCCTTGAGCCCGATGTTCGAGACTGCACAGGCGGTGCTGGCGGCCTATCCCGACCGGATCCGGCGTATCTCCGGCGAGGCGGAGCTTGCACCGGGTGTCCATGCTGTGCCGCTGCCCGGCCATACGCCGGGACATATGGGCGTCTTGATCGCGGACGGCTCCGACCGCCTGCTGATCTGGGGCGACATCGTCCACTCGCGAATTCTCCAGATGCCGCATCCGGACTGGACGGTGATCTGGGACACCGATCCAGCGGAAGCGATCACGACGCGACGGCGCATCCTCGACCGTGCGGCCGTGGACGGCTTGAGTGTGACGGGGATGCACCTCGCGACGAGTGGACGGATCGAGCGCAAGGATGAGGGTTACGCCCTGGTCTAGAGCCACACCCGAACGAGTTGGTTCAGCCAGCCTTCTCCAAGTCTTCCCCCTCATCCTGAGGTGCCTGCGTCAGCGGGCCTCGAAGGAGGGCTCCAGCCTGCCGCGCGATCCCTGGAGCCCTCCTTCGAGGCGGCTTCGCCGCACCTCAGGATGAGGGGAGAGAGTGGGGGCCGCCTCGATGTGGTCGGTCGCGGCTCTAGCTGCGCCGAAGCTTGGAGACCGCGGATGTCCGCTTTCGAGGTCTCTTCAAAGGATGTTCGGCGACCGCATTGGGTCGGAAGGGCCGCACAGGGTGGGTTTCTGCCGATCGGCTTCCGGGCGCAGAAACGGAACAGCGGACACCGATGGTAAGATGCGCCAAAGTGGCGGAGCCCTTTTAAAATGGCCGGCCTGCTGGGCAGCACATCCTCTTAGAGCTGTGCTCCGAGTTCAGACGAGAGACGTTCACCGGCCTCTCGAAGCCGAGGCTTGAGCGCCTCGGCTTGCTCCAACGTCAGTCGAGACGCTGGACCGGACAGGGCGAGGGCACCGATCAGTCTCTGCTCCGTCCCGAACACCGGCATCGCAATCGATGCCACGTGAGGGTCGGTGATACCGGAGGAGTAGAGGGGAACCTCGATTGCCGTCTTTTCCGAAACCCTTCGGTCGCTGAAAGTCCTCAACACCTGGGCGATGGCGGATCCATCCATCGGTCGCATGTCGCCGGGTCGGACGTTCATCCGGAGCGGCGACGGCGAGTCTGCCCGGAAGAGGCACAGCCGCTGGTTACCCCGACGAATGTAGAACGAGGCCGTCTCCAGGGACTCGGCTGCGAGCCTCTCCAGAACGGGGACGATCCGCTCCTCCAGGGCGAAGGATTGCTGGTAGACCGAACCGATCCGGGCCGCCTCGACGCCGAGTCGGTAGCGTCCATCATCCAAGCGCTCGATCAGGTCGAACTTCTCCAGCGAGATGCACAGCCGCATGATCGTGCTCTTCACGAGCGACGTGCGGCGGGCGAGCTCGGAGAGTTCCAGGGCGTCGTCGCCTCGCCGGAACGCGGTCAGCACGGTCAGCACCCGATCGGCCGAGGCCACACCTTCGAGATTGGGCCGCGTGCGCACCTCCTTCGCCATCGCTTCGTGACCGTTCCATTTTTGCAGGGTCCAGGAAGCGCGATCCATAGCCGCCGACCCTCCCCACACCAAGCCGTGAAACAGCCTCGCCCACGGCATCGTTGACAGCGCCAGCCGTTTGAGCGATCAAAAACGAAACGCCGTTTCAAAATTGGCGATTCGGGAGTGGACGTCATGGTGCAAGGGCAACAGGCCCAAGCTCCGGCCCACGCGGTCGATGAGCGAAGCCTCCATCGTAAGATGATGCGGCGGATCCTGCCGTTTCTCTTCGTGTGCTACGTGGTCAGCTACCTGGACCGCGTGAATGTCGGCTTCGCCGCGCTCACGATGAACGAGCATATCCGGCTCACCGCGACGTCCTTCGGCATCGGCGCGGGGCTGTTCTTCCTCGGCTACTTCATCGCCGAGATCCCCAGCAACCTCATCATGATGCGCGTCGGAGCCCGGCTCTGGATCGCGCGGATCATGATCACCTGGGGTCTGGTCTCGGCGGCGACCGCCTTCGTCACGGGCCCGATCCAGTTCGGCATCGCCCGGTTCCTCCTCGGCCTCGGGGAAGCCGGCTTCGTGCCCGGTGTCTTCCTCTATCTCAGCCTGTGGTTCCCCTCGGCGGTGCGGGCGCGAGCGACTGCGCTGTTCCTTCTCGGCATCCCGGTGGCGAACATCATCGGCTCGCCGATTTCTGGGGCCTTGGTGCAGGTCGCAGGCTTCGGCCTCGCGGGCTGGCAGTGGCTGCTCATCCTCGAAGCCCTGCCGGCAGTGATCCTCGGCATCGTCTGCCTCTTCCTCCTCACGGATCGGCCAGAGAAGGCGCAATGGCTCACGCCCGCCGAGCGCGAAGCCCTCGTCGCCACGCTCGCGGCGGAGAAGGCGGCCATCGAGACGAAGCATCCGATGACCCTGGCCCAGGCCCTGCGGAACTGGCGGGTGCTGACCCTGGCGGCGATCAACTTCTGCGCGATTATTGGCTCGCTGGGCATCGGCCTGTGGCTGCCGCAGATCATCAAGCAGCTCGGGCTCGCGACCTCCCTCGTGGGGTTCGTGACCGCGATCCCCTATATCTTCGGCGCGGTGGCGATGGTGGTCTGGGGCCGCTTCTCGGACCGAGGCCGCGACCGCACGGTGTATCCGGCGATCTCCCTGTTCGTGGGCGCCGCCGCGCTGACCGCGAGCGCCCTCACGCCGACGCCCCTTCTCACCATCGCGGCGCTCTGCGTCGCGGTGATGGGCATCAACTCCTTCGTGGCGACCTTCTGGGCTGTGCCCTCAGGCTTCCTCACCGGGCGGGCCGCGGCGGGCGGGATCGCGATGATCGTCTCGATCGGCAATCTCGGGGGCTTTGCCGGCCCCTATCTGATCGGCTTGGTGCGGGACGTCTCGGGCGGCTTCACAGCGCCGCTCCTCATGGTCGGGGGAATCCTCTTCGTGGGCGCCCTGACGATGCTGGCCTTCGGCCGGCAGGTCCGTCGGGATGCGATCCCGGCCGCTCTCCCGGCCTGACCGCCATGATCCCGCCTCTCTCCCCCGGGTCCAAGGTGCTGTCGCTGTACGCGATCTTCTGCGCCGAGCTGCGGGTGCGCGGCTTCGCGGGCGACCTGACCTTGGCCGAGGCCGACCGCACCGTGCTCGCCACGGACAACTCGATCTACCAGATCACGCCGCAGGCCATCGCCTTTCCGCGGGGTCTCGACGACCTCGTGCGCATCGCGACCCTGCTGGCCGAGGAGCGGTTCGCCGGCGTGCGGATCGCCCCCCGCGGCGGCGGGACCGGGACCAACGGCCAGTCCCTGACCGACGGCCTCGTGGTCGATCTCTCGCGGCACATGAACCGCATCCTCGCCATCGACCCAGCGCGCCGGACGGCGCGAGTCGAGGCGGGGGTGGTGAAGGATCAGCTCAATGCGGCCTTGGCCGAGCACGGCCTGTTCTTCGCCCCCGAACTCTCCACCTCGAACCGCGCCACCATCGGCGGGATGATCTCGACGGATGCCTGCGGCCAGGGTTCCTGCCTCTACGGCAAGACCCGCGACCACGTGCTCGCCCTCACCACGGTGCTCGCCGACGGCACGGTCTGGCACTCCGAACCCCTCGACGCGGCCGGGCTGGAGGCGGCCCAGAGCCGTCCCGATCTTGCGGGTGCCATCCACCGGGAGGTGGACAAGCTTCAGCGTGAGAACGCCGCGCTCATCGCACAAACCTTTCCGCCGCTGAACCGCTGCCTCACCGGCTACGACCTCGCTCACCTGCGCCGCGAGGACGGACGCTTCGACCTCAACGCCGTGCTGTGCGGTTCGGAGGGGACGCTTGGCCTCCTCGCCGAGGCAACGCTCAACGTCCTTCCGCTGCCGAGCCACGTGGCGCTGGTGAACCTCCGCTACGACAGCTTCGACGCGGCCCTGCGCGATGCTCGTGCGTTCGTGGCGTTCGGTGCGGCCTCGGTCGAGACGGTCGATTCCAAGGTGCTGGGGCTCGCCCAGGAAGACCCCATCTGGGAGGGCGTCGCCGCCTACTTCCCGGAGGACGGAGGCGAGCGGGCCCGGGGCGTCAACCTGATCGAGTTCGTCGGCGACGACGAGGGGGCGGTCGAGACGGCGCTCGCCCGGCTCACGGCGGCCCTGGACGAGGCTGGCCGGGCCCACGGCCGCCGGGGCTACACGGTCGCCCGAGGCGAGGCAGACGTCGATCGGCTCTGCGCCATGCGCAAGAAGGCCGTCGGCCTGCTGGGCAACACCAAGGGTGACCGGCGGCCCATCGCCTTCGTCGAGGACACCGCCGTCCCGCCGGAGCATCTGGCCGACTACATCGCGGAGTTCCGCGGCGCCCTGGACCGGCGCGGGCTCGATTACGGCATGTTCGGCCATGTCGATGCCGGGGTGCTCCATGTCCGCCCGGCCATCGACATGAAGGCGCCCGGCGCCGAGGCGCTGGTCCGCGCGGTCACCGAGGACGTCGTCGCCCTGACCCAGCGCTACGGCGGGCTGCTCTGGGGCGAGCACGGCAAGGGCGTGCGCTCCGAGTTCTCACCAAGGTTCTTCGGCCCGCTCTACCCCGTCCTGCAGGCGGTGAAGGCGGCGTTCGATCCGCGCAACCAGTTCAATCCTGGCAAGATCGCAGCCCCCGAAGGCAACGCGCTGCTGACCGTCGACGGCGTGCCGACCAAGGGGTCGCGGGACCGGGCAATCCCGGAGGACGTCCGGGCCGGCTACGACGAGGCGCTCCACTGCAACGGCAACGGCGCCTGCTTCAGCTGGGACCCGGACGAGGCGATGTGCCCGTCCTGGAAGGGCACCCGCGAGCGCCGGCACTCGCCGAAAGGCCGCGCCCAGCTGATGCGCGAGTGGCTGCGTCGCCTGGCCCTCGAAGGGCGCGACCCGCTGGAGGAAGCCCGGCGCCTGCGTGCCCGGCCGGGCTGGCTCACCTTCCCGGCCCGCCTCGCCGCGACCCTGCGCCGGCGGGACGACTTCTCGCACGAGGTCCACGAGGCGATGGCAGGCTGTCTCGCCTGCAAATCCTGCACCGGGCAGTGCCCGATCAAGGTCGACGTGCCGACCTTCCGGGCGAAATTCCTCGAACTCTACCACGGCCGCTACCTGCGACCCTTGCGACACCACGCGGTCGCCGCCCTGGAGGCCGCCGTGCCCCTGCTGGCGAAGGCGCCGCGGCTCGCGAATGCCGTGACGTCCCTTGGGCTCACGGAGATGGTCGGGCTCGTCCATATCCCGAAGCTGTCGGACCTCGATCTGCGGAGCGAATTGAGCGCCCGCGGCGTCGCCTTCGCCGATGTGAAGACCCTGGAAGGTCTCCCGGAGGCCGAGCGCCTGACGAGCGTCATCGTCGTTCAGGACGCCTTCACGAGCCACTACGATACACCGGTCCTCCTCGCCCTCCTCGACCTGTTGATCGGCCTCGGGTTGCGGCCGTGGCTCGCGCCCTACCGCCCGAACGGCAAGCCGCTGCATGTCCACGGCTTCCTCGGCCGGTTCGCGCGTCTGGCGGCGGTGAATGCCGACGATCTCGGCCGGCTCGCCGCGACCGGTGTCGCCCTCGTCGGTCTCGACCCGTCGATGACGCTGACCTACCGCTCCGAGTACCGGCAGGCCCTGCCGGGGCGGGACCTGCCGCAGGTCCACCTTGTCCAGGAATGGCTCGCCAGCCGCTTGGAGGCAGCTCCCGCGCTCTCCGAGACCGAGCCCTACTGGCTGCTGCCCCACTGCACCGAAAGGGCGACGGCGCAGCCGGCGCTCGCCGATTGGACCGAGGTCTTCGCCGCACTGGGGTTGCGCCTGTCGGTGCTGCCCTCGGGCTGTTGCGGCATGGCCGGCACCTACGGCCATGATGCCGAGCACCGGGCGATGTCGGAGCGGATCTACAGCCTGAGCTGGGCCGAACACGTCGCCAAGAGGGGCCTCTCGGGCCGCCTGCTCGCCGACGGCTACTCCTGCCGCTCGCAGGTGAAGCTCATCGATGGCCTGCGCCTGCCCCACCCCGTCGAAATCCTCCGCGACCACCTCACCGCCAGTCCGCTTGCCGGTCGGCGAACCATCCCCCTCACCGCATAGCCCGACAGGAGCACACCATGGCAGATCGCACACAATTCCGGCTCGGCCTCGTCGGCTACGGCGAGATCGGCAGCACGCTCGGCGCCGGCCTGCGCGGCGCCGGCCTCGACGCAATCGCCTGCTACGACAAGTACGCCTTCGACGGCCCCTACGCGGATCTCATCCAGGCGCGGGCCAGGGATGCTGGTGTCACCCTCGTCCGCTCGAACGCGGAGCTCGCCGAGGCCGCCGACCTGATTGTGAGCTTCACGCCCGGCGCCTCCTCCCTGGAAAGCGCCGACGCCTTCGCCCCGGTGCTCACGGCCCGGCACACTTTCCTCGACTTCGCCTCGGCCACGCCGAAGATCAAACAGACCGTCGCCCGGAAGCTCGAGGCGACCGGCGCTCTTCTCGGCGACGGCTCCATCGAGGGCACGCCGCTGCATGGCTATTCCATGCGGATGCTGTCGAGCGGCCCGGCCGGCGAGCGGGTGTGCGACCTCCTCGTGCCATGGGGGATGCAGATCGAGTTCACCGGTTCGGTGCTCGGCACCGCCTCCGGGATCAAGATCATCCGCTCGGTCCTGATCAAGGGGATCGAGGCGCTGACCGACGAGATGCTGCTCGCCGCCCGGCAATACGGGATCGACGAGGTCGTCCTCGCCTCGGCCTCCAAGACCCTCGCCCGCCCGTGGATGGATACGGTCCAGAGCCTCACGCCGTCGGGGGCGATCCACGCCAAACGCCGGGCCGAGGAACTGGAGATGTCGGCCGACGCCGTCGCCGATGCCGGGGTCGAGCCGATCATGGCCCGCGCCGTCGCCCAGCGCCTGCGCTGGAAGGAGAGCCTCGGCCTCAAGGATCACTTCAAGGGCGTCGTCCCCCGGACCTACCAGGAGGCCCTCGACGCCATGGTGCTCAAGGCCGGCCTCAAGCCCGTCGCCTGACGCCGCATCTGCCCCCCTGCATCGAAGGACGACCATCATGGCCATCGGTTTCAAGATCCATCCCCGCACCCGCACGGTCGACACCGCCACCGTCGAAAAGTTCAAGGGCATCGCAGTCGCCAACATCAGCGATTCCATGAGCCGCATGAGCCACGGCGGCGCGCGGATCCGCCCGCTTCATGCCGGCGGTGTGCTTTGCGGTGTCGCCCTCACGGTGCGGGTGCGCCCCGGCGACAACCTGATGGTACAGGCCGCCCTGAACCGCGCGAAGCCGGGCGACGTGCTCGTCATCGACGGAGACGGCGATCTGACGAACGCCTTGATGGGCGAGCTCATGCTCTCCCACGCCCAGCACATCGGCATGGCCGGCGTCGTCGTGAACGGAGCGGTGCGCGACTACGGCTGGATCCGCAGCGGCGCGTTCCCGGTCTTCGCCGCCGGCATCACCCATCGCGGCCCCTACAAGCACGGGCCTGGGGAGATGAACGCCACCATCGCCATCGAGGGCATGGTGATCGAGCCCGGCGACCTGATCGTCGGTGACGACGACGGCTTCGTCTGCGTGCCCTTCGACCAGACCGAGGAAGTCTTCGCCGCCGCTGACAAGAAGCAGCAGGGCGAGGCCAAGACCATGGCGGCGATCAAGGCGGGCACCGTGGATCGCTCCTGGGTCGAGCGCGCCCTCGCGGAGGCGGGCTGCGAGGGGATCTGATCCCCTGCCGCCCCAAACCACAAAGGCTCAAGGGCGCGGGACGTCACGCGAGCCACATCTCGAATAAGAGGGAGGTTGGGACGTGAACGTCTCCGAGCAAGCCAAGCATCCGCTTGAGTTCGCGACCATGCGCCGGGTCATCCTGCGGCTCGTGCCGTTCCTGATGCTCTGCTATTTTTGCGCGTTGCTGGATCGGGTCAACGTGGGCTTCGCCGCCCTGCAGATGAACAAGGATCTCGGGCTGACCCCGGCCACGTTCGGCTTCGCGGCGAGCCTGTTCTTCGTCTCCTACTTCCTGATCGAGGTGCCGAGCAATCTCGCCCTGCAGAAGGTCGGGGCGCGGCGCTGGATCGCGCGGATCATGATCACCTGGGGCTTCGTCACCATGGGCATGGCCCTCGTGACCGGGCCCCATTCCCTCTACGTGATGCGCTTCGTCCTCGGCGCGGCGGAGGCCGGGTTCTTCCCGGGCGCGATCCTCTACCTGACCTATTGGCTGCCGAGCGAGTACCGGGCCCGGGTCCTGGCGACGTTCACGGTCTCGATCCCGCTGGCGACCTTCGTCGGCTCGCCCCTGTCCGTCTCGCTCCTCGAACTCGATGGGATGCTCGGGCTCAAGGGCTGGCAATGGCTGTTCGTGCTGGAGGGCCTGCCCACCGTCCTCCTCGGCATCACCTGTCTGTTCGTGCTGACCGACCGGCCCCGCGATGCCAACTGGCTGAAGGATGAGGAGCGCGCATGGCTCGTCGGGCGCCTCGACGAGGAGGCGGCGCGGCGCAAGCCCATCGGCCACATCTCCCTCTGGCAACTGGCCCGGAACAAGTACTTCCTGACGATGGCGCTGGTCTGCTCCGGTGCCTCCGCGACGGGGAGTGTCCTGTCGGTGTGGCAGCCGCAGATGATCAAGTCGTTCGGGCTGACCAACCTGCAGACCGGCTTCGTCAACTCGATCCCCTACGGCTTCGCCACGATTCTGATGGTGCTCTGGGGCCGCCACTCCGACCGGCAGGGCGAGCGGCGCTGGCACACGGCGATCCCGCTGCTGCTCGCGGCCTTCGGCCTGGCGTACCTCAACCTGACCGGAGGCATCGCCACCGCCGTCCTGGCCGTGACCTTCGCCCTCGTCGGCGCCTACTCCTTCAAGGGGCCTTTCTGGGCGCTCTCCGCCGGTTGGCTGTCGCCGGGGACGCTGGCGGCCGGCCTTGCGGGCATCAACGCGATCTCGAACCTGATCGGCGGCGGCCTGATGGTGAACATCGTCGGCCTCGTGAAGGACGCGACGGGAAGCTTCCCCCTCGGGATGCTTCCGGTCGCCGCCCTCGATGCCGCCGCGGCGATCAGCGTGATCCTGATCAGCCGCGCCCATGCCCGCGAGGCTCGGACCGCGGCGCTGGCCGCCTGAGCCACATTCCCCACCCCCAACACCGAGGACACGCGATGTCGTTCTTCGCTCCCCCGCCGATGGTGACGGCCGAGGTCTTCACGCGGCTGCCCGATCGTTTCCGCAAGGCCCGGCCGACGGCCTGGGCCAACGCCAACCGCGGCGGACACGCCATCGATTCCTTCCTCGAAGGCCCCGTCTTCGACCGCGCCGGGCGCCTCTACGTCACGGACATCCCCTTCGGCCGGATCTTCCGCATCGACCCTGCCGGCGAGTGGGAACTCGTCGCCGAATACGACGGCTGGCCGAACGGCATGAAGATCCACCAGGACGGGCGGATCTTCATCACCTGCTACAAGCGCGGCCTGATGCTCCTCGACCCCGACACCGGGGCGGTGACGCCGTTCCTGGAAACGGCGGGCTCGGAAGGTTTCCGAGGGGTCAACGACCTGACCTTCGCCAGGAATGGCGACCTCTACTTCACCGATCAGGGCCAGACCGGGCTGCAGGACCCGACCGGCCGGGTTTACCGCCTGCGCCCGTCAGGCGAACTGACCTGCCTCGTGGACACTGTGCCGAGCCCCAACGGCATCGTCATCGACGATGCCATGAACAACCTGTTCGTGGCCGTGACCCGCACTCAGCAGATCTGGCGCATCCCCCTGAACGCCAGCGGTCTCGTTGCGAAGGTCGGCGTCTTCTCACAGCTGCACGGCGGCCTCGGTGGCCCGGACGGCATCGCGCTGGACGCCGAGGGCTGTCTCATCGTCGCGCATACCGGTTTCGGGTCGATCTGGCGGCTGTCGCCGCTCGCCGAGCCCCTGCTGCGGGTGCGGTCCCCCGCCGGAATCTCGACGACCAACGTCGCCTATGGCGGCCCGGACGGCACGTCCCTGTTCATCACCGAATCCCAGACCGGAAGCATCCTCACGGCGCGGATGCCGGCTCCCGGCCAAACCCTCTTCTCGCATCACTGAACGGACCGGACGGATGACGATTGCGATGACCCGCCGCGAACATCTCGCGGTCCTGATGGCCGGCGCCGCCATCGGCGCAGGAGTGCGGCCCGCCTCGGCCCAGACCGTGCCCTGGTCCTCGGGCACGGACCGGCCGACATTCACCGTGCCGCCGGGGGCCACGGATTGCCATCATCACCTCTACGATGCGCGTTTCCCGGCCGCGCCTGGCGCCACCCTGCGACCGCCGGATGCGACCGTCGCCGATTACCGTCTGCTGATGCAGCGCCTCGGCATCACCAGACACGTCGTGGTGCAGCCCTCGACCTACGGGGTCGACAACAGCCTCCTCGTTCAGTCCGTGAAGGAGTTCGGGCCGACGGCGCGCGGCATCGCGATGCTGGACGCCTCGGTGACGCCCGAGGACCTGAAGCGCCTGGACCGGGCCGGCATCCGCGGCGTTCGGTTCGGCACGCGCCTGCCGGGCGGGGCGCCCCTCACAGACATGGTGCCGGTCGCCCGCAAGATCGCCGACCTCGGCTGGCACATCCAGCTCGTCACTGACGGCGATAGGATCGTGGAGTTGGCCGACACTCTGAAGGGCCTGCCGGTACCGGTCGTCTTCGACCACATGGGCCATCTCCCGGAGCCCGCCGGCCCCGATCATCCGGGCTTCAAGGTCATCGCCGACCTGATCGAGACGCACGGAGCGTGGGTCAAGCTCACCGGCGCCTACATTCTCTCGAAGGTCGGGCCGCCGAGCTACGCGGATCGCAGCCGCCTCGCCCGCGCCTACGTGCAGCTCGCCCCCGAGCGCCTCGTCTGGGGCAGCGACTGGCCGCATCCAACCTCCCCCGCCGATGCGAAGCCGGACGATGCCGTGCTCCTCGATCTCCTGGCGAACTGGGCCCCCGATGAGGCGGTGCGGAACCGGATCCTCGTGGCCAACCCGGCCAAGCTCTACGGCTTCTGAACGCGCGCCCAATGAGTTTCATGCCCCCCACGCGGCGATGCATCCTCGGCGTGGGAGGTGCCTTCACCCTCGGGGTGGCTCACATATTGCAATCGCCAAGCGCGGCCAGCCCTCGACACAGGTGATGAGTGTGATCTTCAGGGGCGATCGATGACGATCCAGTCGTACTCGGCCTCCGATGCGCCGGCCCCTGCCGCGCTTGACAGCACTTACCGCCGTATCACCCTGCGGTTGCTCCCGTTCCTGATGGCCCTCTGGGTTCTGTCCTGGATCGACCGGGTGAACATCGGGTTCGCCAAGCTTCAGATGCTGGCCGACCTTAAATTCAGCGAGACCGTCTACGGCATCGGCGCGGGGATCTTCTTCATCGGCTACTTCATCTGCGAGGTGCCGAGCAACTTGTTATTGGAACATATTGGCGCCCGAAAAACTATTGCACGGATTACCTTCTTGTGGGGCATCTGCTGCGTAGCAATGATGTTCGTCACCACGCCCGCTTTCTTCTACCTCCTGCGCTTCTTCCTCGGGGTTTTCGAAGCCGGCTTCTATCCGGGTGTCATCCTGTACTTGACATACTGGTACCCAAGCGAACGGCGCGCCAAGGTTTTCGGCCTGTTCATGTCGGCCTCGGCGCTGGCCGGCGTCATCGGCGGTCCGCTCGCCGGCGGCATCCTCAACGGCATGAACGGCGTCAACGGCTGGGCGGGCTGGCAGTGGGTATTCCTGCTCGAGGGCATCCCCTCGATCCTCGCGGGCCTCGTCACGCTGCTCTACCTGACCGACCGGCCGTCCAAGGCCACATGGCTGACGCCCAAGCAGCGGTCGCTGGTCGAGGCCGACCTCGCCCGCGACGCGGCCGCCCAAGGCCCACGCGAGCACCGCATCTTCGCTTCGCTGAAGGACGTCCGCGTCTGGCAATGCATCGCGATCTTCTTCTGCATCGTCACGGCGAATTCGGCGCTGACCTTCTTCGGACCGAGCGTGGTGCGCGACGCCGGTTTCACCGACCCCCTCACCGTCGGCTGGATCATGTCGGCGGCCTACCTGTGCGGCGGTGCGGGGATGATCCTCAACGGGCGCGACTCGGATCGCACGGGCGAGGCACGCCTCCATTGCGGCGTGGCGGCGTTCGTCGGGGCCGCCGCGATCGCGCTGACCGGCCTCCTCGTATCGAGCGCCCCCATCCTGGCGATGATCACGCTCGCGGTGGGGATCGTCGGCACCATGAGCGCGATCCCCGTCTTCTGGCAGATCCCCGGGCGCTTCCTGGCAGGTTCCGCCGCGGCGGCCGGCATCGCGCTCATCAACTCGGTCGCCAACCTCGCGGGCTTCGGCGCCCCAGCGGTGATGGGCTACCTGCGCGAGCTGACCGGCTCGGTCTCGGTCGGTCTATGGATCGTCGCGGCCGTCGAGGCCCTCTCACTCGCGCTGATCCTCGCCTTCGTCCCGCCCGCGATCCCCGAACTCAAGCGGCGCGCGACGGCCCGCGCCGCACATGAGCCGGCGTGATCTCACCAACACCAGGAGCCAACCTTGGATCATCCTTCAAAGCGATCCGAACTGACGCGGCGCAGCCTGGTCGGCGTCGGCCTCGGCACCGCGGCGGTGGCTTCCGCAAGCGCGGTGATGGCCCAGGGCGCGCCCACGAGCCCTCCGGCCAAACCGGGCGCGCTAACGACCGCCCCGACCTCGCAGACTGGCCTCTCGCCGCGTTTGACCCTGCACGCGATCGACAACTTCCACGGCACGCCGGCCGCCGGGATGGTCTGTGATCTCGCGAGGCTCGAGGGCGAGGGCTACAAGCCACTCAAAACCATCACCACCACGGCGACCGGGCGCCCGGCCGACCCGTTGCTCGTCGACGACGCCTTCAAGGCTGGCCACTACGAGCTCGTGATGCATTTCGAAGACTATTTCGCGAAGCTTGGCGTGACGCTCCCCAGCCCGAACTTCCTGAGCCTCGTGCCGATCCGCTTCCAGATCCGTGACACCGGCCAGCGTTACCACCTCCCGGTGCTGCTCACGCCCTGGGGCTATTCGTACTATCGCGGCAGCTGAGCCCGGCACGGACCGTCCCCGGAACGGATAGACCCCCTCTCTCGCTCAGGACACCGAAGATCATGGCCGGCATCTCGACCCACGTCCTCGACACCGACCGCGGCCGCCCGGCCGGCGGGGTGCGCATCGACTTCTCGATGCTGGAGGACGGCAAGTGGCGCCTCGTGAAAAGCGTCGTCACCAATGCCGATGGCCGCACCGACAAGCCGATCTTACCCGGCGACGAGGCCAAGGTCGGTCAGTACGAGCTGGTGTTCCACGTCACCGACTACCTGAGGGCC
This sequence comes from Methylobacterium sp. Gmos3, assembly GCF_056430985.1. NCBI lineage: Bacteria > Pseudomonadati > Pseudomonadota > Alphaproteobacteria > Hyphomicrobiales > Methylobacteriaceae > Methylobacterium > Methylobacterium sp. Gmos3. The sequence continues at coordinate 245,609 of NZ_JBWJYL010000009.1, forward strand.
CGGTCTGGCACGGCCGAGGCCGATATCTTCATCGACGACCCGGTGGTTCGCTTCGCGATCTTCGACGCCAAGCAGCATTACCACGTGCCGATGCTCTGCGCGCCGGGCAGCTTCACCACCTATCGCGGCAGCTGAGGCCCCATGCCCGACATCGCCGCCATTAACCGCCTCGAGCGGGACGCCTTCGTCGCCCTGCTCGGTGGGGTGTTCGAGCACGCCGCCTGGGTGGCTGAGGCGGCTTGGCTGGGCCGCCCCTTCGGCAGCGTCTCGGACCTGCATGCGGCGATGATGGATGCGGTACGCGCCGCCCCGCCGGATCGGCGTCTGGCTTTCCTCAACGGTCATCCGGAACTCGCCGGCCCAGAGGCGCGGGCGAAGAGCATGACCGCCGAGTCCGTGAGCGAGCAGGGTGCTGCGGGGCTCGACCGGATGCCGCAGGAGGACGCGGACACTTTCGACCAGTTGAACGCGGCATACCGACAGACATTCGGCTTTCCGTTCATCGTTGCCGTGCGTGGCCGAAACCGAAGCGAGATCCTCGCGCTGTTCAAAGCGCGCCTCCTACGCTCGCGCGACGAGGAGGAATCTGTCGCCCTCGATGAGATTGCCGCGATCACGCGGATGCGGCTCGATCGGCTGGTGAGCGAGGCAAGCCGCTGACCCGGTGAGCGGATCGGGCGCGGGGAGACGGGGGTACGGCGCATCCTCGACCCGGTCCACGGCACGACGCTGGATCAACGCGAAAACGCCGCTGCGGCCCCCGTCGGCCTCCTGTGCGGGAGCCCGTTTCGGCGGGTGCGATATTCAGAGGACTCCGGTCCTCACGCAATGCTCAGGCCTTATCGGCAATGCGAATTTCCAGGGTCAGACCGGCGCCGGTCGCCAGACCCACGAGGGCGTCCAAGCTGAATTTGCCGAGCTTGCCTCGGAGCAGATCATTGAGCCGGGGTCGTGTGACCCCGAGCCTCCTGGCAGCTACCTCGTGGGGGACGTTCCATGCCTCCACGCGTGTCACGAGAGCAGTGAGCAGATCGGCCCGAGCCTTCATGTTGGCGGCTTCGGCCTGGGTGTCGGCGATGGCGTCGAACACGTCGCTGAAGGTCTGGGCTTCCACAGGTAAACCTTCCATGCTCAAAGCCGCTTCGTGGCGATCTCGATGTCGCGTTGGCGTTTTTGTTGGGTCCGCAGCTCAAAGGCATGAACGACCAAAACGCCAAGCGGCAGCATCGCGAGATACCTGCGATCACCGAGCGGGCGGTGTGATATTGAGCGTATCAGGCGATGTGCTGAATGCCGTGCCGCCGAACGAGCGAAAGCAATTTTAGCGCGCTCCCAGTCGGCTTCTTGAGCCCACTCTCCCACTTCGCGACGGTGCTTTCGCTGGTGTTGAGATAGCGCGCGAAGACCGGCTGGCTGACGTTGTTCGCCTCACGCAGTTGCTTGATGACCGCAGGTTCGATCGGTTCAGGTAGTGTCAAACAGCTCTCATCGAACTGGCGCATTGTCGCCTTATCGATCGTTCCTGCGATGAACATGCCCTCGGCTGCGCTGTGTATAGCTTCGAAGGCGTCGCTCTTGAATTTACGCCTGCTGCTCATGACAAATCTCCACCAGTTGCCTTGCGGCTATCTCTTTAGCGATATCAGCGACTGATTTATTCTCATATATCTTGGCAAGCTTACGAAAGCCATCTAACTCGTCATCATCGATATTATCGCGGTCCTTCTTCGCGAAAATATATGTGTAGATCCAAAAACTTTCGCCTTTCGCCAGAATGATACTTCTGTGCATGTTCTTGTTAAGGCGTTTCTTGAAGACACCGCCGCCCAAGTCGTCAGCTTGTCCCTTCATTGTTTCCGAAATTGCCTCACATAATTCGTCATCTGAAATCTTCGCCTTTTTGGCCTGCTTGCTGAACCAGCGCGTCTTGAAAACCCGCGTCATGTCGGTGCCTCTGACATGGCAAAAGGTATCACTTAGTCCTACTTAAATCAAGGATGGTTTGAAGATGTCGCCGTGTCGCGGCGACATCTTCGGAGGGCTTACGCCACCTCTCGCAGGTCGGCGGAGTCGCAATCCTCGCCCTCGACGGGGCCCGGTCATGGCCGGGCTGCGAGCCGTGCAGGAAGATCACTACGCGCTCGGCGTTGCTGGCCGCCTGAAAGATCGCGCGCTTGTCGTTCTTCAGGACCGTAATCCAGGAGGCGATACAGGCGGCGTGATCCTGGCGTGGCTCGATAGGGAGGCGGATGTCGGCGCCCGTATTCGCGAAGAATGCATCGACCTGGGGAAGGCGGTCGTGGGCCGTGAGGGCCTTGGCCGCAGCGCGGCACGCATCAAATCGCTCGGGCAAGCCGTCGATCTGGTCGGCGCAAAACATGGCGTAGGCTTTGAGGAAGAAGGTACGCCGCTTCTCCTCGTTGCCATTGCCCCTCAGTCGGTACGCCCGATGGCGCCGGCATAGACGACCCGGACAGCGTCCTTAAGACGCCTGCGAAGGATCTCTGCCTTCGAGCGCGACCGATTCCTGTCACGTTGACTGGCAAGGGCCGGGAGGAGCCCCACTGCTTTTTCAGCCGTCATCCTCAAGGGAGACCAACCGCATCCGACCCAGCACGGTCGTCCACCCTTGTCTCGCCTTCGTCCGAAACCCGACGCGGAACCATCGCTCGGCGAAGCGGGATCACGACACCCCGGGGTGCTGTCACCAAACGTTACACAACAGCCCAGCGGGATCACATCACAGCCAGATCGCGTGGTGACAATGCTATCAGCCGCCCCGACACCATGCGGCGATGAGGATCGCAGATGCCCGGTGAGGACGAAGTCGTCCACGTGACGTGGGGTGTGAGCCGGGCGGACACCATCCGTGACGCCCTCCAGTCACAAGGCGACGAAGCGCGCGTCATCGCGCTCTCGGGCTCCCTCGATTTCGGCCCCATCAATCCGCCGGACCCAGAGGTGCGACACGCTTGGCTCAGAGCCGTCTTGCGGCCCGATCCCTACGCCGATGAGCGCGACGTGGAAGAGCCGTGGGTGGAAGCCACGTCGGCGAGGGTGCATCCCGTCTACTGGGTCTGCCTGAGCGACCCGGCCGAACACGCCAGTTTTCTCGAATTCGCCTTCCGGATGCAGGGTCGCCCCTTCGATGTCATCGACGCGACGAACCTCGACTTCGTCACGCGTGACGGCATCCGAAGGCCCTGGTCGCTTGGGATCATGCGGTGTGAGGACATCGTCGCGTCTGGCCTGAGGGACAAGCGACGGGTGTTCTCTCAGGCCGAGTGCGACGCCGCAGCGGCTGCGTGGGCGGCATTGAGGAGCGAGGATGCCCCATTGCGCATCGTGCGCGACGGCCGCTTGATGTCGGCGCCTCTCACGCAGTTCGATGCTGTGCTCATCTCGCAAGCCACGCCAGACTGGGAAGTCGCTGCAAGAGTCATCGGGCGCACGATGCACCATCTGACCGTCGAGGTGGACCCACCCGGTCAGATGGTCGGCGACATCATTCTGTTCGGCCGTATCCAGGCTCTCGGCGATGCGGGAAATCTGGAGATCAGAGGGCCGGGACCGGGTATGCGCGATTACGAGATCAGGAAGCCCATCACCCGTTGACCGGACGGATATCCTGAGCGTGCACGTCGATGGCTCACCGGTTGACGAGGCAATGTTATTACATAACCATTAGGCGTCGCTTCATCACAGCCACGCCATCGGCCACCTCCATGCAGACCCACGATTCGCGCCTTCCCGTCACTGTGCTGTCCGGCTTCCTGGGCGCGGGCAAGACCACGCTGCTCAACCACGTCCTGAACAATCGCGAGGGCCGGCGGGTCGCGGTGATCGTCAACGACATGAGCGAGGTGAACATCGACGCCGATCTCGTCCGCGAGGGCGGCGCCGACCTCTCGCGGACCGACGAGAAGCTCGTGGAGATGACCAACGGCTGCATCTGCTGCACCCTGCGCGACGACCTGCTCGCCGAGGTGCGGCGCCTGTCGGAGGCGGGCCGGTTCGACTACCTGCTGATCGAGGGGACCGGCATCGCCGAGCCCTTGCCGGTGGCCTCGACCTTCTCGTTCCGCGACGAGGACGGGATGGCCCTGTCCGACGTCGCCCGCCTCGACACGATGGTCACGGTGGTGGACGCCGTGAACCTGCTCAAGGATTACGGCTCGAACGACTTCCTGCGCGACCGCGGCGAGACGGCGGGCACGGAGGATACCCGCACCCTGGTCGACCTGCTGGTGGAACAGATCGAGTTCGCCGACGTGGTCGTGATCAACAAGGCGCGGGACGTCGCGCCCGATCACCTCGCCTTGGTGCGCTCGGTGGTGCGGGGGCTGAACGGCGACGCGCGCATCGTCGAGACGTCTCACGGGCAGGCGCCCCTCGACGCGATCCTCGACACCGGGCTGTTCGACGAGGAGAAGGCGCAGCGGCACCCGCTCTGGTTCAAGGAGCTGTACGGCGCCGCCGAGCACGTGCCGGAGACCGAGGAATACGGCATCAGTTCCTTCGTCTACCGGGCGCGACGCCCGTTCGACCCCGCCAAATTCAAGGCCTTCATCGATGCGACCTGGCCCGGCCTCATCCGGGCCAAGGGCCATTTCTGGCTGGCGACGCGGCCGGATTGGGTCGGCGAGTTCTCGCTGGCCGGCGCCGTCGCGCACGTCTCGGCGATGGGTTTCTGGTGGTCGGCCGTTCCGAGGAAGCGCTGGCCGGAGGCGACGGAATTCCGGGAGCGCCTCCAGACCGTGTGGAGCGAGGTGTGGGGCGACCGTCGCCAGGAACTCGTCTTCATCGGCACCGGCATGGACCGCGCCGCCATCACGGCGGCGCTGGATGCCTGCCTCATCGAGACCGGGCGCGACGTGGCCCCGTTCGACCCGGCCCCATACCGGGGTCTCCCCGACCCGTTCCCGGCTTGGCGGCGCGCCGCCTGAGAGGCCTGGGACTCGTCAAGCGCGGAGTTCGGGGACGACCGGGGTGCAGGCCGCCCGGATGCCGCGCGACCGGCGGCCGGGGCCGTCGCCCGCGCAAGGCGTCGGTCAGGTCCGCGCCGGGTGGACCGATCGCGCATCGGCGATGAGCTGCGGCAGGTCTGCTACGATCCCTTGCAGATCGGCAGGGGTCGAGGGGGAGGGGCGGGGTGGCTCGCCTCGTATTGCGCGATGAGAGGTTCCAGGGTCTCGCGCGGCCAGAAACGCGGCGAACGGATCTGCTGGAGGCAGGAGGCGTTCCAGTAAGCGCCTGAGCGCGACGCGGCCCCCCTTCGCGCCGCCACCGCCGCGATGTCGTCCGCTTCGGGGTAGATGTAGACCGTCGTGGGGTTGTCCTGCATCAGAGGGACGATCTCGGCGGCATCGGCGCTCGACCAACTCGTGCAGCCATTGCTGCGCCCGGTGGCGTACTCGACCAGCGTTCCGCTCGGCACGTATCCGTCGGCGTTCGCGTGCGGGCTGTCCGGGGCTTTGCGCTGGCACAGGCCCCGCATCACCAGGGCGGCATGCCCGCCGATGGCGCGTTCGCGGGCGTTGTCGGCCGCGCCTTCGCCGTCGAATTGGACGAAGGCGCGCGTCAGGGCTGCCTCCCGGCCCGACGCGGTTCGATAGTAGCCCTTGAACGAGGTTTTCGTCTCGGCGGTCACGTAGCTCCCGCCAGCGGTCAGCAGCGAGCCCTGCGCGTTGCCGAAGTTCTTCGCGCACCGTCTGTCATTCGCGAAGTTGGCGAGGCCAGGCAGGTTGCGCCCGCTGCCGTGCCCTGCCGAGACCGCACGGAAGACTCGTTCGGACTCACAGATCGTATAGAAGCGCGCGCCCGATGGACCGTCGCTGGGCCGTGTCGCATCCATGGCGAAATAACAGGCGTTCCCGACCCGGCCCTGGCTCGACTTGCGCAGGTAGAGGGCGCGGGCTCTCTCCAGCACGACCGGAGCGATCTGTCCGGCGCCCTCACCGACATGGGCTTGGAGCCATTGCGGGAGGGGCGCTGCCTGCTCGGCCGCCAACACGGGTGGCGCGGCCAGCGGTAACGAACCGCCGCAACCGATCAAGACGAGGAGGGCGGACCGGGCGGGCTTGTTTGCGATTGGCAAGCGTCTCTCCCAGCCTGCTTATCAGAGTCGTCGGTCGTCCAGCCCACGGTCGAATCGGGCGCTCGTCAGCATAACAGCGATAAGACGGGGGAGGTTGGCAAGCGTCGCCAGTGACGCCCATTGGCCCGCGACCCGAGCCCTGGACTGGCCCGCCGGGCGCCTGCCAGGCAACACGCGCCGGGTAACCCGTTTACTGGTGGGGCAGGGGCGTGGCGCGACACGATCTCTGACCAGCTCGAACGCGGGCGGGTGCCTCGGCCCGGTCTCGCTCAGGCTTTGCTGAGCGTCCGGGCGGCGACGAGGGCATGGAGGGCGGCGGCGTCCCTGGCGCCGCGCAGGGCCGCGGCGGTCTCCGGGTCGCGCAGCCAGCGTGCCACGCTGGCCAGCGCGTTCAGGTGCTGGCTCTCGCCCCCGGCGGGCAGCAGAAGCAGGAAGACGAGATCGACCGGGCGGTCGTCGACCGCGTCGAAGTCCATTGGATCGCGCAGCCGCGCCAGCAGGCCAAACGGGCGGTCGATGCCTTCGAGCCTCGCGTGAGGCAGCGCCACGCCGTCCCCGACGCCGGTCGAGCCCAACTCCTCCCGCTTGGCGAGCGGGGCGAGGATCTCGTCGACGCCGAGGCCGAGCCGGTCCGCCGCACGCGCGGCCAGGCTCTCCAGAAGGGCCTTCTTGGAGGGCGCACGCAGGCCCGCGAGGACGTCCTCGGGCGCGAGGATCTCGTCGATGGTCATGGTGCCGGCCGGCGGAGCGTCGTGAGCGGCATCAGTGCGTCGTCTCCGTCGTGCGCGGCTTGATGTTCGGTTCGTCGTCCGGGGCGCGGAGCCTGTAGCCGACGCCGGTCTCGGTGAGAAGGATGCGCGGCCGTTCGGGGTCGGCCTCGAGCTTCTGGCGGAGTTGGCGCACGTAGACGCGCAGATACTGCGGGTCCGAGGAGACCGAGACCTCGTTCATGAGCTGCGCGTGGGTGAGCACCTTGCCGGCATGGAGCACGAGCACGCGCAGGAAGTCGTATTCCCGCGGGGTCAGCTTCACCTCGGAATCGTCGACCTTCACGATCCTGCGGACGAGGTCCACGCTGAGACCGTCGACCCGGAACACCGGACGCTCGCCGCGCTGGGCGAGTTGGTGGCGCAGCGCCGCGCGCAGTCGTGCCAGGAGCTCGGCCATGCCGAACGGCTTGGTGACGTAATCGTCGGCGCCGAGATCGAGGGCCTCGACCTTGCCGCCCTCGTCGTCCCGGCTCGACAGCACCACCACCGGCAGGCCGGGATGGCTCGCCCGGATCGCGCGGAGCAGGTCGTGGCCGCGCATATCCGGCAGGCCGAGGTCGAGGAGGACGAGGTCCACGCCTTCGCGCTTCAGAACGTCCAGAGCGGTCGCCCCGTTGGGCGCCTCGAGGATGGCGTAGCCCTGGGTCGAGAGGCCCATGCGCAGCAGCTTGCGGATCGGCGGCTCGTCGTCGATCACGAGGACGGTCGGGCTCATGCGGCGATGTCCTTGGGCGTGCGGGCGGGGACCGGCAGGGTCACGGTGAAGACCGCGCCGGAGCGGTCCCGCCGGTTGGCTGCGGTGACGGTGCCCCCCATCGCCTCGACGAAGCCGCGCGAGATGGCGAGCCCCAGCCCGGTGCCGGCGCGGACACGGTCGCTCTTGCGCACCCGGTAGAACTTGTCGAACAGGCGCTCGACGTCCTCCTCCGGGATGCCGTTGCCCTCGTCGAGGATTTCGATGCGGACGGACCGGCCGTCCTGCCGGGCCCGCACCGTCACGGTCGTGTCCTCGGGCGCATACTTCGCGGCGTTGTCCAGAAGGTTGACCAGCACCTGCTCGAACAGGACCGGGTCGAGCCGCAGGGTCGGCAGGGTCGGCGCGAGGTCGACCGCGATCCGGTGCCCGCGCAGCATCTTCTCGAGCCGGCGCAGGGCCGTGTCGACGGTCTCGGCCACATCCTGCGGGGCGAGGTTCGGCGCGACCGCGCCGGCCTCGAGGCGGGTCATGTCGAGGAGGTTCGCGATGAAGCGGTTCAGCCGCTCCGATTCCTCGATGACGGTCGAGAGAAGGTCCGCCTTGGCCTCCGTATCGAGGACGGCGTCGAGGTCGCGCAGCGTGCTGGCCGCGCCCAGCACCGAAGCGAGCGGCGTGCGCAGGTCGTGGCTGATCGAGGTGAGCAGCGCCTGGCGCAGGCGGTCGGTCTCGGCGGCGCGCTCGGCCCGGTCGAGATCCTCCACCAGCCGCACCCGCTCGATGGCGAGCGCTCCCATGTCGGCGAGGGCGTCGAGGAGGCGGCGGCCCTCCGGCGTCAGGATCGGGCCGGTCCCGTCCGCGTCGAGGCCGATCACCCCGATGGTGCCGCGGCCCGTGCGCATCGGCAGGAACAGGCGCTTGGCGCCCGGCAGCGTGTCGGCGCCACGGCCCGCCGGGCGGTCGTTGTCGAAGGCCCATTGCGCCGCCGCCACGTCGGCCTCGTCCAGCATGTCCTCCGGCGGGTAGCCGGCCCTGACGGTGACGGCCTTGCCCTCGGGCAGGAGGAGCACCACGCGCACCTTCAGCATGGCCGCGACCTGGGCCGAGGTCGCCCAGAGCACGTCGTCGAGGGTGCCGCAGGCGGCGAGCTTCCGGGAGAACCCGAACAGGCGCTCGGTGGACCGCGCCCGGCCCTGGCTGACCACCGCCGTCAGCCGCGCGCGCGCGGCGAGGTTCGACACGAGGACGGCGACGAGGGTGAAGAGCAGGAAGGCGGCGACGTTGGTCGGGTCGGCGATGGTGAAGGTGTAAACCGGCGGCAGGAAGAAGAAGTTGTAGGACAGCGAGGCGGCGAGGACTGCCGCGAGTGCCGGGCCGAGGCCCCACCGGACGGCGACGCCCACCACGGCGGTGAGCAGGAACAGGTCGGCGTTCTCCACGCCCGCGTACGGTTGGGCGAGGATGGCCGTGCCGAGGCCGGCCCCCACGGCGGCGAGGGCGACGAGGTAGGGGAGGGGGTCGAAGGTCGCCCGGGGCGCGGCGGTCGCGACCGCCCGGCGCGTCGGCTTCTCGGGCTGCACCGCCTCGCCGGGCACGACGTGAACGCAGATGGCGCCGCCCTGGCGCACGAGGTCGTGCACCACCGATCCGTTGACCAGTTCGAACAGGCGGGAGCGCTCGGACTTGCCGACAACGATGTGGTTGACGTTGGCCGAGCGGGCAAAGGCCAGGACATCCTCGGCGATGCGGCGACCACCCGGCAGGGTCACGGCGTCACCCCCGAGCTTGTCGGCGAGCCGCAAGGCCTCGGCGATGCGGTCGCGCTCCGCCTCGCTCAGGGAGGCCGAGCGCATCCCCTCCACAGCCAGGGCCGTCCAGGGGGCGTGCAGGCGGTCGGCGAGCCGCTTGGTGTAGCGCACCAAGCCGGACGAGCGGGGATCCTCGCTGACGCAGACCAGCACGCGCTCCCCCGCACCCCAGGGTCCGGGGATCGCGTTCGCTCGCATATGGCCGAGAAGTTCGTCGTCGACCCGGTCGGCTGTGCGGCGCAGGGCCAATTCGCGCAGCGCCGTGAGGTTTCCGCGCGAGAAGTAGTGCTTCAAGGCGCGCTCGGCGTTGGTGGGAACGTAGACCTTGCCGGCCTTCAGGCGGTCGATCAGGTCGTCGGGGTTGAGGTCCACCACCTCGATGTCCTCGGCCCGATCGAGGACGCCGTCCGGCACCGTCTCGCGGACGCGGATGCGCGTGATGGAGGCGACGACGTCGTTGAGGCTCTCGACATGCTGGATGTTGAGTGTCGTCAGGACGTCGATGCCCGCGTCGAGCAGTTCCTCGACGTCCTGGTAGCGCTTCGGATGGCGCGAGCCCGGGGCGTTGGTGTGGGCGAGTTCGTCCACCAGGGCGATCTGGGGGCGGCGGGCCAGCAGGGCGTCGAGGTCCATCTCCTCCAGGACGGTGCCGTGATACGGCACGGGCCGCCGGGGGATCACCTCGAACCCGTCGAGCAGGGCCTCGGTCTCGGCGCGGCCGTGGGTCTCGACCACCCCGATCACCACGTCGGCCCCGGCCTTCGCCTTGGCGCGGCCGATGGTCAGCATCTCGTAGGTCTTGCCGACGCCGGGGGCGGCGCCGAGGAAGACCTTCAGCCGGCCGCGCGTCCGCTCCTCCCGCCGCGCCGCTTCGAGCAGCGCGTCGGGCGAGGGGCGGTTCGGGTCGCGGCCGGTCTCGGGCATGCTCGCTCCTCAGCGCTTCGTCATATCGTCTAGGGCGAGGTTGAGCGCCAGGACGTTGACGCGCGGCTCGCCGAGCAGGCCGAGCGTGCGGCCCTGCACCTGGCCGGCGACGAGGTCGCGGAGCTTGTCTTCGGACACGTTCCGGGCCTTGGCGACGCGCGGCACCTGGAACAGGGCCGCGTCGGGGCTGATCTCGGGATCGAGGCCGGAGCCGCTGGTGGTCACGAGGTCGACGGGAACCGGCTGGCCGGGATTCTCGGCCTTCAGCGTCTCGAGGTCGCCCTTCACCCGCTCGGCCAGCGCCGCGCTCGTCGGCCCGAGGTTGGAGCCCGACGAGTTCGCCGCGTTGTAGGGCGCCGGCACGGTCTTGGTGGCGTCGGCGGGGTCGGCCGCCGTGGTGGCCGAGGGGCGGCCGTGGAAGTAGTTGGCTCCGGTGAAGCTCTGGCCGATCAGGCTGGAGCCGACGACCTTGCCGTCGCGCTCGATCAGGCTCCCGGCGGCCTTGGCCGGGAAGATGGCCCCCGCGATGCCCGTCATGGCGAGGGGGTAGGCGAGGCCGGTGACCGCCGTCAGGGCGACGAGAAGGACGAGGGCGGGGCGAAGCTGGTTCAACATGGGAGGTCTCCGGGACCTTAGGCGAGATGGAGGGCGCTGACGGCGAGGTCGATGGCCTTGATGCCGACGAACGGCACGAGGACACCGCCGAGGCCGTAGATCAGAAGGTTCCGGCGCAGCAGCGCGGCGGCGCCGACGGCCCGGTAGGTCACGCCTTTCAGGGCGAGCGGGATCAGGGCGATGATGATGAGCGCGTTGAAGATGATCGCGGACAGGATCGCGCTCTGCGGCGAGGCGAGGTGCATGACGTTCAGCGCCTGAAGCTGCGGGTAGAGCGTCAGGAACATCGCCGGGATGATGGCGAAATACTTCGCCACGTCATTGGCGATGGAGAAGGTCGTCAGCGCCCCGCGCGTCATCAGCAGCTGCTTGCCGATGCCGACGATCTCGATGAGCTTGGTCGGGTCACTGTCGAGGTCGACCATGTTCCCGGCCTCGCGGGCGGCCACCGTGCCGGTGTTCATGGCGACGCCGACATCGGCCTGGGCGAGCGCCGGGGCGTCGTTGGTGCCGTCGCCGCACATGGCGACGAGCTTGCCCTGCGACTGCTCCTTGCGGATCAGCTCCAGCTTGTCCTCCGGGGTGGCCTGGGCGAGGAAGTCGTCCACCCCGGCCTCGGCCGCGATGGCGGCGGCGGTCATGGGGTTGTCGCCGGTGATCATCACCGTGCGGATGCCCATCTGGCGCAGCTCGGCGAAGCGCTCGCGGATGCCGCCCTTCACGATGTCCTTGAGGTAGACGACGCCGAGCAGGCGCCCGTCCTTGGCCACGGCGAGCGGCGTGCCGCCGGCCTTGGCGATCTCCTCCGCGATGGCGCGGATCTCGCCGACGACGCCCGTTTCGGCCTCGGGGCGCACCGCCAGGGCCACGTTCGAGCCGCGCGACGCCACGGGCTGACCCGAGACCGAGGCGATGACGGCGTCGACCGCGCCCTTGCGGATCGATGTGCCCTGCAGGTCCACGCCCGACATCCGCGACTGGGCGGTGAAGGGCACGAAGGTGGCATTCAGGCTGCCCATGTCGCGGGCGCGGATGCCGTACTTCTCCTTCGCGAGGACCACGATGGAGCGGCCCTCCGGCGTCTCGTCGGCGAGCGAGGCGAGCTGCGCCGCATCGGCGAGATCCTGTTCGGAGACGCCACGCACCGGGCGGAACTCGGTGGCCTGCCGGTTGCCGAGGGTGATGGTGCCGGTCTTGTCCAGCAGCAGGGTGTCGACGTCGCCCGCCGCCTCGACGGCGCGGCCGGACATGGCAAGCACGTTAAAGCGCACCAGCCGGTCCATGCCCGCGATGCCGATGGCCGAGAGCAGCGCGCCGATGGTGGTCGGGATCAGCGTGACGAACAGCGCCACCAGCACGATCACGGGGATCGACCCGCCGGCATAGCTCGCGAAGCTCGGGATCGAGGCCACCGCGAAGACGAACACGATGGTGAGGCCGGCAAGCAGGATGTTGAGGGCGATCTCGTTCGGCGTCTTCTGCCGGGAGGCGCCCTCGACCAGCGCGATCATCCGGTCGACGAAGGTCGAGCCGGCGGCGGCCGTGATGCGCACCTTGATCTCGTCCGAGAGGACCTGCGTGCCGCCGGTCACCGCCGAGCGGTCGCCGCCGGATTCGCGGATGACGGGGGCGGACTCGCCCGTGATGGCGGCCTCGTTCACCGAGGCGACGCCCTCGATCACCTCGCCGTCCGAGGGGATCAGGTCGCCAGCCTCGACGAGCACCACGTCGCCGACCTTGAGGGAAGTGCCGGGCACGCTCTCGTAGGTGCGACCCTGGCCGGTGAGCCGCTTGGCGGTCATCTCGGTGCGGGTGCGCCGCAGGCTGTCGGCCTGGGCCTTGCCGCGGCCTTCCGCCAGCGCCTCCGCGAAGTTCGCGAAGATCAGGGTGAACCACAGCCAGAGGATGATCTGGCCGGAGAAGAGCAGGTCGCTGCCGCCGGTGACGAGGTCGCGGAGGAACAGCACGGTGGTCAGCGCGGCCACCACCTCGACGACGAACATGACCGGGTTACGGATCATGGCGCGGGGGTCGAGCTTCTTGATCGAGCCGAGGAGGGCCGGGCCGACGAGGGCGGCACTGAACAGGGATGAGGTCTGGCGGGACATGGGATGACGTGTCCGAAGAGGGGCATCGAGGCCCGGCCTCATGGGCCGGGCCTGCGGGGTTCATGGGCCGGGCCTGCCGGGTTCAGGAGTTGCCGGCGGCGAGGACGAAGGCCGCGGTGAGGGCGAGGCCGCCGAGCATCACGACGCCGAGCAGCGCCAGGACGAGGTCGGAGGTCCGCAGGGGCTGGGCGCTGGCGCGCTCCCGCCGTTGCGGGGGCCGGTGCAGCGCGAGGTGATGGCGCGGGACACGCCGGGACAGGACGGCGCGGGGCATCTCAGCCCCCCGTCGCGAAGGTCTGGCCCGCCGCGCCCGCGAGGTGCTCGACGATGGGTCCGAGCGCCAGGGACGGGAAGAAGGTCAGGCCGCCGACGATGAGGATCACGCCCACGAGGAGCCCGACGAACAGGCCGCCATGGGTCGGGAACGTGCCCGCCGAGGCCGGGACCGTCTTCTTGCCCGCGAGCGAGCCCGCGATGGCCAGGGCCGGGATGATCACGAAGAACCGCCCGACCAGCATGCCGATGGCGAGCAGGCTGTTGTAGAACAGCGTGTTCCCGCTCAATCCGCCGAAGGCCGAACCGTTGTTCGCCGCCGCCGAGGTGAAGGCGTAGAGGATCTCCGAGAAGCCGTGCGGTCCGGCATTGGCCGGTCCGGCGAGGCCGGCGGCCGCCACCGTGGCGACGGCGGTGCCGCCCAGCATCATCAGCGGCAGGCACAGGATGGCGAGCATGGCCATCTTCACCTCGCGCGACTCGATCTTCTTGCCGAGGTATTCCGGCGTGCGGCCGACCATCAGGCCCGCCACGAAGATCGTGATGACGACGAACACGAGCATGCCGTAGAGGCCGGCGCCGACGCCGCCGACGATGATCTCGCCGAGCTGCATGTTGATCATCGGGATCAGGCCGCCGAGCGCCGTGAACGAGTCGTGCATGGCGTTGACGGCGCCGCAGGAGGCGGCGGTCGTGACCACCGCGAACAGCGCCGAGGCGACGATGCCGAAGCGGGTCTCCTTGCCCTCCATGTTGCCGCCGGTGAGCCCGAGGCCGTTGAGGACGGAGCTGCCGTTGGCTTCGGCCCAGTAGGTGACGGCGACGCCGGCCAGGAACAGCACCGTCATGGCGCCGAGGATCGCCCAGCCCTGGCGCTCGTCCCCGACCATGCGGCCGAAGACGTTGGTGAGGGCGGCGCCGAGCGCGAAGATCGAGACGATCTGCACGAAGTTCGACAGGGCGGTGGGGTTCTCGAACGGGTGCGCGGCGTTGGCGTTGAAGAAGCCGCCGCCGTTGGTGCCGAGCATCTTGATCGCCACCTGGCTCGCCACCGGCCCGACCGCGATGGTCTGCTTGGCGCCCTCCAGGGTGGTCGCGTCCACGTACGCGCCCAGCGTCTGCGGCATCCCCTGCGAGACGAGGAACAGGGTGTAGACGATGCAGATCGGCAGCAGCACGTAGAGGGTGCAGCGGGTCAGGTCGACCCAGAACGAGCCCACCGTCTTCGCCGAGGCCCGGGCGAAGCCACGGATGAGGGCGACGGCGAGCGCGATGCCGGTGGCCGCCGACAGGAAGTTCTGGTGCGTCAGGCCGAGCATCTGGGACAGGTACGAGAGCGTGCTCTCGCCGCCGTAGTTCTGCCAGTTCGTGTTGGTGACGAAGCTCGCGGCGGTGTTGAACGCGAGGTCCGGCGCCATCGCCGACTGACCCATCGGGTTGAACGGCAGCACGTCCTGCAGGCGCAGCACGGCGTACAGCAGCAGGAAGCCCAGCAGATGGAAGGCGAGCATGGCGAGGCCGTAGCCGAGCCAGGTCTGCTCGTGGCGGGCGTCGATGCCCGAGACGCGGTAGAGCCCGCGCTCGACGGGTGCGAGCACGGGCGAGAGGACAGTGCGCTCGCCGGTGAAGACGCGGGTCATGTACGCCCCGAGCGGCTTCACGAGCGCCAGGACGACCGCGCAGAACAGCGCGATCTGTATCCAGCCGGTGGTTGTCATGTGCGGAGGTCCGTCTGGCCGCTCAGAACCGCTCGGGGCGGACGAGGGCGTAGGTGAGGTAGACGAGGAGGCCGGCGGTCACGAGGGCGCCCAGCGCGAGGTCGAGGGTCATGGCGGCGGGCCTCAGAGGCGTTCGCAGAGCACGGCGTAGCCGGCGGCGAGCGCGAAGAAGGCGAGGCCTCCGGCGATGAAGATGATGTCGAGCATGGTGGTCGTATCCGGTTCGGCGGGCCGGGCGCGGGCCTGCCGCGACCGGTCTTGGCCGACCCAGAATGTGGACCGGAACCGCGTTAGGGTTCGAGACGGAGCGAGGGGCGATCCTATAAGGGACCCGTTAGGATCGGCCCGATTCCGGTCCGACCCAGGTGCCTGGATGCCACGCGATGCGCAGGTCCTGGCGGGCGCCGGGCATGTCGGTGTGCGCTGCCCGACGGCAGACCGCGCTCCCTGAGACTCGGTCGATGCGGACCACATGTGTCTCCGCACCGCGATGCCGCAGGCTGTGCAGCGGCCATCGATGCGTCGACATGCGGCGGCGTCGGTCGCCGGCCCTGCTTCCGGCGCCGTGCCCTTTCAGGCCTGGTCGGCGGCGTCCTCGTCCTCGTCGATCTCAGGATCGGCTTCGACGGTCTCGCCGCGCAGGTAGCGCCCCTGGACCTCGGCGACACGGCGCGCGCCCTGCGCATGGCGCTTCGAGATGGGGCTGTCCGGGCCGAGGGTCCCGCCGCGCTTGGCCACAAGCAGATCCGGGTCGCCCCAACTGTCGAGGAGGACCTGGAAGGCATCGTGCCGGGCGATGTCGAAGGCGATCCGTCGACCCATCATGTCCTTGTAGGGGTGCGCCGGATGAATACCGGCGAAAGGAACCCAGCCCCTCGGGATTGGCGTGGTCGCCGCGTGCGTGCGGCCCCCGCGCAGGAGCTTGGGCAGCACGTGCGTATGGGGACCCTCCGGGCTGGCATCGCCGGCCCCCGGGATTGGGGCGTAGACCTCGATGCGGCCGACCCGGGCGAGGAACACCCGGTGCGGGCTCAGCGCGACGAGTCGGCGGCAGATGGGGTTCGCAGGGTCGAACAGGGGAAGCCCGACGCCGGACCGGAGGCAGGCGATGGCCTCCGGGTCGCTCGTGCGCACGCAGGCGTCGACCGCGAGGAGGCCGAGGCCGAGGTCGAACAGGATCGCGTCCCGGTCCCGTTCGCGGGCGGCGTCTCGGTCGGGGCCGAGCTCCGTCACCACGCCGCGCCGGTTCATCGCGCAACGCGCTTCCGGCAGGCACAGGGCGACGGCGTGGTTCCAGCCCGACGCGAAGGCGGTCTCGTAAGCCACGGGGCGCATGTCGGGAGAGGGCATGAGGGCGATGGCGCCCCGCTCCGTCGACAGGCCCATCCGCCCGTCCGGCAGCGGCGATGTGGGCTCGTCGGGATCGCGCATGAACTCCGCGATGGCCCCGAAGCTGCCGAGGCTCCAGGCAGTGTCGGGATCGGCCAAGGCCTCTCGCAGTAGGGTCGTGACCGCGAACGAACGACGGGCGCGCATCAGAACCGCCCGGCGATGGTCAGGCGCACGGCCGTGGGTTCGACGGGGTGGAGGACGCGGTCGATCAGCCCCTCGGCCGGCTCGCCCGGCAGGCGCGAGACGTAGGCGTAGGTGATCTGGTCCGACTTGCTGTTCGTCAGGTTCAGCACGTCGAGCGAGACGCTGACCCCGTTCTCGAAATTGTAGCCGACGCGGCCGTTGAACAGCGCGGTCGGGCGTGAGCGGATCGAGTTGTCCTCGATCAGCGGGCGCGGCCCGAAATAGCGGAAGCGCAGGCTGCCGAACCACCCAAGCGACTCGCCGAAGGTGATTCCCGCCGAGGCGATGGTGGTGGGGGCCTCCGGCACCCGGTTGCCCACGGGGTCGTAGTCCGAGAAGCGGGCATTGGTGATCGTCATGTCGCCTTCGAGCGAGAGCCAGGGCGTCACCGCATAGCGGTTCGTCCACTCGACGCCGAAGCGGCGGGTCGGGCGGCTCGGCTCCGTCGTCCCGGTATCGCCCTGGAACAGGTTTTCGGAGGCGAAATCGAGCCGGAACAGGGCGACGCTCGTCTCAAGACCGGCGATGGAGCGATTGCGCAGGCCGATCTCGTAGCCCGTCGAGGGCACGAGGAAGGGCGAGCGGGTGGTGTTGAACAGCGAAGACGTCGGATCGACGGTGGCGGTCACGCCGCGCACGTCGTTCGAGTGGAAGCCGCCGCCGTAATTCACGTAGAGTTCGGTGTCGAACCACGGGCCGAGCACGAGCCCGAGCTTCGGGTTGACGATGGCGTCCCGCGCCTTGCCGGAATTGGCCGGCGTGTCCGAGACGACGCTGGCGTAGTAGCCGTCCGCGCGGAAGCCGAGGCTGGTGCGCAGCCAGTCTGTCCAGCGCACGCGGTTGTCGAAGTAGAATGCCCCGCTCGTCTCCAGCACCCGATCATCGAGAATGCCGGAGCGGTATTGCCGGTTGGTCGTGTTGAACAGGCCGACCCGGATCGAGTCCGTGCGGGTCTGGACGCCGATCTCGTTCTCCATCGGCATCCCGAACAGGTCGCCTTGGAAGATGTGCAGCGCCTCGCCGCCGCCGAGGATGCGCTGGTCGAGCTGGTGGAACTGGTCGCCGTTGACCGGGTCGTTGAGAAAATAGGTGAAATCGTTGAACAGGTTGAGCTGCGAGCGGATCACGTAGGCCGAGGCTCGCGTCACGCCGGTGTCGTCCGTCGCGCTGAACCTGCCGGAGAGCGAGAACCGCGAGGTATCGCCCCCGTCGGTCGAATTGAGCGTGCCGTACCGGCCGATCAGCCCGGAGACGATGGCGCGCTCGGGGACTTGGTTGGTCGCCGTCCATCGGGCGGCGTAGGCCATGCCGGTGACGGAGAACCCGTCCAGCGCCGTGCCCTGGCTGTAGCGGGCCACCGTGCTGATCTTGCGCAGGGCATCCGGCACGACCCACGGCCCGTCGTAGAGCTGCGCATCGGCGGCGAGCAGGAGGTTGCCCTCGCCGAGCGGCGCCGAGACGATGTTGAGGGCGCGCTTGTAGCCGAAGCTCCCGATCGACGTGAGGGCGAGGTTCTTGGGCGTGCTGTCGAGGTAGTCGATCCGCACCGAGCCGGCGGAGGCGAAATCGCCGTCGCGGACGAAGTACGGCCCCTTGTGGAACTCCACCGCCCCGACGAGCTCGGGAATGAGGAAGTTGATGTCGGCGTAGCCCTGGCCGTGGGCGTGGGTCCGCATGTTCAGCGGCATGCCGTCGAGGAAAAGGGCGATGTCGGTGCCGTGGTCGAGGTTGAAGCCGCGCAGGAAGAACTGGTTGGCTTTGCCCTCGCCGGAATGCTGCGTGACGATGAGGCCCGGCACCGCCTCCAGCACTTCGCCGGGGCGCGTCACCGGCCGGTTGTTGACCTGCGCCCCGGTCAGGATCCCGGCGCTGGCCGAGTCGACCGTGAGCAGGGAGCCGCCGATCCCGGTGACGCCGCCGACGTAGCCGGCGCTCGCGGCAGGTACGGTTTGCGGCTTCGCGGGCGCCGCATCCGTGGTGACCGAGATCTCTTCCAGCGTCGTTTCCGACGTCGTCGCAGCCTGGACGGCTCGGTCTTGGGCGTGCGTGGCGGTGGCCAGCGCGGCGAAGCTACATCCGGACAGCGCGACGAGGGCGCGAATGGAGAGACGGGACACGAAGGCCTCGAGGGCGACAGTGGCACGTCACCGCGAATGACATCGCCGCGCTCGGCCGAGACCCAGCGCTTCGACACCCGCCAGGACACCCCGCCCGACGCGTTTCGCGTGTGACCACGACTGACGGCAGGTCTCCTGGCTCACGGGTCGCCGCCCTGGCACCGTCTTCCCGGATGATACTCATCCAGTGACGCGGTGGTGCTGGGCTCGCCGCTTACAGTTGCGGGGGCAGCCGCGGCTTCGGGTTGCCCCTCACCGCGTTCCCTTTTGATCCCCGAGGGGAACCGTCAGCGACAGCTTAACAGTCAGCATCGGTCGAACGTCAAGGCCCGAGGCCGGGTGGATCCTCAGCCGCCTCGGGACTGGCCGCCCGCATTTCTCTCTTTTCAAGAATTCCTGAAAATGCAATAAAGCGGGAAGGCCAAGAGCGCCCGGAGTTTCTCCATGCTGTCCGACATCGACGCCCTCGTGCTGGCCCGCGCGCAATTCGGCTTCACGGTCGCCTTCCACATCATCTTCCCGGTCTTCTCGATCGGCCTCGCGAGCTTCCTCGCGGTCCTCGAAGGGTTGTGGCTCGCGACCGGTCGGCAGGTCTTCATGGATCTGTTCAAGTACTGGATCAAAATCTTCGCCATCGCCTTCGCGATGGGCGTCGTCTCGGGGCTGGTGATGTCCTACCAGTTCGGGACCAACTGGTCGGTGTTCTCGGACAAGACCGGGCCGGTCCTCGGGCCATTGATGGCCTACGAGGTGCTCTCCGCCTTCTTCCTCGAGGCCGGCTTCCTCGGCGTGATGCTGTTCGGCATGCGGAAGGTCGGGCCGCGCCTCCACTTCCTCGCCACCCTGGCCGTGGCCTTCGGGACCTTCTTCTCCGCCTTCTGGATCCTGTCGGTGAACTCGTGGATGCAGACGCCGCAGGGCTACGGCGTCAACGCCGCCGGTCAGTTCGTGCCGGAGGATTGGTGGGCGGTCGTCTTCAACCCGTCCTTCCCCTACCGCCTCGTCCACATGGTGCTCGCCGCCTATCTCACGACGTCCCTCGTCGTCGGCGCCGTCGGCGCGTGGCACCTCCTGCGCGACCGCTTCAACCTCGGCGCACGGACGATGTTCTCCATGGCGATGTGGATGGCGGCGCTCGTCGCCCCCCTCCAGATCCTGGCCGGCGACGCGCATGGGCTCAACACCCTGGAGCACCAGCCGACCAAGGTGATGGCGATGGAAGGCCATTACGAGAGCCACCCCAATGGGGCGCCTCTGATCCTGTTCGGCCTGCCGAACCAGGAGACCGGGAAGGTGGAGTATCAGGTCTCGATCCCGAAGCTGTCCTCGCTGATCCTCAAGCACGACCTGAACGCCCCGCTGAAGGGACTCGATTCCGTGCCGCGGACCAACTGGCCCCCGGTGCCGGTGGTGTTCTGGTCGTTCCGGGTAATGATCGCGCTCGGCATGCTGATGCTGCTGCTCGGCCTCGTCAGTCTCGTGGCCCGGTACAAGCACCGGCTCTACGAGTGGGCGCCCCTGCACCGCTTCGCCGTGGCGATGGGACCGGCGGGCTTCGTGGCCGTGGTCGCCGGCTGGATCACCACCGAGGTCGGGCGCCAGCCCTTCACCGTCTACGGCCTGCTGCGGACGGCCGAGTCGGCCTCGCCGCTCTCGGCGCCGGCGGTGGCGGGCTCGCTCACGGCCTTCGTGGTCATCTACTTCGCGGTGTTCTCGATGGGCATCCTCTACATCCTGCGACTGATGGCGAAGGCCCCCCATCAGGGCGAGCGCGGCGTCGAGCCCGGCAAGCCGATCCGGACGGCCGGCATCACCCCGGCGCCCTCGGTCGGTCCCGACCGTACCCTGCAGCCGGCCGAGTGAGGGCGCACCGATGATCGAGAATCTCGACCTCACCGTCGTCTGGGCGCTGATCATCGCCTTCGCGGTGTTCGCCTACATCGTCATGGACGGCTTCGACCTCGGGATCGGCATCCTGTTCCCGGCCTTTCGGCCGGGGCCGGAGCGCGACACCGCGATGAATTCCGTCGCCCCCGTCTGGGACGGCAACGAGACCTGGCTCGTCCTCGGCGGCGGCGGCCTGTTCGCGGTGTTCCCGCTGGCCTACGCCATCATCATGCCGGCTCTCTATGCGCCGATCATCGCGATGCTGCTCGGCCTCGTCTTTCGCGGCGTCGCCTTCGAGTTTCGCTGGCGCGATCCCCGTCACCGTTCCCTCTGGGACGTCGCCTTCACCGGCGGCTCCGTCGTCGCGGCCCTGGCGCAGGGCATCGCGCTCGGGGCCCTGCTTCAAGGCATCAAGGTCGAAGGACGCGCCTATGCCGGCGGCTGGTGGGACTGGCTCTCGCCCTTCAGCGTGCTGGTGGGGATCGGGCTGGTGTGCGGCTACGCGCTGCTCGGCGCGACATGGCTGGTGATGCGCACCGAGGGGCCGCTCCACGAGCGTGCGCGCAGGCTCTCGCTGCCGCTCGCCGCCGCCACGGTGCTGGCCATCGCGGTGGTCAGCGCGGCGACACCGTTCCTGGAAGGCAAGTATTGGCAGAACTGGTTCGCGATGCCGAACGTCCTGCTCACCACGCAGGTGCCGTTGCTCGTCGGGGTCGCGGCTTTTCTTCTCCATCGCACGCTCAAGGACGGGCGGGACCGCTGGCCGTTCCTGATCTCGCTCGGGCTGTTCCTGCTCTCGTTCATCGGCCTCGGGATCAGCGTGTTCCCCGATGTCGTGCCCGGCCGCGTCACGATCTGGCAGGCGGCGGCTCCCCATGCCAGCCAGGCCTTCATCCTGGTCGGTGCCTCGGTCTTGATCCCGATCATCCTGATCTACACCGGCTATTCCTACTGGGTCTTCCGTGGGAAGGTCGATGCGGACGGGTATCACTGATGAGCCCGATCCCGACCGAACCGGGGCCACTCTGGCAACGCCTTGCCTGGCTCGCCGCGATCTGGCTCGGCAGCGTCCTCGCCCTCGGCCTCGTCGCCTTCGTCCTGCGCATCTGGCTGAAGGCCGGCTGAGCGCTTCCCTCCGGTCCTCGAACGCGGAACCTCCGTGCAGCTTCCTCCCCTCGTCCAGACCTTCGTCCTGCATTTCGGCGAGATGGGCTCCCGGTGGGGCATCAACCGCACGGTCGGGCAGATCTATGCCGTGCTGTTCGTCGCCGAGCGCCCCCTCAACGCCGACGAGATCGTCGCGCGCCTCGGCTTGTCGCGTTCGAACGTCAGCATGGGGCTCAAGGAGCTTCAGGCGTGGAAGCTCGTTCGGCTCCAGCACATGCCCGGAGACCGCCGCGACTACTTCTCCACGCCGGACGACATCTGGCAGATCGTCCGCACCTTGGTCGAGGAGCGCAAGAAGCGTGAGATCGATCCGACGCTGACGATGCTGCGGGAAACGCTGATGCAGACGCCGCAATCCGATGCGGAGGTCCACGCCCAGGGGCGGCTTCGCGAATTGCACGACCTGCTGGAGCTTCTCACGAGTTGGTACGCCGACATGCAGCGGCTCGAGACCGAACGGCTCGTCGACCTCCTCACGCTCGGGTCGAAGGTCCAGAAGATGCTCGAACTCAAGGATCGTCTCTTGCCCCGGAAGCGAAAGGCCCGCGAGGAAGAGGATCGCTGACCGATCCAATACCGCGGCAGCCAAGCGACGGGATGGCCACTTCCGTACCACCGGTCGACACCGTCACCTGACGAAGGCCGTCGCTCACTCGAAAGATCACATTCTTGTTGCGGAATCGATAGATATGGATGATGTTTGATCGGTTGCCGCAGCGACAGATTAGGGTGTAATAATATATTAATTATGCATATCGCTCTCGACTGAAGATATTAAGTCAAATTTCGCTCTCTAGAGCGATTTCGCTTTGATCCGGATCACCTGCTTCGCCGTCTTTGCGAGCGACAGCGAAGCAATCCAGGGCAGCGGGACCTGAACGGATGTGGCGGATCCCTGGATTGCTTCGCTTCGCTCGCAAAGACGGGAGACGCAGCGTGATCCGGGTTTTCCCGAAACCGCGCTAGACCGTGCCGGTTGTAGGATCATCTGTCGAAACATCATGTCTGTCGGTGACAGGTCTGCTGTCGCGGTAATCGTTCCCTGCCGATCGTTCGCGGTTCGGGTTGATGGCCGCCACTGATGGGGTGGAAATGTCGTTCGCCTGGAGGATTCGGTGTCTCGCCCTCCTGCTCCTTCTTGGAGCCGGATTGTCCCCCCAGGCGGCGCATGCCCAAATCGTCGCGCTGGGCGCGAGCGTCGTCCAGGGTTTCGGCGTTTCCTCCGGAGAAGCCTTCCCTGAGCAACTGCAGGCGATGCTCCGCGCGAAGGGGAAGCCTTACACGGTCAGCAATCAGGGCATCTTCGGGGATACGACCGATGGGGTGCTCAGCCGCCTGGACAGCGCCGTACCCGACGGAACGCGCATCGTGATCCTACTGATCGGCGGCAATGACGTTCGGCGCGGAAAGACCGTCAGCGAGATGGAGGCTGGCGTGCGCGAGATCAACGCCCGCCTGCACGCCCGCGGGATCAGGGTGATCAATGCCAAGCCGTACTATGTATCAGCGAGGCAAGCGGGAATGGTTGTTTCCGATGGTCTGCACCTGAATGCGGAAGGTCAACACTACGTCGCGGCGCAACTGGTCAACCAGATCCGCTGAGGCATCCGTCACGGCAGTCTTGTTGGTTCATCGGAGAGCTTCGACGGAGCAGCGGCGCGATCACTGCCAGCGTGTCCATGAGGTGCGAACAGCCATGGTTGAGAGAGTCAGTCTGCGGTTGTGGATGCTGCCGTTCATCCTCCTGTCGGTTGCTGTGCTGGGCGGAGGCAGCGCGGAGGCGCGGCGGGCGGGTTCCGCCAATCCGGCGTCCGGCTTGCAGGATAGCGGCGATACGATCGACGTCTCCGACAACCACGGCGGGTCTGTCGGCCAGTACGATGGGATGTGGGCGGCCTACGCCGCCGCAGGCAAGAGGGTCCGGATCGTCGGTCCCTGCCAATCCGCCTG
Source organism: Methylobacterium sp. Gmos3 (assembly GCF_056430985.1). Classification (NCBI taxonomy): domain Bacteria; kingdom Pseudomonadati; phylum Pseudomonadota; class Alphaproteobacteria; order Hyphomicrobiales; family Methylobacteriaceae; genus Methylobacterium; species Methylobacterium sp. Gmos3. The sequence goes on from NZ_JBWJYL010000009.1 coordinate 269,312, forward strand.
CACGACGCTGCTCGGGCATATTCCGAGGGACCGCATCTGCGTGACGCCGCAGGCGAGCTTCGGCTTTCATCGCGCCCACACGCAATACGGCACGGACACGATGTGGAACGGCTACCCCGCCGATATCCGGGCCTGGATCAAGAGCCAGGGGGGCCTGACGGCCGATTTCAAATGGATGACAGCCCCGGATACCTACAGATTTTTCAAGACGTGCCAGATCTGATGACCATGGGGGTCAGGACCAGCGTCTCCTCAACGGGCCGATGAGGCGCCCGAGTTTTCAGGGCAGGCGGGACGTATCGATCGTCCAAGACCTACCGGTTCGCCATCTCGGGGGCCATCAGCATCCATCCCACAACGGCGAATGGCCCCCGCCGCACTCCCACCGTCACCCGCCATGAAACCGGCGGGCCTGCTCGCGCCTTATTCGGCCGACCGATCGCGGAGAGCCAGTGTGACCCAACCCTCAAAGAACGCCCTCATCGTCGGAGCATCCCGCGGTCTCGGGCTCGGCCTCGTCGAGACCTTCCTCACGCGCGGCTGGCGCGTCACCGCCACCCAGCGCAAACCGTCCCCCGAACTCGCCCGCCTGACGACGGAATCCCTGCGCGTCGAGACCGCCGATATCGACGACGATGCCAGTGTCGCCGCCCTGCACGGCCGACTGGCGTCCGAGCGCTTCGACCTGATCTTCGTGGTGGCGGGCGTCGCCACGCAGGCGCACGATCCGCTGCACGCGGTGCCCCGGGCCGTGGCCGCGCAGGTCTATCTCACCAACGCGATCAGCCCCATGCGCTTCGCCGAGACCTTCCTGGATTGCCTCGTGCCGGGCGGTAGCCTCGCCCTGATGAGCTCGATCCTCGGCAGCGTCAGCCTGAACGAGGCGGGTGGTTGGGAAACCTACCGGGCCAGCAAGGCGGCGTTGAACACCCTGGCGCGCAGCTTCGAGATCCGCCATCGGGCGGAGGCCGTCTCCGTGTTGGTCCTGCATCCGGGTTGGGTTCGCACCGAGATGGGCGGGGAGGGCGCCGATATCGACGTGGGCACCAGCGTCACGGGCCTCGCCGACGTGATCGCGGCGCGGCTCGGCGAGCCCGGTGTTCATTATCTCGACTACCGGGGCGAGACGCTGCCCTGGTAGGCCCCGACGCGGACGGGCGCGACGTCAGCGCGCGTCATCAAAGTCCGCGCACTGTCAGAACACCGCGTGATCGCCGCGCTCGGCGGCGGCCTCGCCACGGACGACGCGCACGTAGAAGTCGTACAGCGTCTCCGATCCCGTCGACGGGGTGGCCTGCGCATCGTATCGCCCGGTCGCCGGGTCCAGCACGAGCATGGACTCGGTGGCGTAGTAGCGGCCGATCCGCGCCAGTTCGGCCTTGGCGGCCAGGGCCGGCACCCATCGTCCGAGCATCGCCAGGACAGCGACGATCCCATCCAGCAGCAGCACCGGAACGTGCGTGAAGCGCGGCTCACGTCCCATCAGGGCAAACAGCCGCTCGCCCTGCGCCTTCGGCGTGATCGCTTCGCCCGGTCCGCCGATCGGCAGCACGCGGTTGCGCCGCGCCTCGTCGTCGAGGCAATCCGCGAGATAGCGAGCGAGGTCGTCGTCGCTGATCGGCTTGCAGGCCGTCAGCGTTCCGTCGCCGAAGACCAGGAACGGCTTGCCGCGTCTCACGCGGTCGATCTGTCCCGAGAGCGACTTGAAGAAGGCCGTCGGCCGGACGATCGTGTAGGCGAGCCCCGAGGCGATCAGTTCCGCCTCGAAGGCGAGCTTGGCGTGCTGAAAGGCGAGAACGGGTTTCTGGACGCAGATCGCCGAGAGCAGCACAACGTGGCTCACCTTGGCCGCCCGGCTCGCGTGCAGGGCGTTCACCTGCGCGCGGTAATCGATGGCCCAGGCGTCGGCGGGCAAGCCAGTGCGCGAGGCGAGGCACGACACCAGAACGTCGAACGTTTCACCGCGAACGCCGTCACGCGCCAGCGACGTCGGATCGGTCAGATCCACGATTCGCTGACTGACGCCCGGGGGGAGCGCGGCGTCGGCACGGCGCCGGACGAGGCAGACGACCTCGTGACCGCGTGACGCCAGCGCCCGCACGGTTGCACGGCCGATGGTGCCGGTCGCCCCCAGAAAGAGGACACGGCGCGGCTCCCCGCGATCCGGTCGATCCGTGGTCATGAGGCCTTCATTCCGACGCTCCGCCGTCCTTGCGCGACGGCGATCGTTGCGCTGCCCCCGAATAGTCCAGCGAGGTCCGCAGGGTGATCCGCGTCAACTCGGAGGGGCGACCGAGCCGAAGCGCGAAGCCGGGCCACAGCGCGGTGCCGTTACTGACGTAGAGTAGCATGCCTTGCACCCGGTACGCCCCGGAGACGAACCCGGCATTACCCCGTGCCACCAGCCGGTCCAGGCCGCGGATCATGCCGCCGTGGGTGTGCCCGGACAGTTGCAGCGCGACGCCGGACGCGGCCGCTCGCGCGGCGTTCGCCGGCTGGTGATCCAGCAGCACGATCGGCGCACCCACGGGCGCCCCCGCCAGCGCGTTCGCGAGGTCCGGTCCCGGATGGCCGGTGGCAGGCGCCGAGCGGTCGGTGACGCCCGCCAGCACCAGCGCATCGCCATCGCGCGACAGCACCGTGTGGGCGTTGGCCAGCACGCGGACACCCAGATCGCCCAGCTGGCGCATCCAGGCATCGTGGTCGAAAAAGTACTCATGGTTGCCGGGCACGGCCCAGACGCCGTCCCGCGCCCGTAAGGCGCTCAACGGCGCCACGTCGGATCGCCGGGCCGCGAGCGAGCCGTCGATGAAATCGCCCGTCACCACGATCACGTTGGTGCCGAGGTCGTTGGCACGCGCGACGACGGCCTGCGCCCACGCCGCGGGGAACAGGCGGCTGATGTGCAGGTCGGAGAGATGCAGGATCGTGTAGCCGTCGAAGCCATGGGGCAGGTTCGGTATCGCCACGGTGACGTCCTTCAGCGGCGGCACGCGCACGGCCTGCGCGACAGCGACCGCCGCCAGTCCCAGAGCCGCCAGGGCCACCCCGTATCGCCAGGTCATGGGGACAGCCCAGCCGCCTCCGGACAGGAGCCAGCCGATCAGGGCCACGGCATCGAGGGCGAGGAGCATCGGTGCCGCCAGCGCGAGCGCGCCGAACGCTCCGTTGAACAGGATCACCACCGGGCGGGGAAATTCCGGCGCGAAGACCGATCCGGAGGAGAGGCGGCTCCACAGGTGATACTGAGACGCGACGATCAGGAGGATGATCGCGGCGAGCTTGAGCGCAAGCGGCCACGGGCTCGGCCACACGACCCGTGCGGTGACGTAAAGGGCGGGGATGCTTGGGATCAATCGGATCATGCACCGCTAGATGGCGAGCGGTTTTCCCAAAGCAAAGCTTGCCGTGTGACGGAGGATGCGGCGGCCTTCGTTGCAGCCGCGATGATCATCCCGTTCCGGTCCGGTCGGACATCACCAGCACGTCGTCGGCCGCAATGCCGAGGCAGCGCTCCGTGTTCTCACGCTCCGTATGGTCCCGCGTCGAGACCCGATCGGCACCGGGAGGCGGCGATGATTTTGCGTTCGTCGTCGCGACGGTGTTTCGGAGGCGCTTCGTCCCGGTCCGTTCCCGATAGGCTATCGGCTATTTGATGATCTTGCTCAGTTTCTCCTTCGCCTGGTCCCACTTTGCTTTGACATCGGCTCCGATATCGCCGGCCTGTTGTTTAATGCAGACGTTCACGATGCCGAGTATCTGTTTTGCGCCATAGGCATCCAGCAAGTCAGCCGTATCGATGGTTTGGATGATTTTGGACCAATCACTTGCCGGCAGTCGGCAGATCGAGGCAGCGTCCTGGGAATAGCAGGAAATGTGCGTCTGAAATGCGAAGTCCTTCATCTTGTTGCAGTCGCATTTCTCGGGATGGTCCAGATCGAGTTTGGGAACGATTGATTCCTGGAGACACTGCAGTGTCATGTCCCGCCAAGCGGCGCCCTGCGCGGACCAATCGCTCCTGGCAATGAATTTGTCGCAATGCCTCTTGCCGTAGTTCGTGAAGTAATTCTTGTCTCCGCTGCACGGAAAATATTTTTCAAATCATTGCGGGTAAGCTCAGCAACTCAACTTCGCTGAACTAAAACATTGAGCCTCTGCATAGATCGGAACAATGCCGAGTGATAAAATGATCAATAACTTAACTAGCAGCGAGCGGAACAGAATTGAATGTCAATCTTGTTTCCGCATGAGCGGCGGCGCGCCAATCTCCTGATGCGCCACGACCCTTCGCGAATGTTGATCCATCCGAATCATCATCGATGCTCTTCCGAGAGGGGCTGAACATTTTAAAAATCAAGTGTTACCGAGAGGCAGATTCGCGTCAATTGCATTGAAGCCTTGCGGGATCGGAGGGGGCACTAACGTTCATCGGAACCGATGAGGCTATCGGAACCTGGGTCGCGACGTCGTCCTCATCGCCGGTTTCGGGGCGCGGGCTTCGCCAAGTCCAGCCGGGCGGCGAACCGTGAGCCCGAAATTTCCAGCTGGTCGAGGCTCGCGAACTCGTCGGCGGTCTCGTCCACGGGCTCCGCGCTGTATGTTGCCGGGCGCATCGCCTCCACATCCTCGACGAACTGTTTGATCCCGCGGTGTGGTGGTACGGTTGACCACCATGCGGAGAGATGCGCTATGGGCCAATTCTTTACGGCAGCGCCCGCACGACGGAGGCGGTCCGTCGCACAATACAGCTACGTTAAGAGAGCGTGAGAGGGGTAGCCAAGCGCTACGGTGTCAGCACGACGACGATCCAGAAGTGGCGAACTCGGCAGACGACAGGCGATGCCGCCATAGGGCCGAAGCAGCCCCGTTCGACGGTCCTGACACCAGAGGAGGAAGCCGTCATCGTGGTTTTCCGGGGGCATACCCTGTTTCCGCCGGACGACTGCCTCTACGGCCTGCAGCCCACGATCCCGCATCTGACCCGCTCGTCGCTGCACCGCTGCCTTGAGCGGCACGGCATCAGCCGCCTGCCGGAGATGGAGGGCGACAAGCCCAAGACAAAGCGCTTTGCCGATTGCCCCATCGGCTATATGCACATCGATATCGCCGGGGTCAGGACAGAAGAGGGTAAGCTCTACCTCTTCGTCGCCATCGACCGAACGTCAAAGTTGGCTTTCGCCAAGCCGGAAGCTGAAGCGAACCGCTACACAGCATCATACTTCCTCCGCGCGCTGCTCGCATTCGTGCCGTACGCGGTCCACACCGTGCTGACCGACAACGGGCTCCAGTTCTGCCATGCCCCGCGCAACCGCTCAGGCCCGACAGCCGGCACAGGTTCGACCGCGTCTGCCACGAGCAGGGCATCGAGCATCGCCTGACCAAGCCCAACCGTCTCTGGACCAACGGGCAGGTCGAACGGATGAACCGCACCATCAAGGATGCCACGGTCAGGCGCTACCACTACGAGACCCATGAACAGCTCCGGGCGCACCTGCAACTGTTCGTCGACGCCTACAACTATGCCCGTCGACTGAAGACGCTGCGCGGCCTCACGCCCTACAAGCACGTCCTTCAGAGTTGAGCCAAAGAGTCCGAACGCTTCAGGCTCGATCCGTCACACCACATCCCGGGACCATACACCTCGATATGGGTGTCTATCGGGCGAGCCAGGTCATGCAATCGAGGGCGGGGTGAGGCGACTGCGGAAGTATCTGCTGCAGACATCGCGTGCTTAACGGTGGCTGCATGCCCCAAGTTGTGGATCAAGCTTGGCAAATCGAGTGAGCCGAAACGGCGATACGCGAATCAGCGGTAGCGGGTGCGAAGTTGACGCCAACAATTAAGTCCTACACAATTCACATCGGCGGCCTTGACAGAGTACTGCGATCATTCGGTAATTTTGTTCTGGCACGCCCCCCTGTCGGGGACGCCATTTTTTCAAGCTCCATCGTCTTTGCGAGCAGCGCGAAGCAATCCAAGGCAACGGGTCGCTTTAGAATGTGGCGCTGCCCTGGATTGCTTCGCTGCGCTCGCAATGACGGTGGGGGTAGGGTCCTTCCCTCCCGTGCCCCCCGTTGTGCCCGCGTCCTCTCCGTCATTGCGAGCAGCGCGAAGCAATCCAGGGCAACGGGCCGCTTCACAATGTGGCGCTGCCCTGGATGCTGCGCGCGCAATGACGGCGCCTCGTCTCGACGGGCAATGTATGGTCAATGGCAGCCGCCCGGCACGAAGCCGGTGCGGGACGTTCCATGCTGATCCTCGACCGTATCGCGCACATCCCCCTGCCCAAGCGGCGGCAATTGGTACGCGCGCTAGAGATCCTGTTCGAGGAGTTCGAGGAAGCCCAGAAGGGCAAGCTCTCGGAAAAGGCCAAGCGCGGACGAATCCTGAAGGTGATCCTGTACGGGTCCTTCGCCCGCGGAACGTGGAAGGACGATCGGCGCTCGGGCTACGTCTCGGATTTCGATCTGCTCGTGGTCGTGAACGACGAGCGAGTCGGCTTGGGATACGAGGCGTGGGACAACTTCGAGGACAGGTTCATGCAGCCTGCCGCGTTACGCGAGCATCCACGGCCCCACCCGAGCTTGAGTATCCACACCTACCAGGAAGTGAACGATCAGTTGGCCATGGGAATACCGTTCTTCGTCGAAATCCGACGCGACGGTATCGTTCTCTACGAGGCGAACGGCTATCCCTTCGCGGAACAGGGACCTCTGACGCCCAAACAGCAACTTTCCATGGCGCGGCTGCACTTCGACAAATGGTTTCCCGATGGGGAAGGCTTCATGCAAGCCTCTGAGTTAATGGTTGCGAGAGGTAATCGCAGGCTCGGGGCGTTCCTGCTACATCAGGCCGCTGAGAACTTTTATCACTGCATCCTGCTGGTCCTCACACTCTACAGCCCGAAGCTGCACGATCTGAAAAAACTGCGCGAGAAGGCCGAAAGTCAAGATATCCGGCTGGTCGAGGTATGGCCGCGCAACACGCGTTTCTTCCGGCGCTGCTTCAGCCGGATCCGCGATGCCTACGTGAACGCGCGCTACTCGCCGCACTACGAGATCACCGCCGAGGAATATGCCTGGTCGTTCGAGCGGATCGAGGCCCTCGGCCGGATCGTCGCCGAGATCTGCGCCGAACGGTTAGGCGGCTTGCCCGGCCCAACGGAGAACGCGGCGTCCGGTCCATTTCCGTCCGACTGAATCTTGAATACAGTCACCCCTAGAACAGAAACCGGATGGGGGGAATCGTGGCGGCAGGGACGGTCGAGACACCCCGCGCGGCGGCGCGCAAGGAGGCCGGGCTGGCGCGGCGGCTCGCCGAGCGGCTGCAGGGCGAGGCGCGCTTCGATGCCTTCACCCGCGGGCGCTACGCCACCGACGCCTCGATCTATCAGATCACCCCCGCCGGCGTGGTCCTGCCGCGCTCCGGCGACGACATCGCCGCGACCTTGCAGATCGCCGCCGAGCACGGCGTGCCCGTCATCCTGCGCGGCGGCGGCACCTCGCAGAACGGCCAGCCCATCGGCGCCGGCCTCGTCGTGGATTGCTCGCGCCACTTCAACGGCGTGCTGGATTACGATGCGGAGGCCGGCACGATCACCGTCGAGCCGGGCGTGGTGCTGGAACGGCTGAACGCCCGGCTGAAGGCGGATGGCTGGTTCTTCCCCGTCGAGCCCTCGACGGCCACTCGCTGCACCATCGGCGGCATGGCCGGCAACAATTCCTGCGGCGCCCGCTCCCTGCGCTACGGCACGATGCGCGACAACGTGCTCGCCATCCGCGCCCTGCTGCATGACGGCGAGCCCTTCGCCTTCTCCCTCACCGGCAACGATGCCACGGGCGTCGCCGGCTCGGCGCGGGCGGAAGACCTCGCGGCGCGGATGCTGCGCCTCGCCCACGACCACCGGGACGAGATCGAGGCGCGCTACCCGAAGGTGCAGCGCCGCGTCGGCGGCTACAACCTCGACGCGCTGGTGACGGACCGGCCGAACCTCGCCCACCTTCTCGTCGGGTCGGAGGGGACGCTGGCCGCCACCACGGCGGTGACGCTGAAGCTCTCGCGCCTGCCGACGCATCGGGTGATGGGCGTCTGCCACTTCCCCTCGTTCCGCGCGGCGATGGAGACGACCCGGCACATCGTCGCCCTCGACCCGGTGGCGGTGGAACTGGTGGACAACAACGTCCTCGTGCTCGGCGCCGACATCCCCCTGTTCCGCACGACGCTCGCCGACATCACGCGGGGCCGGCCCAACTGCCTGCTGCTCGCCGAGTTCGCGGGCGACGACCTCGCGGCCCTGAAGCGCGACCTCAAGCGCCTCGATGCCTGCATGGCCGACCACGGCTTCCCGAACGCGGTGGTCGAGGTGATCGAGCCCGCCCGGCAGAAGCCGGTCTGGGAGGTGCGGGAAGCCTGCCTCAACATCATGATGTCGATGAAGGGCGATGCGAAGCCGGTCTCGTTCATCGAGGATTGCGCCGTCCCCCTCGAACACCTCGCCGACTACACCGACGCCGTGACCGAGGTGTTTTCCAAGCACGGCACGCGGGGCACGTGGTACGCCCACGCCTCGGTGGGCTGCCTGCATGTCCGCCCGATCCTCGACATGAAGCTCGGGGGCGACGTCGCCAAGATGCGCGCCATCGCCGAGGAGACCTCGGAGCTGGTCCGCCGCTACAAGGGCTCGTATTCCGGCGAGCACGGCGACGGCATCTCCCGCTCGGAATTCGTGGAGCCGCTGTTCGGCGCGACGCTGGCCCACGCCTTCGAAACGGTGAAGGACGGGTTCGACCCGGAGAACCACCTCAACCCCGGCAAGATCGTCCGCCCCCTGCGGATGGACGACCGCAGCCTGTTCCGCTTCAAGCCGGACTATGCCGTGTCGGCGCCGGCCAAGACGGCCCTCGACTGGTCGGATTGGGGCGGCTTCGGCGGCGCCGTGGAGATGTGCAACAACAACGGCACCTGCCGGAAGCTCGCGGGCGGGGCGATGTGCCCCTCCTACCGGGTGACGAAGGAGGAGCAGCACCTTACGCGCGGCCGGGCGAACTCCCTGCGGCTGGCGATCTCCGGCCAGCTCGGGACCGACGCCTTCACCAGCCATGAGATGAAGCGCACGATGGACTTATGCGTGTCGTGCAAGGCCTGCCGGCGCGAATGCCCGACCGGCGTCGACATGGCCAAGATGAAGGTCGAGTTCCTGCATCATTACCATGCCCGCCACGGCCTGCCCCTGAAGGACCGGCTGATCGGGCTGATGCCGCACTACGCGGGCGTGGCCGCGCGGCTCGCGCCGCTTCTGAACCTGCGGGACCGGCATCCGGCCCTGGCGGCGGTATCGGAGCGGGTCACCGGCTTTTCGGCGCGGCGCACCCTGCCGCAATGGCGGCGGCCGTGGAAGGAGATCGGCGAGCCCGCCCACCCTGCCGACATCACGGGCGATTTCCGCGACGTGATCCTGTTCGGCGACACGTTCAACCGCGCCTTCGAGCGGGAGAACCTGGAGGCGGCCGAGCGGGTCCTCGCGGCGGCGGGCTACCGGCTGCACCGGGTGTTCCCGGCCAAGGGCCGCCGGCCCCTGTGCTGCGGCCGGACATGGCTCGCCTCGGGCCAGACCGACCGGGCGCGGGCAGAGGCGCGGCGCACCCTCGACGCGCTGCTCCCCTATGTCCGCGCCGGGGCGCGGGTGGTCGGGCTGGAACCATCCTGCCTGCTCACCTTCCGCGACGAGTTCCTGGCCCTGCTGCCGGGCGAGGAGGCGCAGGCGCTCGCAGAGCGGTCCCTGCTGATCGAGGAATTGCTGATGCGCGACCTCTCGGCGGGGCGGATCAGCCTGCCCTTCGTCCATCAGGGCGGCCGATTGGCGCATCTGCACGGCCATTGCCACCAGAAGTCCTTCGGCGTGATGGGTCCGGTGGAGGCGCTGCTGCGCTCGGTGCCCGGTCTCGATGTCCGGGTGATCGAATCGAGCTGCTGCGGCATGGCCGGGGCGTTCGGCTACGGCAAGGAGACCGTGGATGTCTCCTTCGCCATGGCGGAGCTGTCCCTGTTCCCGGCCCTGAGGCAGGCGGGACCTGAGGATCTGGTGGTCGCGGACGGCACGTCGTGCCGCCATCAGATCCATGACGGCCTGGGAATCCATGCCAAGCATGTGATCCGCGTGCTCGACCGAGCGTTGACGCCTCGACACTGAATACAGGTGCACCTACACATATTGTTCCAGTGGCCCGGTCGTGCGCGACTGGGCAGGTCCTGTGTGTGCGCATGAACAAGATCGAATCCGGCTTCGGCATCAGCCGCCGCTACCTCCATGACGAGGTGGCGGACCGTATGCGCGAGTTGATCCAGTCCGGCGAGATGGAGCCGAAGGAACGGATCAACGAGAGCGAGTTGACCGAGAAGTTCGGCATCTCGCGCACCCCCCTGCGCGAGGCGATCAAGATCCTCGCCACCGAGGGGCTGCTCGAATTGCTGCCGAACCGGGGGGCCCGCGTCGCGAGCATCACCGAGGCCGAACTGGAGGATATGATCGAGGTCATCGCGGGCCTGGAGGCGACGGCGGGCGACCTTGCCTGCCGCACCATCACCGATGACGAGATCGACGCGATCCAGGTCGATCACGACGCGATGGTCGGCGCCTTCAAGGCGGGGGACGAGGCCGGCTACTTCGCCCATAACCGCCTGATCCATGAGGCTATCATGGCGGCGGCGCGCAACGCCACGCTGTCGAGCATCTATCTCAGCCTGTCGGGCCGGGTGCAGCGTTCGCGCTACCGCGCCCACCAGACGCAGGACCAGTGGCAGCAGGCGATGTCGGAGCACGAGCAGATGATCGTGCACCTGCGCGCCCGCGACGGCGCCGCCCTCGGGAGCCTGCTGCGCGAGCATATCCGCGGCAAGAAGCGGGTGATAGCGGCGAACTACGTCGACGCCGGCACTCCGTAAGGACGCCTCCGGGCTGAGACCATCCTGCCGTCATTGCGAGCATCGCGAAGCAATGACGAGCGAAACCGGAGTCAGGCCGCGTCCTGTGCCCTGAGCCCGGCGATCAGGTCGGCGAAGCGGTCGCCCTGCACGAGGACGTGGCTGCGCAGGCGCTCCGCCGCCAGGGCGTCGTCGCCGACGAGGATGGCCTCCACGATGGCCCTGTGTTCCGCGAGGGATTGCGGCAGCCGCTGCCGCACGCGCAGTTGCAGCCGGCGGTAGGGGGCGAGGCGGCGGTGCAGGGTCAGGGCCTGCTCGGCCAGGAAGGCGTTGCGGCTCGCCCGGTAGATGAGGCCGTGGAAAACGTAATTCTCGGCGTAATAGGCCTCGCAATCGTCGGAGGCCGCCGCGCAGGCGGCGAGCGCCGCTTCCAAGGCGTCCCGGTCGGAAGGGCCGAGGCGCCGCGCCGCCAGCCGCCCGCAGGCTGCCTCGATCTCGGCCATGGTCTCGAACATCGCCACGAGGTTGTGCGGTTCGGGCGCGCTCACGATGGTGCCGCGCCGGGGCTTCGTCTCCACGAGGCCGCTCACCGCCAGTTGCAGCAGCGCCTCGCGGATCGGCGTGCGCGACACGCCGAACCGAGCCGCGAGCTGCACCTCGTCCAGGCGCGCCCCCAGGGCCAGCCGCCCCTCGACGATCTCGTCCTCGATCGTCTGCCGGAGATCCTGAGCGCGGCTCATCCTCCCCCTCCCGTCCTGGCGTTCGGGTTCGTCGATGACCCGAATTGCGCATACATTATGCGGAGGCGTTGACAAAATATACAAGAGGCCGTTTCCTGCATATCAGAACGGTATCGCTGAATACCGCAGCGCACATAATATTCGCCGCCATTGTGCGGCGCGGGAGGTGCCCATGACGCTGACACGACGCCATTTCGTCGCCGCGACCCTTGCCGCCCCGGCGCTCTTGCGCTTCGGCCTGAACAGTGCCCAGGCGGCCACCACGATCAAGCTGTCGCACCAGTTCCCCGGCGGGACGATCGACGAGGGCGATTTCCGCGACCGGATGTGCCGGATGTTCGCCAAGCAGGTCGGCGAGAAGACTAAGGGCGCGCTGGACGTGCAGGTCTATCCCGGCTCGTCGCTGATGAAGACCAACGCCCAGTTCGGCGCCATGCGGAAGGGCGCCCTCGACATGTCGCTCTACCCGGCCCCCTATGCCGGCGGCGAGGTGCCCGAGATGAATATCGGGCTGATGCCGGCCCTCGTGACCTCCTACGATCAGGCCATCGCCTGGAAGAACGCCCCCGTGGGGCGCAAGCTCACCGAGATCCTGGCCGCGAAGGGCATCGTGCTGGTCTCGTGGGTGTGGCAGGCGGGCGGCGTCGCGAGCCGCGAGCGCCCGCTGGTCGGCCCCGCCGATGCCAAGGGCATGAAGGTGCGCGGCGGCTCCCGCGAGATGGACATGATGATGAAGGAGGCCGGCGCCGCCACACTGTCCATTCCGTCGAACGAATCCTACGCCGCCATGCAGACCGGGGCCTGTGACGCGGTCATCACCTCCTCCACCAGCCTGATCTCCTTCCGCCTGGAGGAATTGTCGAAGGCGCTGACCTCTGGTCGCCAGCATTCCTACTGGTTCATGCTGGAGCCGATCATGATGTCGAAGATCGTGTTCGACGGCCTGCCCAAGGACCAGCAGGACGCGATCATGGCGACCGGCGCCGAACTCGAGAGCTTCGGCCAGGCCGGCGCCAAGGCGGACGACACCCGCGTCGAGGAGCTGTTCGCCAAGGCGGGTGCCAAGGTCGATCAGATCGATGAGGGGACGCTGGGCAAGTGGCGCGACATCGCCCGCGCTACGGCCTGGAAGGACTATGCCGGGAAGAACGCGAACTGCGCCGAGCTTCTGAAGCTCGCGGAGCAGGTGGCCTAGCCACGACTGTCACCGACCGGTCGCGCGGACAGGGATGAAATCCCGCCGCGCGGCCGTTTGATGGTCTGCCGCGGATGCGGCCGACGGCGCGGGAACGCCGCGACCGAGACAGGGGGGAACGCCGGTGATCACACGACGCCATGTCCTTGGCGCGGCCTCGGCCGTGGGCGGCCTCGTCGCCTGCCCGGCGGTTCTGCGTGCGCAGGCGCCGAAGGTCCTGAAGCTGTCGCACCAGTTTCCCGGCGGCACCCTGGAGGAGGGCGACGCCCGCGACCGCATCGCCCGCCGCTTCGCCGCCGAGGTCGAGAAGCGCACGGGCGGCGGCCTGCAGGTGCAGGTCTACCCGACCTCGTCGCTCATGAAGACGCTGGCCCAGTTCAGCGCCGTCCGGAAGGGCGCCCTCGACATGAGCCTCGTGCCGCTCTCCTACGCGGGCGGCGAGGTGCCCGAGACCAACCTCGCCCTGATGCCGGCCGTCGTGCCGAGCTATGAGCAGGCCGCCAAGTGGCGCGATGCCAGGATCGGCGAGGAATTCTCCAAGACGCTGGCCGAGAAGGGCGTCGTCATCCTCACCTGGGTCTGGCAGTCGGGCTCCGTCGCCTCGAAGGTGAAGCCGATCCTCGTGCCCGAGGACGTGAAGGGCGTGAAGGTGCGCGGCGGCGGGCGCGAGATCGACATGATGTTCCAGGCAATGGGGGGCATCGTCTCCACCATGCCGTCGAGCGAGATGTATATCGGCATGCAGACCGGCGCCCTGGAGGCGGCGATCAGCTCGTCCACCAGCCTGATCTCGTTCCGCCTGGACGAGATGGCGAAGAACCTCACCGCCGGCCGGGGCCGCTCGTTCTGGTTCGTCCTCGAACCGCTGATCATGTCGAAGATCGTCTTCGACGGGCTGTCCCCCGAGCAGCAGAATGCCATCGTCGATGTCGGGCGCGAGATGGAGGCCTTCTCCTTCGCCGCCGCCAAGGCCGACGACGCGGAACTCGTGAAGATCTACGGCGCGCGCGGCGTGCAGATCCACGACCTCAGCGACGCCAACATCGAGAAGTGGCGCGACCTCGCCCGGGGCACGGCCTGGAAGGACTTCTCGGCCAAGAGCGCGCGCTGCGCCGAACTCCTCAAACTGGCGGAGCAGGTTTCGTGAGCCACGGTTTCGACGCCGCCACCGCCGTCCCCGATGCGCACGCGCCGCCCGAGCCTCGGATCCCCGGCACCCTCGGGGTGCTCGACCGGATGTCGAAGGCCATCAACCGCGTCATCATGGGGCTCGGCGGGTTGGCGCTGTTCGGCGCCTGCCTCGTGCTCAGCTACAGCGTGGTGATCCGCTACGTCTTCCATGAGCCGACCGAGTGGCAGGACGAGATGGCGGTGTTCCTCATCGTCGGCGCCACCTTCGGCTCGGCGGCGGCGGTGCAGGCCAAGCGCGGCCACGTCGCCATCGAGGCGCTGACGGGCCTACTCCCGCCCGCCGTCAACCGGGTGCGGCTGGTGCTAGTGGATTGCGTCAGCCTCGCCTTCTGCCTGTTCTTCACGTGGAAGAGCTGGTCCCTCGACCACGAGGCCTGGACCGACGGGCAGGTCTCGCAATCGACCTGGGGTCCGCCGCTCTGGATCCCCTACACCCTGATGGCGGCGGGCATGAGCCTGCTCTGCCTGCAACTCGCCCTCCAGATCGCCGAGGCGATCCGGTTAGGGCCGAGCGGCGCCGGCTGGGCGCGGCCGAAGATCGGGCTCGGTGCCGACATCAACCGCGACATGAGGGGACGCCCGGACGCGACGCCGGCCGGTCCCGACCCGATGGGAACCACTGTCCGCACCGGCCCGAAGGCCGGGCAGGCTCGCGGCTGAGGCAGGGGACACACGATGAGCGTCGCGACGATCGGTTTCCTCTACGCCGGTGCCACCCTGGGGGCGATGCTCTCAGGCATCCCCATCGCCTTCGCGCTGGGCGCGGTGGCCTTGGCCTTCATGCTGGCCTTCATGCCCGCCGCCTCCCTCGATACGGTGGCGCAGAACGTCTACGAGGAGATGGCCTCCATCACCCTCCTCTCGATCCCGCTCTTCATCCTGAAGGGCGCCGCCATCGGCCGCTCGCGGGCGGGGCAGGATCTCTACTCGGCCATGCATGCCTGGATGCACCGCATCCCCGGCGGGCTCGGCATCGCCAACGTCTTCGCCTGCGCCCTGTTCGCGGCCATGGCGGGATCGAGCCCCGCGACCTGCTCGGCCATCGGCTCGGCGGGCATCCCGGAGATGAGGAAGCGCGGCTACTCGCCGGGCTTCGCCGCCGGCATCATCGCGGCGGGCGGCACGCTCGGCATCCTGCTGCCGCCCTCGATCACCATGATCCTCTACGCCGTGGCGGCCGAGCAATCCCTCGGGCGGCTGTTCCTCGCCGGCATCGGACCGGGGCTGTTGCTGGTCGGCCTGTTCGCGAGCTGGGCGATCTTTCGCTTCCGCTCCGAATACGCCACCGCCAAGACGGTGCTGGAGAACGGCGGCCCGGCCTCGCCGATCCTGGCCGAAGACAAGTACAGCATGGCGCAGCGCTTCTCGACGCTGCCCCGCGTGGCGCCCTTCGTCATCCTGCTCACCGGCGTGATGGTGGCCCTCTACGGCGGCTACGCCACGCCCTCCGAGACGGCGGGCCTCGGTGGGTTGCTGGCGCTGGCTCTGATCGCGGCGATCTACGGCGTGTGGCGGGCGCGTGACGTGAACCCGATCCTCACGGCGACGCTGCGGGAATCGACCATGCTGATGCTGATCATCGGCATGTCGCTCCTCTACGCCTACGTGATGAGCTACCTTCACATCTCGCAATCGGCGGCGGCGGCGATCGTGGCGATGCAGCTCTCGCCCTGGCTGCTGCTGCTGACGATCCTCGGCCTCGTGATCGTGCTCGGCTTCTTCCTGCCGCCGGTCTCGATCATCCTGATGACCGCGCCGATCATCCTGCCGCCGCTCAAGGCCGCCGGGTTCGATCTCGTGTGGTTCGGCGTGGTGATGACGATTACCATGGAGATGGGGCTGATCCACCCGCCGGTGGGCCTCAACATCTTCGTCATCAAGAACATCGCCCCCGACATCCCGCTCTCGGACATCATCTGGGGGACGCTGCCCTTCGTGATCCTGATGGCGGTGGCGATCCTGATCCTGTGCCTCGTGCCCGGCATCGCCATGTGGCTGCCGGACCTGCTGCTCAGCAACACGCGGTAGGGGTTATTCGCTGATCCCTGGCTCCATCCCGAGCGTCTGGCCGGGAAGGCACGGGAAACCCCTCTCCCCGCAAGCGGGGAGAGGCCCCCTGACACCTTGTCGTGTCAGGGGGGAGCGTAGGCGAAGCCGGAGCGGCGGTGAGGGGGCGTGCCGGAAGGATCTCCTCCGGTGAGCCCCCTCACCTTCGGCTGCCGCCTCGCCGCGCCGACGACAGGGTCGTCGCGGACCTCTCCCCGCAAGCGGGGCGAGGGGATTATTCCCCTTCGCGGCCCCACTTTCAGGATGAGGTGGTGGGAAGGACGGGCGACAGTGAACCCCTCAGGCCCGCGCGATCCCCGTTCGGTCGAGCTTGGCCAGCGCGTCGCTCACCTTTTCGCCCCCGATCGTCAGGGTGGGGGCGATCTCGTTCAGGGGCACCAGCACGAAGGCGCGCTCGCGCACGTAGCGATGGGGCAGGACGAGGCGCTCGTCGTCAACCGCCGCGCCCTCGTAGGCCAGGACATCGATGTCGATGATCCGGGGGCCCCAGCGCTCCTCGCGGATGCGGCCGAGGTCGCGCTCGATGCCCTGGCAGGCGTCGAGCAGGGCATGGGGGTCGAGGTCGGTCTCGATGGCGACCGCACCGTTCAAGAACCAGGGCTGGTCCGTCTTCCCCCAGGGCGGGGTGCGGTAATCCGGCGAACGGGCGACGACCCTGATGCCGGGGATGGCGGCGAGCTTGTCCACCGCTTGGTCCAGCATCGCGGCCATGTCGCCGATGTTGCTGCCGATGCCGAGCCACGCCTTCACCGCGTGCCCTCCCGGCGGCGGGTGATGGTCACGCCGGCCAGATCGAGCACCGCGGGAATCGGCGCGCTCGGCTTGTCGATCCGCACGGTCATCGCCGCGATGGCCGGGAAACGGGTCAGGATCTCCTGCGCGATGGTCTCGGCCAGGGCCTCGATCAGCTTGAAGCGGCGCTCCGTGGCGATGGAGACCGCGATGGCCGTCAGGTCGGCGTAGCTCACCGTCAGGGCCACGTCGTCCGCCCGGCCGGCGGGGGCGAGGTCGAGTTCGGCGTCGAGGCCGATGTAGAAGCGCTGGCCCAGCACCTCCTCTTCCGGCAGAACGCCATGGCGGCCGAAGACGGCGATGCCCTCGACGCGGATATGGTCACTCATGCCCGCGACTCCGGCCGCATCACCGCATCGACGACGCGCATCGCGTCCACATGAGCGGCGACGTCGTGGACGCGCACGATGTCGGCGCCGAGCGTCCCCGCGAGCGCGTGCGCGGCGAGCGAGCCGTAGAGCCGGTCGGCGGGTTTGGTCTCGCGGTCGTGCAGCCGCCCGAGCAGCGATTTTCGCGAGACGCCGACGAGGAGCGGGAAGCCGAGCGCCCGGATCTCCGGCAGGCGCCGCAGGGCTTCGAGATGCTGCTCCCAAGTTTTGCCGAAGCCGACGCCCGGATCGAGCACGATGTCCCCGTCCGGGATGCCGGCCCTGCGGGCGATGCCGAGGGACCGGTCGAAGAAGGCGAGCATGTCGGCCACGATGTCGAGACCCGCGTCGATGGTCTCGCGGTTGTGCATCACGATGACCGGGGCGCCATGGGCGGCGGCGACCGAGGCGATGTCCGGCTCGCGCTGCAGGCCCCAGACGTCGTTGACGATCTTGGCTCCGGCCGCGAGGGCGAGGTCGGCGGTGGACGCCTTGTAGGTGTCGATGGAGATCGGCACCGGCAGGTGCCCGGCCAATGCGCGGATCACCGGCAGGACACGGGCCTGCTCCTCCTCGGCCGGGACGGGGGTGTGGCCGGGGCGTGTGGATTCCCCGCCGATGTCGAGGATCGCCGCGCCCTCCGCCACCAGCCACTCGGCCTGGGCACGCGCCTCGGCCTCGCCCCGGAACAGACCGCCATCCGAGAAGGAATCCGGCGTGACGTTGAGGATGCCCATGACGAGACTTCGCCGCCCGAGATCGGGCAGCAGGGTGGGCAGGGCGGGGGAGCGGGGTGTCTCGGTCACGGCCCCGGTGTGCGGGAAACGCGGGCGGCGCGCAACGGGCGAACGCCTCCAGTCTATCCATCCACTACCCTCATCCTGAGGCGCCCGCCTTGGCGGGCCTCGAAGGAGGGCTCCAGACAACGCAGAGCTTTCTGGAGCCCTCCTTCGAGGCTGCTTTGCAGCGCCTCAGGATGAGGGAATTGATGGGACAGGAACGGGCCTATCCCACCGATCTATGGGCCGGTCAGCCCCGGTAGCAGCGGATCTCGGCCTCGGCCTGGGCGCGGCGCAGGTCGGCGACCTTGTCGTCGAAGATCTTCGTCGACTTGAACTCGTTGGCCCGGTTGCCGATGCCCTGCCGCATGGACAGGATCGTGCTCGCCTGCACGTACTTCTCGTAGGGCAGGATCGCGGCGAGCTGATCGACCGAGCAGGAGCACTTCTCCATGTTCTCCCGGGTCTGCCCGTTGGCGGCCATGCAGCCGAACACGTAATCGACCCGGGCGTCGGTCGGGTAATCGTTCTCCTCCGCGGCCCGCCCCGGGGCTGCGGCGAGGCCGAGGCCGAGGGCGGCCAGAACCGCGAGACTAGCCAGCCTTCTGATCATAGCCGAGCTTCTCCTCCAGCAATTCGCCGCCATCCTTGTTCTTGGAGGCGGCCTCCATGGAAACGATCTCGCCCGGCACGGCGGGAGAGGTCACGAACGTGTAGGTGAGGTTGTCCATGCCGCGCATGCGCTCGCCCATCGGATCGCCCTCGAAGGGCTTCATCACGATGCGCCAGCCGTCGACCTCCTTGCCGCCGAAGCTCACCTTGGTGGGCGTCACGGTGGCCTTCTCGCGCAGGCCCCTGCGGATCGCGAGCTTGAGGTAGCGCGGGTTCGCTTCCAGCACCTGCGCGAGAGCCATCACGTGGTTCTCGAGGAAGAGCGGCACGATGGGGTTGCCGGTCATGTCCTCGAACGGACCCGCCGGACGGCGGTTCAGGCCGGAGAACATCTCGACATCCATGTTGCGGGCATCGGCCTGCTTGCCCGGCTCGACCTTGATCGTCACCGTATCCTGCAGGGGCGCGCCGAACGGACCCTTCGCGATGCCGGACCGGCGCAGGTAATCGTAGGTGATGGTGCTGCCCGGCGCCGCGTTCTTCATCTGCGGCTGCTCGAACAGCAGATCGGCGGCGCCCGGAGCGGCCGTGGCATTGGCCTGCGTCGGCGCGGGCGTTTCCGTGGCCGAGACGAGAGCGGGCGTGGAGAGGGTCAGGGCGAGGGCAGCCGCGACGGGGAGGAATCTCACGAAGGGGCACCTTCTTTCAGCGGCGAGCGGATGTTGCTGCCGATCGTGCGGTAGACATAGTCGGGAGGCGTCTCGGCCGCCTCCTCGACGGCGAGGGCACGCACCTTGGCGTGCAACGGGGACAGGGAGCAGGCCGGATCGGTCGCCGCCGCGTCGCCCGCCAGCGCGAGCGCCTGGCAGCGGCAGCCGCCCCAATCCTTCTCCCGGCGGTCGCAGAAGCGGCAGGGCTCCTGCATCCAATCTGTGCCGCGATAGGCGGTGAAGGCGGGCGAATCGCGCCAGATCTCCCCGAGGGAGTGCTCCGTCACGTGCCAGAATTCGAGGCCGGGGATCGTCTCCGCCGCGTGGCAGGGCAGCACCTTGCCCTGGGGCGTGACGTTCATCAGCTTGCGGCCCCAGCCGCCGGCACAGGCCTTCGGGTACTTGGCGTAATAGTCCGGCACCACGAGGTCGATGACGAGCTGGCCCTTCAGGCGCTCGCGGGCGGCCTCGACGATGCGGATCGACTCGTCCACCTGGGCCTTGTTCGGCATCAGCGCGGCGCGGTTCACGTAGGCCCAGCCGTAATATTGCGTGTGGGCCACTTCGAGGCGCTTGGCGCCCATCTTCACCGCGAGGTCGATGAAGCCCGCCACCTCATGGATGTTGCCCCGGTGGATCACCGAGTTCAGCGTCAGCGGCAGGCCGAGGTCCACCACCTTGGCGGCGAAGGTCATCTTCTGCGGCTGGGCGTTCTTCAGGCCGCCGATCTTCTCGGCATTGGCGGCATCGACGCCCTGCACCGACAATTGCACGTGGTCGAGCCCGACATCGTAGAGCGCCTGGAGCTTGTCGAGCGCGCCGCCGACACCGGAGGTGATCAGGTTCGAGTACAGGCCGAGATCGGCGCAGGTCTTGGTGATCTCGACGATGTCGTTGCGGGCGGTGGGCTCGCCGCCCGACAGGTGAACGTGCAGCACGCCGAGGCCCGCCGCCTCCCGCAGCACCCGCTGCCACGTCGCCGTGTCGAGTTCCCCCGAGCGGCGGTCGAGTTCCAGCGGGTTCGAGCAGTAGGGGCAGCGCAGGGGGCAGCGGTGGGTCAGCTCCGCGAGGAGCCCCACTGGTGCCGGCGCTTCCGGGCGGATCGGCGCCTGTGCGTTCATCGCTCCAACACCCGCTTCTCCGCGAGGCCGTCGAGCATCACGCAGATATCCGCCTCGATCGCGCGCGGATCGGCGGCGTAGACCGTGCCCAACTCGTCGGCGATCTGGGACACCGTGCGCGACCCGTCCACCAGCTTGAGGACGGCGACGGCGTTGTCATCGAGGTCGAAGGTGCGCTCGGGGGCGAGGAGCACATACTTGCCGCGGGTTTCGTCGTTGCGCAGGCGGACGCCGCGCGGCAGGCGCGGGGTGTCGCCCGGCGCGGTCTTGCGCGGGCCGGCTTCCGGCTTGGGCGCATCCGCCCCGGCGACGAGGCCGACGCCCGGCTGCCACGCATCCGGCGGGATCATGCCGGGGGCCACGTAGGCGAAGTAGAGCGCGTCGAGCTGCACCCAAAGGACGTTGCACTTGAAGGTCAGCGCGGCCATCGCCTGCCGCTGCAACTCCGGCGTCGTCGCGTGCTTCTTCACGTAGTCGAGGGCGAAGTCGGCATCGCGCGGCGCCTGGGTCAGGCGCTTGTCGAAGTACGCGAGCGTCTCCTTCGTGATGAAGTCGTAGTTCTTCAGCATCCCGGCGACGCGCTCGGAGATGATGGTCGGCGAGAACATCTCGGTCAGCGACGAGGCGATGGCCTCCAGGAGCGACCGCTCCGAGACGAAATGCACATAGGCTTCCACGGCGAACTTGGTCGCGGAGAGGATACCGTTCGTGGAGAGCACGTAGTCGCGCTGGAAGCCGACGCCCTCGGCGAGCTTCAGCCAGCGCTCGATGCCGCCGTCGCCGGGAGCATCGCCATCATGGTCGACGATGCGCTGGCGCCAGATCCGCCGCAACTCGGCATCGTGCATCCGGGCGAGGACGGCGGAATCCTTCACCGGGATCATCGCCTGATAATAGTAGCGGTTGAGCGCCCAGGCCCGGACCTGATCCTTCGAGAGCTTGCCGTCGTGCAGCAGGCGGTGGAACGGGTGCAGGTTGTGGTAGCGCCGGGCGCCGATGTCGCGCAGGGCGGCTTCCATTTCGTCGCCGGTGAGGAGGCGTTCGCTCTCCGTGGCGTCCGGGGTCGGGAAGATGGCGTTCATGGCGTTTCCGGCGTCCGTCCTCGGCTCGTGCCCGATGGTCTTATGACCGACTTCTTGGCGTTGCCCGGACCGAGTGCACGGCCCCAGACCGGGAATGTAGGTACGAGACGCGCACTCTTAAATAGTGCGCGACGCTCAGAGCTGCAGGGTGAGCCCGTCGTGAGCGACCGTCCAGCCCGCCGCCTCGACATCGGCCCGCTCGGCCGAGCCCTCCACGAGGACCGGGTTGGTGTTGTTGATGTGGACGAAGACGCGCCGCCCGATGGAGACGCCCGACAGGGCCGCGATCGAGCCGTTCTCGCCGCGCATCGGCACATGGCCCATGCGCCAGCCGGTCTTGGTGCCGACGCCGGCCCGGATCATGTCATCGTCGTGCAGCACCGTGCCGTCGAAGAGCAGGGCATCCACCCCGTCGAGCAGGGTCCGCACCGCGTCGTCCACCAGGGCGCAGCCCGGGATGTAGGCGAGGCGGCGCCCGTTGGCCTCGATCATCGCGCCGACCGTCGTCTCGGTCGCCGCGCCGATCTCGACCTCGGCGCCTTCCAGCCAGAGCGGCACCTTCCCCGGCACCGCGAACAGCGTGACGGTGAGGCCGGGCAGGGGTTCGAACGTGGTTTCCAGGGCGACGCTGGTGCGCTTCACGACACCCTCGGCCATCACATCGAACACGCGGTTTGCGTTGACAGAGTCGAGGATGCCGGAGGTGGCATAGAGCGTGTAGGGCTGGCCCTCGCGAAGCGTCAGCAGACCGGCCACATGGTCGACGTCGCCGTTCGTGAGCAGCACGGCGCGGATCGGGGAATGGCGCAGTCCCTCGCGCGGATGCATCGCGGTGTTGTCGAACAGCTGCTGACGGATGTCGGGTGAAGCATTGATCAGCAGCCAGTCATCGCCATCGGCGGACACGGCGATACTGGATTGCGTCCTGGGGCGGACGCGCTCCGGCTCGCTGCGCGCGAGGGAGCAGATGGGGCAGCGGCAATTCCATTGAGGAAGCCCGCCGCCCGCAGCGGAGCCGAGAACTACGACGCGCATGGTGCGTCTCCCGTGTTCCCGGCCCGCCTGAAATCAGTTGAAGGTGTCGATCTCGGCCGACTCGTAGCTCGTCACTTCCATGCCGACGCAGATCTCGGACACAACGGGGGCAGCCCAGGCCATGGTGTTTCTCCTTAGTATTTCGTTCACCGAGCGTCCTCAGATCAATCCTAAGAGGACCCTAAGACACTGATGGCGCTCTCGTTTCTGGCGCAGGGCTGATATTGTCCATTTGCGGTCCGCGTTCAAGCACCAAATTGCCGGATCTTCCCAAATTTTTCGTGAGAGAAACGCGGAAGGGATTGATTCAACGGAATAATTCCGCGCAGACCCCCGCTATCCCCCAAAGGTCCAAGACAGAAAGTCACTGTCGAAAATCCGGCCCCCGCGATTCCAGCATGAAGCCCTTTCCGCGCACGGTGGTGAGGACCGGGCCGCCGTGGCGGACGAAATCGGCCATCTTCGAGCGGAGATAGCCGATATAGACATCGACCACGTTCAGGGAGAGCCCGCCCTGGCTCGCCCAGAGCCGGTCGAAGATCTCGGCGCGGGAGACCGGCTTGCCGAGGCTGTCCATGAGCATGGCGA
This sequence comes from Methylobacterium sp. Gmos3, assembly GCF_056430985.1. NCBI lineage: Bacteria > Pseudomonadati > Pseudomonadota > Alphaproteobacteria > Hyphomicrobiales > Methylobacteriaceae > Methylobacterium > Methylobacterium sp. Gmos3. Next base: position 292,512 of record NZ_JBWJYL010000009.1, read on the forward strand.
GGAGTTCCGCCTCCCGTGGGGTGAGGCGGGCGCTGGCCTCGCCGCAGGTGACCTGCCGGGTGTCGAGGTCGAAATGCAGCCGGCCGGCGACGAGGCGGGAGCGCGGCGCCTCGGCCTGCTGGCGGCGCATCAGGTGGGTGCGCAGCCGCGCGACCAGCTCGTCGAACTCGAACGGCTTGACAATGTAGTCGTCGGCGCCGAGCGCCAGACCTTCGGCCCGGTCGCGGATCTCGTCGCGGGCCGAGAGGAACAGGATCGGGCCGGAGAAGCCGCCCTCGCGGAGGGAGCGGCAGACGTCGTGGCCCGATCCGTCGGGAAGGCCGACATCGAGGAGCACGGCGCCGGGGGCGGGGTCGCGGGCGGCCTTCAGGGCGTCGCCGACGCTGTCGGCGGTGCCGACCTCGAACCCCTCGGCTTCCAGTCCACGGGCGAGAAGGCCCCGGATATCGATGTCGTCCTCGACGATCAGGATCCGCGTCATGCGGCCGGCTCCCTCAGCTTCCCTCCGGCGTCCGTCTGCGCGGACGCTCGGCCCATCCATGCCGGCTCGGCGGCGGGGATGTCCAGGCTGACGCGTGCGCCACGGCCGCCCTCGCCGGAGCCGAGATGCAGGGTGCCGCCATGCTGCTCGACGATCCAGCGGGCTAGGGCGAGGCCGATGCCGAAGCCGGTCTCGTCCGGGGCGGGGGCGCCGTCCACGCGCTTGCCGCGCTTGAACCGCTCGGTCAGTTCGGCCTCCGGCGCGCCGAAGCCCGGCCCGTTATCGGTGACGGTGATGCGCGCCGCGTTCCCCTCGACCCGCGCCAGCGCGACCTCGACGCGGGTGAGCCCGGTGGCGTGGCGAAGGGCGTTGTCGATCAGGCTCTCCACCGTCTGGCGCAGCCATTCCCGGTCGGCCACGCATTCCACGTCCTCGGCGCCGGGCACGAGGTCGAGGGCGACGCGGCGGCGGGCCGCCTCGGAGGACATCGTATCCACCGCCTCGGCCAGGACGGCGGCGACGCCGAGCGGACGGCGGTCGAGCTCGATCTCACCCGATTCGGAGCGGGCAACGCGCAGCAGATCCTCCACCCGGCGCTTCAGCCGCTGGGCGCGCTTGCGGATGGTGGTGAAGGCCGGGGTCGGGTCGGCGGCGCGGGCGGCGCCCCGCATGGCGATGTCGCATTCGCCGAGGATGACGGTAAGCGGCGTGCGCAACTCGTGGCTGACATCGGCGAAGAAGCGGCGGCGGGAGCGGTCCACCGCTTCCAGCCGGGCATTGGCGGCGCGCAGGTCGGCCGTGCGGGCGGCGATGGTCGATTCGAGGGCCGCCCGGTCGGCCGCGACATGCACCTCCCGGCGGGAAAGGCGCGCGGCCATGCGGTTCACGTTGGCCATCAGCAGGCCGAGCTCGTCGTGGGATTGCACCGGCAGCCGCGTGTCGAGGGCGCCGCGCCCGATGGCGCTGGCGGCGAGCCGCACCTCCACGATCCGCGCCAGGATCGGGCGGGTGAGGATGCGGTAGAGGATCACCAGCAGCGCCAGGGCGACCGCGACCGCGATCACCGCCGCGCTCCGCAGGCGGCTCGACAATTCGCGCGCCTCCTCGGAGCCCCGCGTCATGCTCCGGCGCTCGGCCTCGATCAGGAAGGAAAGCGGCTGGCCGGTCATGGCCCCGAAGCCGTTGAGGGCGCCCTTGATCGAATCCTGGCGCTTGTCCGGGTCCATCTGGCGGCTGATGAGCGAGACCTGCCGGTCGAGGACCGCCCGCGCCCCGCGCAGTTGCGACATCGGCCGCGAGCGCATGGCGTATTGCATCCTGTCGGTCGGGTCGTCGCTCGGCGGGAAGGAGCGGGCCATGGCCTCGTCGACGGCGATCAGCGCCTTGTCGACATTGGCGCGGGCGATGGCCATCGCCTCTGGTTGCCCGTCCGGGTTGCCCACCGTCTCCACGGCGGCGAGGCCGAACTGGGTGAGCCGGCCGGACAGTTCGGCCAGGAGTTCCAGGCGCCCCTGCGCGGCGAGCGTCCGGTCCACGGTCCGCTCGGCCACGCCGATCGAGGCCAGTACCGCCGCTGCCGCCAACAGCACCAGAAGGGCGCTGCCGGCGAACAGGACCGCGAACCGGGCCTTCAGCGAGCCCATGGGGCGGGGCTCCTCAGGGCTTCTTCGCCGCGCAGCGCCACTTCTCGACGTGCCACTCGGGATGCTCTTCCTGCCACTGGGCCAGGACGGCTTGCGAGTTACGCAGGCAGATGAAGGCGTTGGCGGCGCCGCCACCCACCGGGATCTGCTCGTCGCGGCAGGTGGCGGGCTGGGCGATGAGGCAGACGGACAAGAGCAGGAACAACGGCGTTCTCCCGGTTGCCGGCCATCGTGACGGGCCGGCTTGGACTCAGAATAGTCCGCCCGCGCGCCGCGTGCACAGGGCAGGAGCCAGCGCCCAGAAGGCGCAGGCCCCCGCTTCAGCCCGCCACCCAGATCTCGCCCTTGGCCAGGGTCGCGAGGTCGCCGGAATAGCGCCGCAGGGGCTTGTCCAGCAGCGCGGCATGGGCCTCGCTCACGGCGCGCAGGTGCTTGCCGAGAAGGCGCAGGAACACGAGGTCGTGGCTCCCCGTCTCCACGAAGGTCGGGGACAGGGTCCCGTGCTTGCCGGTGACGAGGGTGCCCCGGCGCATGCCGTAGCCCGGCAGGTCGCCGACTTCGAGGGCGGCGATGGTGCCCGCGATCATCCGCGCGCCGGCATGGGCGCCGGCCTGGCCGACCAGGATCAGCCCCCGGCGCATCCGGTCGCCGCAATGGTCGCCGGCCCGACCGCGCACGATCAGCGTCGCCCCGTCGAGCCCAGCCTTGGCCGCGTAGACGGCGCCGCCCGCGTAGTCGCCCGCGTCGCCCTCGATGGTGATGGTCCCGCCGGTGGCACCGGAGCCCGCATACGGGCCGGCATGGCCGGTGACGGTGAGCGTGCCCGACGCCATGCCCGCGCCGAGGCGCTGGCCGACATCGCCGACGACGCGGATCGTCCCCCCGGAGAGGGAGGCGCCGACCCGGTCGAGGCGCTCGTGGCCGCCCTCGATGGTGAGGGTGTCGGAGCCGTCGAGGGAGACGGCGAAGCAATCGCCGAGCTTCACGCCCCGGTGGCTGGTGCCGATCTCCAGCCGTTCGGCCTCGGCCTGCGACAGGCCGCTCAAGGCGAGGGGGGAGATGGAGAGGAAGTCCAAGCGCTCGGGGGGCGCCTCGCGGAGCGTGAGGGTGCTCAAGGCTCAGCCCTCCTGGCCGGCGGCCGGCGCGATCAGGTCGCGCAGGTGGTAGTGGTGGCGGCCGAGATTGCCGCCGTAATTGCCCGCCGTGACGGCGATCAGCCCGTGCCGCTCGCCGACCTCCGTGGCGGCGTGCAGCCCCGCCCGCATGGAATCGGACACGCCCTGCGAGGTGAGGGCGTCGATGACGATTTCCAGCACCACGCCGCATTCGGGCGGGAGCGCGGAGCCGGCCCGGCCCTTGAGAGTCGGGCAATAGGCGTCGTTGGTGGAGGCCATCATGCCTTTGGTCCGCCCGCCGACCTTCGAGCCGGAGCGGACGATGCCGCCGGGGAAGGGCAGGATGGCGCCGGGGATCGAGGAGGCCGCTTCCACCGCGATCTCGGCCACCTTCAGCGTCTCGGCATGGGTGCGGCCGAGGAACAGCAGGTTGCCGCCGCCCACCGCGCCCTCGACGGCGCGGACCGAATCCTCACAGAGGAATTCGCCGTCCATCACCGGGATGCGCCAGTAGCGGCGCTCCTTGCCGGTCTCGTCGGGCATGCGCTTGGCGATGGCGAAGCCATCACCGAAGTAGCGGATGGCGCCGCCGAGCTTGATCTTGTTCGGCCCGTCCACGCCCGCGTAGCAGGCGGTGCCGGGGCAGGTGAGGATGCACTGGCCGACCCGCTTGATGAGCTGGTCCTTCAGGCCGTTCGGCTCGAAGCCGAACAGCAGGATGCGCACGCCGGGCCGTCCGTCCGGCGTCTGGTCGGGTGAGAGGATGGCGTCGATGCCGGCCTCGGCGCCGCAGCCGATCACCGAGGTGGCGAAGCCGGTCATGGTCGTGGCCGCGATCATCGCCCATTTGGGCGTGTCGTTGGTGACGACGATGGCCGTGCCCGCGACATCGAACGCCTCGGCGAAGGTGTCGATGACGCGGATGCCGTTGAGGGTGAGGTCACTGGACATCTTGGTTGCCGATCTCGGACGTCACGGACTCGAACCTCTTTCGTGGTGTCGCCGCGCTCCTCCCTCCCCCCTTTGCGGGGGAGGGTGGCCCCCAGAGGGGGTCGGGAGAGGGGAGCAACGGGGCAGGGTGAAGCGCTGCCCTCACCGCACGCTCAGACATTTTCGGAAGCGGGGTTCCCCTCGCCCGACCCCTGCTGACGCAGGGGCCACCCTCCCCCGCAGGGGGGGGAGGGAAAACCGCGCCCATCACACCCGGCATGGCACGGCCTCGAAGGTCGGTGCGTCGAACGCCTCGTCCGGCACGGTGAAGCTGTCGAGCCCGGTGCCGAAGCGGTCGGTGAGGTAGGTATCGGTGCGCTTCTCCATCGCTCCGTCGGCCTCGACGGTGAGCGACAGGGTGCGGCCCGCCCGCCAGTCCACGACCTCGCCGTCCTCGACGATCGGCGTGCCGTCCTTGAGCACGAGCTTGGCGGCGGTGAACATCACCGTGCGGTTCGGGTCGTCGCGGTAGACCGCCACGTCCGCCCGCGCCCCGGCGCGCAGGTGCCCCCGGTCGTGGAGGCCCAGCAGCTTCGCCGGGCCGGAGCGGGTGAGCTGCGCGATCTCGGACAGGGTGTATTCCCGCTCGATCCCCGGCAGGCCGCTGCGCTCGCCGACGATGCCCGGCAATGTCGCGATCTCTCGCTCGCGCTCGGACCTGTCCATCAGCAGGTGGATGATGCGCGGGTATTGCGTGAACGGGCCGCCGTTCGGGTGGTCCGTGGTCAGGATCGTCCGCTCCGGATCGGGCGACAGGAGCATGATCTCCAGGCCGATGGCCCATTGCAGCGAGGACGTCGGCCCCTTCGGCCGGTAGAGGAACGGCACCACGCCGCCGCCCTCCGCGTCGCCCGCGTTCAGCACCCACTTCTTCGGGTTGGCGCCCTTGCGGCCGGCGAACTGGCGCAGGATGTCGAGGGAGACCGTTACGGTCTGGCCGAACACCACCTGCCCGATATCGAGCGTCGCCTGCGGGTTGTCGCCGATGGCGCGGGCGATGCGCTCGGCGGCCGAGCGGAAGCCCTTGCCGTCGTCGGTCTCGCCATAGGCATAGAACTGCGCGTGGGCGAAGTGGATGCGCCGCCCCTCCGCCGCGTCGAGGGTCGCCATGAACGAATCGTCGGCGCCCGGCAGGCCGAGGTTGTTGCAGTGGACGTGCAGCGGGTGCGGCACGCCGATCTCCTCCACGGCGTCGAGGAGCGAGCCCATGATCCGCCGCGTCGAGAGCCCGTAGCAGGGGATCTCGTCGTCGAGGGAGAGCTTCAGCGCGCCGTCCTTGAAGGCCGAGGCGCCGCCCGCGTTGATGCACTTCACCCCGAGCCCGCGCGAGGTCGCGACGTTGAGCGCCACGAGGTCCCGCACCGCCGCCTTGCCCTCGCCCTCGCGGAGCAAGTTCAGCAGCTGGTCGTCGTTGCCCATCACCGTCAGGGCGCCCCGGTCGAGGAGCGGGATGTCGGCGAGTTCGAGCTGCGTGGCCAGCGCATGGGTCGGCGGCATCGCCGGCTCGACGGCGGTGGTGTAGCCCATCCGCGCATAGGTCGAGCCGATCCAGGCGGCGGCCCCGCCGGCATGGGCGAAGGGGTGCCCCTCCGGCGCCGCCTCGCTCACGTAGAGCTCGGGCAGCAGCAGCCGCGAGGTGATGACGTTGCCGCCCGCGATGTGCGAGTGCACCTCGACGCCGCCGGCCATCACGACGCAGCCCGCCGCGTCGATCACCCTGTCGGGCTCGCGCCCCGGTGCCTCGATCACCCGGCCGTCCTCGATCCAGACATCGCCGACGGCATCGCGGGACGCGGTCGGATCGACGACGCGCCCGCCCCGGATCACACTCAGCATGCGGTGCCACTCCTCGCAGCGAGTCGGTTTGTCAGACGTCCCAGCACGGAGGCGGCCGTGGGCCGATCCGCCGGGGCGGATCCTCCCGCCTGAGCCGGCCAGTAGGTGAGGGCGCCCCGCGTCTCGTTCCACAGCACCCCGCCGACATCGCGGCCGGGCACGCCCACGGCGATCACCACCTCGGCGGCATCGGGGCTCGCCTCGCCGACCAGCGCCACGGAGGGCACCTGCCCCAGCCAGTCGGGCCGGGGGGCGGGCAGCGAGGACAGCCACAGGGCGGCATCCGCCTCGCCCGCCGCGACCTGCCTCGCGGCATCGAAGCGCCAGGGATCGTGCTCGGGCACCTTCCGGCCGAGGCCGACGCGCGGGGCCTGCCCCGTCGTCCAGGCCGAGACGGGCACCACGGCCCTGTCCTGGTTCCGGTGGCCGCCCGAAACCGCGAGGGAGAAGGCGCGCGTCCTGTCGTTGAGGTCGATGACGAGCCCCTGAACGGTCTCGACGCCCATCTCACCGATCTCGGCGGGATCGTAGAGCACCACCACGTACTGCGCGGCGGCGAGCTTGGAGGCCAGCGCGGCGGTGGGCGATTCGTCGGCGAGGTGCCCCCGGACATGGGCGCGCAGCCGCGCCAGGGCCGGCAGCACGCCGCCCTCGTTGGCCCCGTCGAGCGCCAGGATGGCGCGTGAAGCGCCCGCTGCCCGGCCCCGCGTGGGGGCGCTGGCCTCGATGCGTCCGAGAAGCTCGCTCTTCGCGGGCGCCGACCCGAGCACGAGCACGGCGTCGGCCCGGCCGACCGCTTCGGCCGGCGTCGAGGTCATCGCGCCGACGCGGGCGAGGGCGCCGAGTTCGGCATAGGTGCCGGCCGCGCCGTCCGTGTCGAGGGAGGCGCCCACGCGCCCGGCGAGATCGAAGGCCGCCCGAATGGCGGAGACTTCGGCGTTGAGGCCGGCGATGACCGGCATCCGTGCCGCGCCCAACAGGTCGGCGGCCGCTGCGATGGCGGCGTCGATGTCGGTGGCCGCGCCTTTGACCCAGGCTGGCATTGCTCCCCTCGCTCGATCTTTCTTGCGACCCGCGGGGTCCAGGCCCCGGGAATCGTGAATCTCTGTCGGGCGGGCGACGGCCGTAAGACCGGAGGAGCGGGACGTTCCAGAAAGTCCCGCCGGCTCGGAATGGCCTGCCCGCCGGGCCCTGACCCGGACGGACGGCAAACTCGGCACGCCGTCGCGGGCCTAGGTTTGCCTTCATCGGGCGCTTCCGGCAAGGGCCTTGGCGGTTGCCCCGCCGGGTTTCCCGTGTGAGAAGCGCGCCAGTTCCGACGCCAGACCCGGAGGAAGGGGATCGCCGTGTCCGACGTCCCCGATTCCGCAGCGGAGAGCGTGCGCATCGAAGCGCCGGCCCGGCTGCATTTCGGCTTCCTCGACCTGCATGGGGGCCTCGGCCGCCGGTTCGGCAGCGTCGGGCTCGCCATCGACTCCCCCTCCCTGATCCTCACGGCGCGGCCCGCCGACAGCCTCCAGGCCGAGGGGCCGGAGGCCGAGCGCGTCCGGCGCTACGCCGAGGCCGCCGCCGCCCATCTCGGGGTCGGCACGCGGGTCGCCTTCCGGGTGGAGCAAGCGATTCCCGCCCATGCCGGGTTCGGCTCCGGCACGCAGCTCGCGCTCGCCGTCGCGGCGGCCCTGGCGCGGCTCGCCGGGCGGCCGTTCTCGCCGGAGGATTTTTCCAACGCGCTCGATCGCGGCAACCGCTCCGGCGTCGGCCTGCGCGCCTTCACCGAGGGTGGGCTGATCGTCGATGGCGGGCGCGGGGCCGATGCCGCGCCGCCGCCGGTCATCGCCCGGCTGCCCTTCCCGGAGGCATGGCGCCTCGTCCTGATCCTCGACACCTCCATGGCTGGCGTTCACGGCACGCGGGAGGTGGAGGCGTTCCGCGACCTGCCGCGCTTCCCCGAGGTCCAGGCCGCCGAGATCTGCCGCATCGTGCTGATGCAGGTGCTGCCGGCCTGCGTGACCGGCGACGCGGATGCCTTCGGCGCCGGCATCACCCGGATGCAGGATCTGGTGGGCGACCATTTCGCCCCGCACCAGGGCGGGCGCTACGCCAGCGCGGCCGTCGCCCGCGTGCTCGAACAGGCCGCGCAGCGTGGCGTCGCCGGCTACGGGCAGAGTTCCTGGGGGCCGACCGGCTTCATCCTGGCCCGCTCGGACGCCGAGGCGAAGAGCCTCGTCTCCGACCTCGACGGCGGCGGGTCCTTGCGCTTCCTGATTGCGCGGGGACGCAATACCGGTGCAACGGTCGCCGGGGGGATCCGCGCCTGACGCGGGTCGCTTCCGCTTGACCGGGGGCTCGCGGAAGACTTGTTAAAAGAATCGGCTCCAAAAGGGGTCGATCAATGGGAGAGGTCGAAGGAATGGCCCGCTCGATCCTGCACATGCTCACGCCGCTCCGGCACATGAGCCCGTTCGACGTGAACATGGCCGTCGATGCCGGCTTCGAGACGCTGGTGACGTACACGGAGGTCAGCCTCTCCGACGTCGTGTCGCTGACCCAGGACTCGATCTTCTCCCGCTCGCCGCAGGACGGGACCCGCACCGGCCTCTTCATCGGCGGCAAGAACGCCGAGGACGCCCTCGACATGGTCGACCGGGCGAAGAAGGCCTTCGTGCCCCCCTTCGTGAACCACGTCTTCGCCGATCCGGCGGGCTCGTTCACCACGGGAGCGGCCATGGTGGCGCAGGTCTCCCGCGCCCTGCGGGTGAAGTTCGGCACCGATCTCAAGGGCAAGCGCATCGTGATCTTCGGCGGCGCGGGCGTCGTCGCCTACGTGGCGGCGGTGATCGGCGCGCTGGAAGGTGCCAAGACCGTCCTCGTCGGCCATGACGGCGAGGAGCGCGTCTCCAAGATCGCCTTCACCATGAAGTGGCGCTTCGGGGTAGAGGTCGGCGCGGTGGACGGCACCAGCCCCGACGACCGCCGCGAGGCGATCCGCGACGCCGACGTGATCCTCTCCGCCGGCCCCGCCGGCATCCCGATCCTCACCGCCGACGATCTGTCCTGCGCGGGCAAGCTCCTCGTCGCCTCCGACGTGAACGCCGTGCCCCCGGCCGGCATCGCGGGAATCGACGTGAACGCGGTGGATGTGGAACTGCCCGGCGGCCGGGGCTTCGGCATCGGCGCCCTGGCGGTCGGCAACGTGAAGTACCAGACGCAGAAGCGCCTGTTCCAGCGGATGCTCGAATCCGACACGCCGCTCTGCCTCGATTTCCGCGACGCCTACCCCCTCGCGGTCGAGATCGCCTGCTGATTCGCTCGTCCGTGGGCGAGGCCATCGTGATCGCGGCCCAGTCCGGCCGCGCCCTCGCGCAGGCGGCGCGGCGGGCGGGCCTCGTCCCCTACGTCGCCGACCTGTTCGGGGACGCGGATACGGTCGCCTTCGCCGAATCGACACAGGTCATGCCCGGCCGGTTCGGGCGGGGCATGGTGCCGGAGGCGGCCGTCAGTGCCATCGACGCCCTCGCGGAGGAGGCGGGCACGCCGCTCGGCGTGGTGCTCGGCAGCGGGTTCGAGGACGATCCCGGCCTGATCGCGCAGATCGCCCGGCGTCACCGGCTGATCGGCGCCGGTGCCGAGGCCGTCGCATCCTTGAAGGATCCCTTCGACTTCGCGACGCTCTGCGCCCGCCTGGGCGTGCCGCATCCCCCCGTCACGGCGGGTCCGGTGGACGATCCCGCCCGCTGGCTCGTGAAGGCCGTCGGCGGATCGGGCGGTGGCCATGTCCGCGCCGCGACCGGGGCGGCGCCGGAGGCGGGCCATTACCATCAGGCCCGCGTGCCCGGCCGTGCTTACGCTGTGAACATCCTCGCCGGCCCCGGCCGCGCGGAGGTGCTGGCGGTGACGGCGCAATGGTCCGCCCCGTCCCCCGAGCGGCCGTTCCGCTACGGCGGCGCCCTCGCCCTTGCGGCAGGGGAGGCGCATCCGCTGCCTTCCGCGATCCTCGCCGAGGTGGAGCAGGCCGCGCGTCTTATCGCGGAGGCGACCGGCCTCGTCGGCCTCGCCAGCGCGGATTTCCTGAGCGACGGCGCAAGCTGGTGGCTCATGGAGGTCAACCCGCGCCCCGGCGCGACCCTCGACGTGCTCGACCGGCGGGCGACACCGCTCCTCGCCGCGCATGTGGAGGCGTGCCTCGCGGAGCATGGGTCTCCGTCGATCGGCGCGCCGCCGGAGGATGCGGCGGCCTCGGCGATCTGTTACGCCCTGGCCGACCATGCGCCGGTTCCCGTCGTCGCGTGGCCCGCCCATATCCGCGACCGGCCCGCCGCCGGCAGCACCGTGAGGCGGGATACGCCGCTCTGCACCGTCTTCGCCACCGGCGCGGATGGCGCGGCGGCCCGCGCCGCCCTCGACGCACGGACGGACCGTCTGCGGACGGTTCTGAACGAGAACACGATCCACGAGGAAGCCCGAGTATGAGCGACAGCCAGAGCCCCCCGAGCATCAACGCGCTGAGCGCCCCCCTGGTCGAGCGCTTCGTCGCCGATGCCCAGGCCCTGCGGCTCGCCGTCTCGCAGGCGCCCGGCGGCGCGCGGATGGTGGATGCGGGCTCCACCGCGCGGGGCTCCATCGAGGCCGGGCGGCGCATCGCCGAGATCTGCCTCGGCGGCCTCGGCACCGTCACCGTGGTTCCCTCCGGCCCGGTCGCTGCGTGGCCCTACACGCTCACCGTCCACTCGGCCGATCCAGTGCTCGCCTGCCTCGGCAGCCAGTATGCCGGCTGGAGCCTCGCGGACGAGACCGGCGGCACGGGCTTCTTCGCCCTCGGCTCCGGCCCCGGCCGCGCGGTCGCCGCCGTCGAGGAGCTGTATGGTGAACTCGGCTATCGCGACACCGCCACCAAGACCGCCCTCGTCCTCGAATCGGCCGGCGGCCCGCCGGAGAGCGTGGTCGCCAAGGTGGCCGAGGCGGCGAATGTCCGCCCCGAGGACCTGACCTTCATCTTCGCCCCGACCCAGAGCCTCGCGGGCTCCACCCAGGTCGTGGCCCGCGTTCTGGAAGTGGCCCTGCACAAGGCGCACACGGTCGGCTTCGACCTGCACGCCATCCTCGACGGGATCGGCTCGGCCCCGCTCTCGCCCCCGCACCCGGACTTCATCAAGGCCATGGGCCGCACCAACGACGCCATCATCTATGGCGGCCGGGTGCAGCTCTTCGTGGATGCCGACGATGCCGACGCGAAGCAGCTCGCCGAGCAACTGCCCTCGACGGGCTCGGCCGATCACGGCTCGCCCTTCGCCGACATCTTCTCGCGGGTGAACGGCGACTTCTACAAGATCGACGGCGCGCTGTTCTCCCCGGCCGAGGCCATCGTCACCTCGGTTCGCACCGGCTCGACCTTCCGCGGCGGCCGGCTTGAGCCGTCGCTGGTCGAAGCGTCCTTCGCCTGAGCCGCAATGCGCATCGCCCTCGCGGCCGATAACGGCAACTGGCACAAGGCGCGGCTGCTCGCGGCCCTGCGGGCGCAGGGCGTCGAGCCGGTTCTGTTCTCACTGGCCGACGTCACCATCGAGACCGGCGCCGGGGAGCCCCTGCGGGTGCCGGGCTTCGACGGCGCGCTGCCGGATGGGGTTCTGCTGCGGACCATCGCGGGCGGCACCTTCGAGGCGACGACGATGCGCCTCGGCGTGCTCCACGCCCTGGTGGCGGCGGGCTGCGTGGTGTGGAACTCGCCGAGCGCCATCGAGCGCTCGGTGGACAAGGCGGCGACCTCGCTGCTCATCGCCCGCGCCGGCCTTCCGACGCCGCAGACCTGGGTGGTCTCTACCCGCGAGGCCGCCTGCGCTCTCGCCGCGCGGGAGGCGAGGTCCGGCAACCCGCTGGTGCTGAAGCCGCTCTTCGGCTCGCAGGGCGAGGGGCTGGCCCTGATCGAGCGACCTGAGGACCTACCCGAGGAGGAAGCCGTCTCGCGGGTCTATTACCTGCAGCGCTACGTCCCCCGGCGGGACGGGCTGTGGCGGGACTTTCGCGTGTTCGTCTGCGACGGACGGGCTGTCGCGGGCATGATCCGCGAAGGCGACGGCTGGATCACCAACGTCCACCGGGGCGGTCGCCCGCTGCCCTGGGCGATGCCCCCTGTGGCGGCCGAATTGGCCGAGGCGGCGGCGGCGGCGGTGGGCGTCGCCTATTCCGGCGTCGACCTCGTGGAGGACGGGGAGGGCGGCTATGCCGTGCTCGAAGTGAACTCCATGCCGGCCTGGTCGGGGCTCCAGACCGTCTGCGAGACCGACATCGCGGCCACCGTGGTGCGCGGCTTCCTGGCGGCGGTGCGCGGGCAGGTGCGCCCGCGCCTCGTCGTGGCGTGAGGGCCATGCCGATTGTTCGCTCCCCTGCACGCTCCGCAGAGGCCGACTGGAAGGGTCGCGACGGCGCCTCACACCTCACCGTCTTTGCGAGCGTGAGCGAAGCAATCCAGGGGCGGGAGGGCCGCTTCCGACCGTGGAGCGTCCCTGGATTGCTTCGTTCCTCGCAATGACGGAGGGGGACGCGACCTTTCCGGACAGACTCTCAGGTGGATGGGAGGGAGCCCATGACACTGCAATCCTCCCGGATCGCCGATCTCTACCGGGCCGCCTGCCTCGCTGAACTCGATGCGCTGAAGGTCGGCAACGTCCACGCCTACGCGGCGGGGCACCGGATGGAGGTGGCCGATTTTGCCCGCAGCGCCGAGGTCTCGGCCGCGGGGCTGGCCCGCGCGGGGGCGGGGATCGGCGCGCGGGTGCTGGCGGGGGTCGATGCCACCCGCGCGGCGGTCGGGCAGAACACCAATCTCGGCATCCTCCTCCTCTGCGCGCCGCTGGCAGCGGCGGCCGAGCGGGGCACCGGCCTGGCGCAGGCCCTCGCCGCGCTCGGACCCGAGGATGCGCGCGACGTCTTCGCCGCGATTCGCCTCGCCTCGCCGGGCGGGCTGGGGCAGGCGGCCCGTCACGACGTGACCGACGAGTCGGCCCCGCCGCCGCCGCTGGCCGCCGCGATGGAGGAGGCCGCCCCACGCGACCGTATCGCCCGCGCCTATGTCACCGGCTTCGCGGATATCCGCGCCATCGGTTTGCCGGCTCTCGACGCCGCGCGGACGGCCGGGCTCGATGCGCCGTGGTGCGCGAGCGCGGTGCATCTCGCCTATCTCAGCGCCGTCCCGGACAGCCACATCCTGCGCAAGCATGGGGCGGCGGTGGCGGAAGAGATCCGCGCGCAGGCCGCCCGGCTCCGCGCGCGCATCGACATGGCCGGCAAGCCGGTCGCCGACCTTCTGGCCTTCGATGCCGCGCTGAAGGAGCAGGGCATCAATCCCGGCACCAGCGCCGATTTCACGGTGGCGACGCTGTTCTGGGATGCGCTCGCCGAAGCCGGTGCGCGGCTCGCCTGAACGGGGCTCCGTTCCGCCGGTCCTTTCGCCGGCATAGAGATATTCCTCAAAATCAGAGCGTTGCGCGCCTTGTGACAGTTCGGGGGTCGCTGTAGGGTCCGCCGCGCTATCCGGCCCAACCGGCCCGGCCAGACCCCGCAACGGGCTGTCGGGCGCCGATAACAAGGATGGCTTCCCGGCAGCGGCTTCGCCCGGCGCCGCAGCCTCTTACGGATTCAGGGAGAGACACCGAATGGCGAAGATCAACAAGGTCATGGTTGGCGAGGCTCTCGTCGGCGATGGCAACGAGGTCGCCCACATCGACCTGATCATCGGACCGCGCAACTCGCCGGCCGAGACGGCTTTCTGCAACGGCCTGACCAACAACAAGCACGGCTTCACCAGCCTGCTCGCGGTGATCGCGCCGAACCTGCCGTGCAAGCCGAACACGCTGATGTTCAACAAGGTCACGATCAACGACGCCCGCCAGGCGGTGCAGATGTTCGGACCGGCCCAGCACGGCGTGGCGAAGGCGGTGCAGGATTGCGTCGCCGAAGGCATCATCCCGGCGGACGAGGCCGACGACCTGTACGTGCTGGTCGGCGTGTTCATCCACTGGGAAGCGGCTGACGACGCCAAGATCCAGCAGTACAACTACGAGGCCACCAAGCTCTCGATCCAGCGCGCCGTCAGCGGCGAGCCGAAGGCCTCCGTCGTCACCGAGCAGCGCAACACGGCCAAGCACCCCTTCGCCGCCAACGCTTAGATCGGGGACGGCCCTGGGCAGAGCGCACCTCCGCCCGCACCGCGGGGTCTGCTCCAGCGGCTGGCTTCGATCTTCCTAGGCCGTTAGGGCGTGAGGCCGGACACCGGGCTCCGGTCGTCCGCCAAGCGACGGTTCCAGGAAAAATAAGGTCGCGCCGTCGTCCCTCGGGACGGCGGCGCGGTCCGGGCGGTGCTCCGCCCGGGGCGTTTCAGGGTTGGGCCGAAGGCCCCGACGGAACACGACTCAACGGGGCGGCGCGAGCCGTCCCGTTTTTCGTGTTGGCGCCCTTTGTTGCCGGGTGCCTAGGGCGACCCCATGTCTGGGCTTCCCGACCGCGCGAGCCCCGCGCCCAACCTGGTTTCCCCGATGCCGAAGCCCCTCATCGTCGACATCCCGCATGACCTCGGACAGGCCGAGGCCAAGCGCCGCCTCACCGAGGGGACCGAGCAGGCCCGCGCCCTGCTGCAGAAGAGCGGCATCACCATCGACCAGCTGGGCTGGACCGGCGACCGGCTCGATTTCGGCGTCTCGGCGGTGGCCCAGAAGGTCGCCGGCACCATCGATGTTGGCCCCGAGAGCGTGCGCCTCGAAGTGAAGCTGCCGTTCCTGCTGGCCCTGTTCGCGGAGAAGATCCAGAAGGTCGCGAGCAAGGAAGGCACGCTCCTCCTCACCAAGAAATAGGCGGAACATCCCGCCTCCACGGGCCGTTCGACTGCCGAAAACTCGTGGAGGAATGCCCAATGGCGAATCCCGGCTCCGTTCCGGAAGTGCCCCAGCCCGCCCCGACGCCCGCGCCCGATACGCCCTACGATCCGCCGCAGGTGCCGGCCCCCGGCCCCTCGCCGGAGATCCCCGGCAACACGCCGGCCGAGGCGCCGGGCATCCAGCCGCCGGAGATTCCGGTGAACGACCCCGGCAGCCAGCCGATCAGCCCGCCCGGCCCCGCCAACCCGACGGCGTGACGCCCCCGTCATTGCGAGCGAAGCGAAGCAATCCAGGGATCCGCCACCTCCGGAAACGTCCCGCTGCCCTGGATTGCTTCGCGATGCTCGCAATGACGAGAGGTGTTTGAAGACGCGCCCCAGCGCTGCCATAAGCGCCGCATGGCCGCCCCCCCGCTTCTCACCCTCCAGGATGCCGCGCTGACCTTCGGCGGCACGCCGCTGATCAGCCGCGCCGATCTCACCATCGCGCCGGGCGACCGGACCTGTCTCGTCGGCCGCAACGGCTCCGGCAAGTCGACGCTGATGAAGATCGCCGCCGGGCTGGCGGAGCCGGACAAGGGCCGCCTCTTCGTGCAGCCCGGCACGACGATCCGCTACCTCGCGCAGGAGCCGGATTTCTCAGGCTTCGCCAACACCCTAGACTTCGTGGAAGCCGGCCTCGCGCCGGGCGATTCGGTGCATCGCGCCCGCTACCTCCTCGAAAGCCTCGGCATGACGGGGGAGGAGGATCCGACCAAGCTCTCCGGCGGCGAGGGCCGCCGCGTGGCGCTCGCCCGTGCCCTCGCGCCCGAGCCCGACGTGCTGCTCCTTGATGAGCCGACGAACCATCTTGACCTGCCGGCCATCGAATGGCTCGAAGCCGAGTTGAAGGGCATCCGCGCCGCCCTCGTCCTCATCAGCCACGACCGGCGCTTCCTCTCTTCCCTGTCGCGGGCGACGATCTGGCTCGACCGGGGCGAGACCCGCCGCATCGAGCAGGGCTTCTCCGGCTTCGAGGCGTGGCGCGATGCCTTCCTCGAAGAGGAGGAGCGTAACCAGCACAAGCTCGACCGCAAGATCGCCGATGAGGAGCATTGGCTGCGCTACGGCGTCACCGCCCGGCGCAAGCGCAACGTGCGGCGGCTCGGCAACCTCCACGCGCTGCGCAAGGACCGGCGGGAGCATCGCCGCCCGGTCGGCTCGGTGAGCATGCAGGCGGGGGAGGCGGAATCCTCCGGCGCCCTGGTGATGGAGGCGCGCGGCGTCTCGAAATCCTACGGCGAGCGCAAGATCGTCGACAACCTGAGCCTGCGGGTGATGCGCGGCGACCGCCTCGGCATCGTCGGCGCCAACGGCGCGGGCAAGTCGACCCTCATCAAGCTGCTGACCGGCGAGATCGCCCCCGATTCGGGAGAGATCGTGCTCGGCACGAACCTCAAGCCGGTGATCCTCGATCAGGGCCGCGCCGCCCTCGAACCGGGCATGACCGTCACCGACGTGCTGACCGGCGGGCGCGGCGACAGCGTCGTCGTGAACGGCCGCAGCCGGCACGTCATCGGCTACCTGAAGGATTTCCTGTTCGCGCCGGAGCAGGCGCGCACGCCGGTCTCGGTGCTGTCGGGCGGGGAGCGCAACCGGCTGCTCATCGCCAAGGCCCTGGCCCAGCCCTCGAACCTCCTCGTGCTCGATGAGCCGACCAACGATCTCGATCTCGAAACCCTCGACCTGCTGCAGGAGATGCTGGACGATTACGAGGGCACCCTGCTCCTCGTGAGCCACGACCGCGACTTCCTCGACCGCGTGGTGGGCAGCGTCCTCGTCTCGGAGGGGGAGGGGCGCTGGGTCGAATATGCCGGCGGCTATACGGACATGCTCACCCAGCGCGGCAAGGGCGTCGAGGCCCGCGCGGCGGCGGGCAAGAAACCCGAGGGCAAGGCGGAGAAGGCCGAGCCTCGGGAGCGCGCCGCCCCGCCTCCCGGCAAGCCGAAGCTCGGCTTCAAGGACCAGCACGAACTGAAGACCCTGCCGGAGCGCATCGCCAAGCTCGAAGCGGGCATCGTGCAGCTCAAGACGATCCTCGCGGATGCCGGCCTCTATGCCCGCGACCCCGCGCGGTTCGAGAAGGCAAGCACCATGCTGGCCCAGGCCGAGACGGACCTCGCCGCCGCCGAGGACCGCTGGCTCGAACTGGAAATGCTGCGCGAGGGCTGAGACCGTCGCGCCGCCTTCATACTGCCGGAATGGCCTTGTGCTATGGCGGGGCTTCCCAACCGTCGGACCCGATCCGTGCCGCAGACCGAGACGTCCGCCCGAGCCCTGCGCCGCGCCGGCTGGCTCGCCGGCCTGCTGCCGCTGGCCGGGCTCTGGGCCGGCCTCGCCGTCTGGGCCGCACCGGGGATCGCCGCGCGGATCACCGCCGAGGGCGAGGGCATCGCGGCGACCACCTTCACCAGCGGCGAGCCGTGGCTGCGCATCGCCGCGCGCGGGCGGGATCTGGTGGCGCAGGGCGAGGCGCCCGACGAGGCCGGGCGGGCCATCGTCCTCGCCCGCCTCGCCGCCCTCGCCGGCCCTCGCCGGATCGTCTCGGAGATCGGCCTCGTGGAAACCGCCGCGCCCTTCCAATGGGCCGCGACCTGGACCGGCGGCACGGGCGTGACCCTCGAAGGCAGTCGCCCGGTCGAGATCGGCCGCAAGGCCCTCGAAGTGGAGGTGACGGGAGCCATCGGCGCGGGCACGCCCCTGCGCGATTCCGCCCGCGCGGCGCGGGGCGCGCCCCCCGACTTCTCCGCCGCCGCCGCCTTCCTCGCCGCGCGCCTGCCGAGCCTCGCCCCCGGCGGCAAGGCCATGCTGACCGACACGGTGCTCAGCCTCTCCGGCGAGGCGGTGGACCTCGCCGCCTACGATGCCCTGCGAAACGCGCTCTCGCGCCCGCCGGACGGGTTCAGCCTCGGCAAGGTCGAGATCCTGCCGCCGCGCATCACCGATTACCGCCTCGCCCTCACCCGCACCGGAACGGGGGCGACGCTCACCGGCTACGTCCCCTCCGAGGCCGCGCGCCAGATGGCCCTCGCCATGGCTCGCACCCTCACCGAGGGCGGCCCGGTGGAGGACAGGCTCCAGGCCGCGCGTGGCCTGCCGGGCTCGGTCGATCCGCGGGGCCTCATCGACTTCATGGGCCAGCTCGCGGGGCTGATCCAGGCCGGCGAGGTCACGTATGCGGGCGGCGCGGTCTCGGTGAAGGGCGATGCCATCGATCCGCAGGCGATCCCCGAGGCGCAGGCGCTGGTGAAGGAGGGCCGCCCCGCCGGCATCGCCGAAGGCACGGTGACGCTCGCCGCCAAGCCCCTGTCGCCCTACCGGGTGAGCCTGCGCCGCACGCCGGAGGCGCTGACGGTGAGCGGCCACCTGCCCGACGAGGAGACCCGCCGCCGGGTGCTCGCCGCCCTGCGCCAGCGTGCGTTCCGCGAAAAGGTGATCGACCGCACCCGCCTCGCCGAGGGCGCCCCGGCCGGGCTCGCGAGCGCCCTCGACGGCGCGGCCGCCCTGCTTTCCACCCTCGCCACGGGCGAGGCGGCCCTCACCGACCGCAGCGTCTCCCTCACCGGCGAAAGCCTCTATCCCGAGGCCGCCGACCGCGCGCCGGAGAAGGTCGCCGCCCTGCTGCCCCCCGGATGGACCGGAGAAGTCGCCGTCTCCGCGAAGGAGCCGGACACAAGGCGCGACGGGGAATCCTGCCGCCAGGGCGTCGCCGCCGCGACCGCCACGGCGGATTGGCGCTTCGCGGTGGGCAGCACGGCGCTGACGCCCGCTTTCTATCCGGGCCTCGATGCCCTCGCCGCCCTCGCCAAGACCTGCCCGGACCTGCGCGTGGCGGTCTCCGGCCCTGCCGACCCGCCCGGCGCCAAGCCGCCGCCCACGGAGGAGCCGAAGAAGCCGGCAAAGGACGCCGAGAAGAAGCCGGCCGAGAAGAAGCCCACCGAGAAGCCCGGCAAGGCCAAGGCCGAGAAGGCGCCGGAGCCCACCCCCGAGGCCAAGCCGCCGGAGGAGGAAGCCTCCGGCCTCGCCCGGCAGCGGGCGCAGGCCTTGGTGGAATACCTCCTCCAGGCGGGGATGCGGCCGGGGCAGGTCTCGGCGGGTCCCGACAGGGCCGCCGGCCCCGCGACGGTGGCGCTGGCGCCGTGACCCTGCTTCTCACCGCCTTCTGGCCCGGCCTCGCCGGTGCGATCCTGCTCGGCTGCGCCGTGGGTTTCCTGTCCGGTTGGCCCGAAAGCCGGGCGATCCCCTGGGGTCTCTCCGGCCTCGCCCTCGTGCTGATGCTGCTCGCCGCCGCCCAGGCGGTGCCGGGCCTGCCCGGCCTCTGGCTCGAAGGGGCGGCGCTGATGCTGCCCCTCTATCTCGCGGGCTGCGCGCTCGGCGCCATGGGGAACCGAACGACCGGCGCGGGACGTTGATCGGCCAGCAGGGCATCCGCCCGCCGCCGCTTCATGCCGGAGACCGAGCTTGCGCCGATTCCCGTTGACGATCGCCCTTTTCGCCGGCCTTCTCGCCGCCGGGCCCGCCGCCGCCCAATCCGCCGCCAGCGCCATCGACCAGCCCACCGCCGGGACGCTGCCAGCTGGCACCTCCACGGTGAAGGGCGGCGCCGCCGAGCAACCGACCGGCCGCGTCGCGCCGCCCAGCGCCCTGAAGCCGTCGACGGAGGTCATGGCCGAGGACAAGGGCAAGACCCAGCGCGTGGACCCGCTCGATCACCTGCCGGACTCCATGCGCCGGAACAAATGACGGTCTAGGATCGCGACTTGACGCGAACGGGGAGGGGCTCATGGGCATGCTGGAATCGGTGATCGGCGGCGTTCTCGGGCAGGTCTTCGGCGGCCGGCAGGGCGGGATGTCGCCGGTGGTGAAGGCGCTGCTGATGCTGCTCCTCGCCAAGGGCGCCAGCGGCGGCTTCGGCGACATCTTCGGCCAGGGACGCCAGGGCGAGCCCGGCCCGGAGGCCGACCGCACTGGCACCCGCCCGCCGCAGCCGATGCCGCGCGACGAGCCCGGCGATATAGGCGGGTTCGACCAATATGGCGGTCGTCGCGATACCGGCCCCTCCACGGACGGACCGGCGGACGAATCGCTGCCCGGCAGCGGCTTCGATGACCTGTCGGGGATGCTCGGCGGCGGCGGTGGCGGAAGTCAGGCCCGCCCCGATCCCGAGGAGATCGGCGGTCTCGGACCCCTGGTGGACCGTTTCCGCAATGCGGGGCTCGGCGACGTGATCGGTTCGTGGATCGGCCACGGCGCCAACCATGCCATCGACCCGGACCAGCTCGCCCATGCGCTCGGCAGCGACACCGTCGCGACGCTGGAGCGCGAGACCGGGATGGATCGCTCGGCGCTGCTCAGCGAGCTGTCGCAGGCGCTGCCGGAGGTGGTGCATCGGCTGACGCCCGAGGGGCGGGTGCCCTAAGACCCCTGCCTTCTCCTGGGACCAAATGCCCTCCACCCCCTTGACCGCCGGGTCCGCCGGCGGCCTATTGGCGGGTGGGGCGGTACGCGCCGCCCTGGGGTTGGGAAGCCCCTAACAGAGAGGCTTGGTGCCCGCCGCTTGGGCACCATCTTCCTTGACCATGCGGTCGGGGAGCCTGCGACGTATGTCCAGGCGCTCCGGTGCTAAAGGTCGTAGGAGCCGTCTCTGTTCGGTTTTCCCACTCCCCGACTATGGGTGGTCCAGGGCTCGTCAGCGGGGGCGTACCGCGGACACGGGCCTTCCGGGAGTTGAGGATGTCCGACTTCGCCGACACCAAGCAGCGACTGGCGCTGCTCCGCGCCACCGTCGAGGCCCTGCCCAACGCATGGCCGCGCGATCCCCTTCACTGCCGCTCACGGGCGATGCTGATGCAGATCGTGACGCTGCTGACGAAGCCGGTCGAGCAGCCCACGCGGGCGGCGTAAGGCACGTCCCCGAACCTTCATGCCGAGAGCCTGACCGGGAAGGTGTGCAATCCCCTCGCCCCGCCTGCGGGGAGAGGGCCGCGACGACCTTGTCGTCGGCGCGGCAAGGCGGCAGCCGGGGGTGAGGGGGGCTGCCGGGTGCGTCTCATTCGGCGAGCCCCCTCACCGCCGCTCCGGCTTCGCCTGCGCTTCCCCCTGACACGACAAGGTGTCAGTGGGCCTCTCCCCGCAGGCGGGGAGAGGGGGCGCCTCCCCGTCAGATATTCAGGATGAGGGACGTGTCGGGGCGTTCTGGAAAGCTCAGACCCGCCGCATCACCAGCGAGGCGTTCGTCCCGCCGAAGCCGAAGGAGTTCGACAGGGCGATGTCCACGCGCTTGCGCTTGGCCTCGTGCGGCACGAGGTCGATCTTCGTCTCGACGCTCGGGTTGTCGAGGTTCAGCGTCGGCGGGATCACGCCGTCGCGGATGGTGAGGACCGAGAAGATCGCCTCCACCGCGCCGGCCGCGCCGAGGAGGTGGCCCACCGCGCTCTTGGTCGAGGACATGGTGGCCTTGGCCGCGCCGTCGCCGAGGAGGCGTTCCACCGCCTTCAGCTCCAGCTCGTCGCCCATGGGCGTCGAGGTGCCGTGGGCGTTGATGTAGTCGATCTCGGCCGGGTCGATCCCCGCCCGCTTCACGGCCGCCGTCATGCAGCGGAAGGCGCCGTCCCCGTCCGGGGAGGGGGAGGTGATGTGGTAGGCATCGCCCGAGAGGCCGTAGCCGACGATCTCGGCGTAGATCTTCGCGCCGCGCGCCTTGGCGTGCTCGTATTCCTCCAGCACCACGATGCCCGCGCCTTCGCCCATCACGAAGCCGTCGCGGTCCTTGTCGTAGGGGCGGGAGGCCTTCTCCGGGGCGTCGTTGAAGCCGGTGGAGAGGGCGCGGCAGGCCGAGAAGCCCGCGATGGAGAGGCGGTTCACCGGCGATTCGGCGCCGCCCGCCACCATCACGTCGGCATCGCCCAGCGCGATGAGGCGGCTCGCGTCGCCGATGGCGTGCGCTCCGGTCGAACAGGCGGTGACCACCGCGTGGTTCGGACCCTTCAGCCCGTGCTTGATCGAGACCTGGCCCGAGGCGAGGTTGATGATGCGGCCGGGAATGAAGAACGGCGAGATGCGGCGCGGCCCCTTATCGTGCAGGGTCACCGAGGCGTCGTAGATGCCGCCGATGCCGCCGATGCCGGAGCCGATCAGCACGCCCGTGGCGCAGCGGTCTTCCTCGTCGGTCGGGTGCCAGTTCGCGTCGGCCAGCGCCTCGTCCGCCGCCGCCACCGCGTAGACGATGAACGGATCGACCTTGCGCTGTTCCTTGGGATCCATGGCGGAATCGGGGTTGAACGAGCCGTCCGACCCGTCGCCGAAGGGGATCTGACAGGCGATCCGGCACGGCAGGTCGGCCGATTCGAAGCCCCGGATCGTCGCGGCCCCGCTATCCCCCGCGATCAGCCGGCTCCAGGTGTGCTCCACCCCGCTGCCCAGCGGCGTGACCATCCCCAGACCCGTGACCACAACCCGCCGCATCGCTTCCGTCCCGTCAGTCCTTCAAAAACGAATAACGGCGCGGGGGCGAAACCGCCTCATCCGCGCCGCGTGAAAACTCGCGTCAGCCCCTCAGGCGGCCGAGTTCTTCTCCAGGAACTTCACCGCGTCCCCGACCGTCTGGATGGTCTCGGCGGCGTCGTCCGGGATTTCGACGTTGAACTCTTCCTCGAAGGCCATGACCAGCTCGACGGTGTCGAGGCTGTCGGCACCGAGGTCGTCGATGAAGTTGGCGCTCTCGACCACCTTCTCGGGCTCCACGCCCAGGTGTTCGACAACGATCTTCTTCACGCGCTCAGCGATATCGCTCATCGGTCTTGCGTCCTCGTCCTTGCTGGTCTCTGTTCGCGTTTTCTTGTGGGCCGTGGCTCACCTTGCCTGAGGGCACTGGAGAGCCGGTGTCCGATCGCGCGTGTTTCGAGGTGAACCGGGTTAGCCCCGATGCAGGGGCTTTGGACTGAAAACCCGCTTAACCGTCAACCCCCTGTACGGCTGAACCGGGTGGTAGCACAGGGTTCCGGCGCTGGCGAGAGGCCGTTCACAAACCGTTCAGAGGTGTGGTTTTCCAGTGCCTTGACCCCGTTTCCGGTCAGATCATCGCCATGCCGCCGTTCACGTGCAAAGTCTGGCCGGTGACATAGCCCGCCTCCGCAGAAGCCAGATAAAGCGCCGCCGCCGCCACTTCCGCGCCCTCGCCGAGGCGCCCCGCCGGCACGCGGGTGAGGATGCCCTCGCGCTGCTTCTCGTTGAGCGCGTCGGTCATCGGCGAGGAAATGAATCCCGGCGCGATGCAGTTCACGGTGATCCCGCGCGAGGCGACCTCGCCCGCCAGCGCCTTGGTGAGGCCCACGAGGCCGGCCTTCGCGGCGGCGTAGTTGCCCTGGCCGGGATTGCCGGTGGTGCCGACCACCGAGCCGATGCCGATGATCCGGCCGTAGCGGCGGCGCATCATGCCCTTCACCGCCGCCCGCGACAGGCGGAAGGCGGCGGTGAGGTTCACGGCGATGACCGAATCCCACTCCTCGTCCTTCATCCGCATGAAGAGGTTGTCGCGGGTGATGCCGGCGTTGTTCACCAGGATGTCCAGCGGGCCGATGGCCGCCTCGGCAGAGGGCACCAGCGCCTCGACGGAGGCGGTGTCGGCGAGGTTCGCAGGCACGATCGCGGTGCGCTCCCCGAGTTCCGCCGCCAGGGCCTCCAGCGCCTCGGCGCGGGTGCCCGACAGGGCGACCGTGGCGCCCGCCGCGTGCAGGCCGCGGGCGATGGCGCCGCCGAGGCCGCCGGTCGCGCCGGTGACGAGGGCCTTCCGGCCGGTCAGATCGAACATGGGTCGGGTTCCGTTCGTGATCAGAGCGCGAAGGCGGCGACGTCGGCCGGGGTGCCGACCGAAACGGCCTGCGCGCCGGGGGCGATGCGCTTGACGAGGCCGGCGAGGACCTTGCCCGCGCCGAGTTCGACGAAGCGGTCCACGCCGGATTCGGCCATGGCGGCGATGCTCTCGCGCCAGCGGACGGTGCCGGTGACCTGCTCCACCAGGGCGGCGCGGATCTCGTCCGGCCCGCCGACCGGCGCGGCGGTGACGTTGGCGTAGAGCGGCACGCGCGGGGCATTCAGCTCCACCGCCGCGAGCGCCTGCGACATCCGCATGGCGGCGGGCGCCATCAGGCGGCAATGGAACGGCGCGGAGACGTTGAGCATCACCGCGCGCTTGATTCCCTTCGAGGGGGCGAGGGCGACCGCCCGCTCGACGGCGGCGCGGCTGCCGGAGAGCACCACCTGCCCGCCGCCATTGTCGTTGGCGACATCGCAGACCTCGCCCAGCGCCGCTTCCTCGGCCAGGGCGTGGGCGGCGGCGAGATCGGTGCCGATCAGCGCTGCCATGGCCCCGGCGCCGGGGGGCATCGCCGCCTGCATCGCCTCGCCCCGGATGCGGAGAAGGCGCGCGGCGTCGGTGATGGAGAGCGAGCCGGCGGCGGCGAGCGCCGCGTATTCGCCGAGCGAATGGCCGGCGACGCAGGCCACGTCCCGCGTCAGGTCCAGGCCCTTCTCGGCTTCCAGCACGCGCAGCGCCGCGAGGCTCGCGGCCATCAGGGCCGGCTGGGCGTTGGCGGTGAGCGTCAGCTCGTCGGCCGGACCCTCGGCCATCAGGTGCGAGAGCTTCTGGTTCAGGGCGTCGTCGACCTCGTCGAGCACGGCCCGCGCCTGCGGGAATTCCGCCGCCAGATCCTTGGCCATGCCCACGGCCTGGCTGCCCTGGCCCGGAAAGATGAGTGCGCGCATTCCAGCCGCGACGCCCAGCGCCGCCCCCTCCGGGGTGCCCCTCCCGGCGCGGCGGAGACCCCTCGTTAACGAAGGCGGCGCAGTCGCACCCGTTGCGGCGCGTTGTCAACAACGCGGCGCACAATCGTGGCCCTTACGGAAGAGGCTGCCAAGCGCCCGCGCCCGTGGCACAGAGCGGGCATGATCGTCCGCCCACGCCCCACGCTCATCACCGTCCTGTTCGCCCTGCGCGGCTCGATCCTGCCGCAGGTGGCGCCGACGGTGATCGGGATCACCGCCTTCTCGGTGGTCGTCGTCGCCGCCGAGCAGCGCTGGCCCTGGGCCTTCCCCGTCACCGCCGGGGTCGGGCCGTTCACGCTGATCGGCCTCGCCCTGTCGATCTTCCTCAGCTTCCGCAACAACGCCTGCTACGACCGCTGGTGGGAGGCGCGGAAGGTCTGGGGCGCGCTCATCGTCGAGACGCGGGGGCTGGCCCGCACCATCCCCGCTTTGCTGCCGGGGGAGGCGCACGCCGCCCTGCGCCGGGCGAGCCTCCTGCGGGTGATCGCCTTCACCAGCGCCCTCCATGCCTCGCTCCGCGACGGGGACGAGGCGCAGGCCGCCGCCGCATGGCTGAGCGAGGACGAGGCCGCCGCCCTGCGCGACCGGCCGAGCCCCGTGGACGCCACCCTCCGGCCGCTCCTCGGCGACCTCGCGGCGGCGATGCGGGCGGGGGCGATCACCGACGTGCTGTTCGGCCTGCTCGAACGGAAGGTCTCGGACCTCTGCGCGATCCAGACCGCCTGCGAGCGCATCCGCCACACGCCCGTGCCCTTCGCCTACACGCTCCTCGTCTACCGGACGGCGTGGCTCTACTGCCTGTTCCTGCCGGTGGGGCTGTCCGGCTCGCTGGGCTGGGCGACGCCCTTCGCCGTGGCGCTGGTCGCCTACACATTCTTCGGTCTCGATGCCCTCGGCGACGAACTGGAGGAGCCGTTCGGCACGGCGCCCAACGACCTGCCCCTCGACGCGATGCTCCGCACCGTCGAACGCACAATCCTCGACGCCCTGGGCGACCCGCTGCCGCCGCCGATGGCGGCCGACCGTTACTGGTTGCGCTGACCGGCGGTCTTGCTCCCCGTCCCGGATCGTGCTGCACCGTTCGGCAAAAATCCGGGAGGAGAGGCCATGTCGTTGTTCGCGCAATTGCAGCGTCGCGCGCAGGAGAAGCGGCCCGTCCGCGTGGGGCTGATCGGGGCCGGCAAGTTCGGCTCGATGTATCTCTCGCAGGCGCCGCGCACCCTCGGCATCCACCTCGTCGCGGTGGCCGACCTCTCGCCGCCACGCGCCATGGACTCCCTGCGCCGCGTCGGCTGGGCCGACGAGCGCTTCGGCGCCGCGACCCTCGAACAGGCGTCCCGCGAGGGCACGACCTGCGTGACCGACGACGCGGACGGGATGATCGCCAGCCCGTTCATCGACATCGTCATCGACGCCACCGGCAGCCCGGCGGCGGGCATCCACCACGTCCTCAAGGCCTGCGAGCACCGCAAGCACGTGGTGATGGTCAATGTCGAGGCGGACGTGCTCGCCGGCCCCTACCTCGCGCGGAAGGCCGCCGAGGCGGGCATCCTCTACAGCATGGCCTCCGGCGACCAGCCCGCGCTCATCGCCGAACTGGTCGATTGGGCGCGCACCATCGGGCTCGATGTCGTCTGCGCCGGCAAGGGCACGAAGTACCTGCCGGTCTACCACGCCTCCACCCCCGATACGGTGTGGGGCCATTACGGCTTCACCGAGGAGCAGGTGGCCGGCGGCGATTTCAACCGCCAGATGTTCAACTCATTTCTCGACGGCACCAAGTCGGCGCTGGAGATGGCGGCGGTGGCCAATGCCTGCGGCCTCACGCCCCCGCGCGACGGCCTCGCCTTCCCGGCCTGCGGCGTGGATGACCTGCCGACCCTGCTGCGGCCGATCTCCGACGGCGGCATCCTCGCCGAGACAGGGACGGTGGAGGTGGTCTCGTCCCTGGAGCGGGACGGGCGCCCGGTGTTCCGCGACCTGCGCTGGGGCGTCTACGCGGTGTTCGAGGCGCCGAGCCGCTACGTCGCGGAGTGCTTCGCGCAATACGGCCTGAAGACCGACAGCACCGGCCGCTACGCCGCCACCTACAAGCCCTATCACCTGATCGGGCTGGAACTCGGCATCTCGGTCGCCTCCATCGCGATCCGGGGCGAGGCGACGGGGGCCACCACCGCGTGGCGCGGCGACGTCGCCGCCACCGCCAAGCGCGCCCTGAAGGCCGGGGAGAGGCTCGACGGCGAGGGCGGCTTTACCGTCTACGGCAAGCTGATGCCCGCCGCCGACGCCCTGGCGCAGGACGCACTGCCGATCGGCCTCGCCCACAACATGGTGCTGCGGAACGACGTCCCGGCGGGGCGCCCCGTGCGCTGGAGCGACGTGAGCTTCGACGAGGGCCAGGAGGCGATCCGAGTCCGCCGGGACATGGAGGCCCTGTTCCGCGCCGAACTCGGCGTGGTCTGAGCGCTATTGCTGCCAGCGGTAGATATCGAAGATGCTGCGCTTCGATTGGAACCAGCGGCGCCCGGTCTTGGGATCGTGCCCGTTGGCCCGGAACGACTTGGCGATGCGCCGCACGAGGCGGTTTGCCAGCGAAACGCTGTCGATGTCGTAGGCGATCAGTTCGGGTGGCCGCGTGGTTTCGGCCTTCCGCTCGCGAATGAAGATCGAATGGGGCATGGGCTTCACCGGTATCGTCTTGCCGATGCCTGACAACGATCAACTTTTGCTTGCGTTCATCGCTGGTTGAACTGAGGTTAATGCCTAAAATTGCAGTATCATGTTCGCCGGCAAGATGTCTGCCTGTCGAGCGCACGAGTTTGATTGCGGCACTGCACGCAAATTCTGAATAATCTTCGGCTTCCGGCGAGAGCGGTTTCGGTTCGCTTCGTATCGTCTTTGCGAGCGCAGCGAAGCAATCCAGGGCCAGCGGGCCGTTTCCGAACGTGGCGCATCCCTGTATTGCTTCGCTGCGCTCGCAAAGACGGTGGCGGAGGGCTTTTCGCCCCACATCCCGAGAACGATGATCGCCCTCGCCGGACATCTGCAGCAGCCTGCTGGGCTCGCTGCGACGATGACGGGCAGGGGGCGGTCCTGAAACGAGAAAGGCGACCCGAAGGCCGCCTGTCACTCGCGCCTCTCGGGCGGATCGATGGTCGGAGTGGCGGGATTCGAACCCACGACCCCTAGTCCCCCAGACTAGTGCGCTAACCGGGCTGCGCTACACTCCGACGCCCCGAAGGGTCCGCGGCTCTTAGCGTCTTCGCGCCCGGCAAGGCAAGCCCTGAAACGCACGCAACCGCGCATCCGCCACAACCGAAGGGCGGGATCGCGTCCCGGCGCTGGTCCCGCGGAGCCGGGGCGGCTAGGCAGGGGCACTCCATCGCGATGCGAGGCCAAGCCCTGTCCGACACGATCCAGCGCCCCACCGCCTTCGACCTCACCCGCCTCGTCACACGGCTGCGGCATGCGAGTCCGTCGGGAATCGACCGGGTCGATCTCGCCTATGCGCATGAATTTCTCGATGGCAGGGAGAACAGCGTCGGCGTGGTCTCCACGGCGCTCGGCCCCCGCGTGCTCCCGCGCGAGGAGGCGCGGTCCATCGTGGCGGCGGTGGAGGCCGGGTGGGTCGAGGATCGCCCGGCAGAGGAGGATCCGGCCTATCGCCGGCTCGCCGGGCGCCTCGGGGCGCCCCTCGGCGGCGAGGCGCGTGAGCCGGCGACGAAGCCGGCCGCCTCCGCGCGGGACAGGCGGCTGATCCAGGCCCGCACCGTGGCGCGGATCCTCGCCCGGTCGCGGCCCATCGCGGCCCTGCCGCGCGACAGCCTCTATCTCCACACCTCGCATCTGCGCCTCGACAGGCCCGGCCGGTTCGACTGGCTGTACGACCGCCGGGATGTGCGCGCGGCCTTCTTCGTCCACGACGTCATCCCGATCAGCCATCCCGAATACGGCCGCGACGGCGAAGCCGCCCGGCACGAGATCCGGATGCGGACGGTGGGGCGGCACGCGGCGGCGATCCTCGTCAATTCCGAGGATACCGGGCGGCGCACCCTGGCCCTCCTCGATGCATGGCGCGTCCCGCGCCCGCCCGTCGCGGTGGGGCATCTCGGCGTCGAGCGGGCCTTCGGAATCGACGGGTCGCGCCTCATCCCGGACCGCCCGACCTTCCTCGCCTGCGGCACCATCGAATCGCGCAAGAATCACCTGCTGCTGTTCCAGCTCTGGCGGGTCCTGGCCGAGAAGCACGGGGCGGCGACGCCCCGGCTCGTCGTCGTCGGGCGACGGGGCTGGGAGGCCGAGAGCGCCATCGACATGCTGGAGCGCTGCCCCGGCGTGAAGGCGCACGTCATCGAGGCGTCGGGCCTGTCCACCCACGGCCTCGCGGCGCTGATGCGCTCCTGCACCGCCCTGCTGATGCCCTCCTTCACCGAGGGCTACGGGATTCCCGTGGTCGAGGCCGCCGCCTCGGGTTTGCCGGTCGTCGCCTCCGACATCCCGGCGCACCGGGAGATTGCGGAGGGACTGGCCCTGTTCCACGATCCCCTCGACGGACCCGGCTGGCTCGCATCGGTGGAGAGTCTGATGCAGGCGGGTTCGCCCCTCCGGGCGGATCTCGCCGCGCGCCTCGACGGATACCGGCCCCCGGATTGGCCCGGACACTTCGCGGCGGTGGGACCGACCTTGGCCGCTCTGTGACGCCGCGCGAGTTGCGTCACCGGTCGCTGACGAATATGGAAAAGCGTCAGCGTCGTGGATGAGACGCGCCGGAGCGATGTCGGATGAATGTGGTCGACCTCGATCGCGAGACGGTCAAACAAGGTCTCGCGGATGGGTCGATCCTGGTGATCGACGTGCGCGAGGCGCACGAATACGAGGCGGCCCATATTCCCGGCGCCGTCTCTCATCCGCTCTCGGAATTCGACCCCGCCGCCCTCGCCGAACTGGTGGAGAAGGATGGGCGCAGGCCCGTCCTGTCCTGCGCGGCGGGCGTTCGCTCGGTCCAGGCCCTCGCGCTCGCGCAGAGGGCGGGGCTCACGCTCTCCGAGCACTATCGGGGCGGATTCAAGGATTGGTATTCGGCGGGCGAGGATATCGCCTAGAGTTTCCTGTGCGGCTGTGTTGCGAACACCGTCATGTGTGGTCGCGCACAGGCGTTTTGGCCGGTGCGGGAGTAGCGCGCCATTGCCAAGGGACCCCAAAAGAACGATGCGCAGCCGGCTCGCACGCACTCTCCCGCTCCTCGTCGGCTTCGCCGCGGCAGCGACTTCCGCCTTCGCCCAGGCTCCGGGCGGCCCCCCGCCCAAGGTGACGGTGGCCAAGCCCGTGGTCCGCGAGATCGTGGAGAAGGACCAGTATACCGGTCGCTTCGATCCGGTGGAGTATGTCGAGGTCCGCGCCCGCGTCACCGGCTACCTGGAGAAGATCAACTTCATGGACGGCCAGACGGTGAAGAAGGGCGACGTGCTCTTCGTCATCGACCGGCGGCCCTACAAGGCGGCGCTGGAGCAGGCGCAGGCGGCGCTCTCCTCGGCCAAGGCCCGGCAGAACTTCTCCGTCACCGACCTCGAGCGCGCCCAGACGCTCTCGCGCAGCGGCAACATCTCCGAGCAGGTCACCGACCAGCGCCGGCAGGCGTCGCAGACCGCGCAGGCCGATGTCGACAGCGCCCAGGCCGCCCTCGACAACGCGCAGCTCAACTTCAACTTCACCGAGGTGAAGTCGCCCATCGACGGGCGGATCAGCCAACGTCTCGTCACCGAGGGCAACATCGTCATCGCCGACCAGACGATGCTGACGACGATCGTGTCCCTCGACCCGATCTATTTCAGCTTCACCGTCGATGAGAAGTCGTTCCTGAAGTATCAGAGCTCCCTCGGCATCGGCATGGGCCAGACCCAGCGGGGCAAGGGCGTGCCGATCCTGATCGCCCTCTCGGGCGAGGCGAAGCCGACCCGCAAGGGCACCCTCGACTTCGTGGACAACCGGGTCGACACCGCCACCGGCACGGTGCTGCTGCGCGCGACCGTCGAGAACGCCGACAAGTTCATCAAGCCCGGCCTGTTCGGCATCGTCTCGATGCCCGCGACGAAGCCCGCCCAGGGCGTGCTGCTGCCCGACGACGCGGTGGCCGCCAACCAGGACAAGCGGATCGTCTACGTTCTGGGGCCGGACAACGTGATCAAGCAGCAGGACGTGAAGCTCGGGCCGAAGGTCGACGGCTACCGGGTGATCCAGGACGGCCTGAAGGGCGACGAGCAGGTGGTGGTGAACGGCCTGACCCGGGTCCGCCCCGGCGTGAAGGTCAACCCTGAGACCACCGAACTGCCGCCGAGCAAGACCTGAAACGGGACGAGGCGCCGCGAGCCCGCAAGGGCCGCTGCTTCTCCATGAGGTTCGACCGATGCGTTTCGCCCACTTCTTCGTCGACCGGCCGATCTTCGCGTCCGTCACGTCGATCGTCTTCCTGATCCTGGGCTTCGTCGCCTACGAGACGCTGCCGGTCTCGCAATATCCCGAGATCGTCCCGCCGACCGTGACCGTGCGCGCCTCCTATCCGGGCGCCAACGCCGAGACCGTGGCCGCGACCATCGCGACGCCGATCGAGCAGGAGGTCAATGGCGTCGACAACATGCTCTACATGACGTCGTTGTCGACCAACGACGGCAACATGCTGCTGACCGTGACCTTCAAGGTCGGCACCAACCTCGATATCGCCAACGTGCTGGTGCAGAACCGCCTGTCGGTGGCGCAGCCGCGCCTGCCGCCGGACGTGCGCAACCTCGGCGTCACCGTGCGCAAGGCCTCGCCCGACCTGATGTTGGTCGTGCACCTGCTCTCGCCGAACAAGACCTACGACCAGAACTACCTCGCCAACTACATCTACCTGAACATCCGCGACGAGCTGCTGCGCCTCGACGGCGTGGGCGACATCACGATCTTCGGCGGCAACGAGTACGCCGAGCGCATCTGGGTCGATCCGAACAAGCTCGCCGCCTACGGCCTCTCCGTCACCGACGTGACGACGGCCCTTCAGGAGCAGAACGTGCAGGTGGCGGCCGGCGCCCTCAACTCGCCGCCGGCCGCGTCGACGGCCGCGTTCCAGCTCGTCGTGCAATCGCAGGCGCGCTTCAAGACGCCGGAGGAGTTCGCGGACGTCATCATCAAGGCGCAGAACGGGCGCCTCGTGCGGGTGAAGGACATCGCCCGCGTCGAGATGGGCCAGAAGGACTACACGACCAACTCGTTCCTGAACGACACGCCCGCCGTGGGCATCGGCGCCTTCCAGCGGCCGGGCACCAACGCCCTCGACGCCGCCGCGTCGGTCAAGAAGGTGATGGAGCAGGTCAAGAAGAACTTCCCGCCGGACGTCGAGTACCGCATCGCCTACAACCCGACCGAATTCATCGAGGAGTCGATCCAGGAGGTCTACAAGACCCTCTACGAGGCGGTGGGCCTCGTGGTCATCGTGGTGCTGGTCTTCCTCCAGAGCTGGCGCACGGCGCTGATCCCGGTCATCGCCATCCCCGTGTCGCTCATCGGCACCTTCGCGGCCATGGCGGCCTTCGGCTTCTCGCTGAACAACCTCACCCTGTTCGGGCTGGTGCTCGCCATCGGCATCGTGGTGGACGATGCCATCGTCGTGGTGGAGAACGTCGAGCGCAACATGGCCGAGGGCCTGTCGGCGGGAGACGCGGCCCACAAGACCATGGACGAGGTGGGCGGGGCGGTGATCGCCATCGCCCTGGTGCTGGCGGCGGTGTTCATTCCCACCGCCTTCATCCCCGGCATCTCGGGCCAGTTCTACAAGCAGTTCGCCCTGACGATCGCCGCCTCGACGCTGATCTCGGCCTTCAACTCCCTCACCCTCTCGCCCGCCCTGTGTAAGCTTCTCCTCAAGCCGCACCATGAACGGGCCCAGCCGCGCTTCTTCCTCACGCGGTTCGTGAACTGGCTGGCGAACGGCTTCAACCGCGCCTTCGATGCCACTTCGAACGGCTACGGGCGGGTGATTCGGACGCTCACCGGGGGCGTGGTCGGCCTCGGCGTGATGCTGCTGGTCTATGCCGGCGTGATCTGGGGCACGCTCCACCTCGCGCAGACGACGCCCACGGGCTTCATCCCGGACCAGGACCAGGGCTACCTGATCGGCGTCGTGCAGTTGCCCTCGGGCGCCTCCCTCGACCGTACCACCAGCGTGGTGCTGCGGGCGGCGGCGGAGGCGCGCAAGGTCGATGGCGTGACCAACGCGGTGATCATCGCCGGCTTCGACGGCGCGACCTTCACCAACACCACCAACTCGGCGGTGATGTTCCTCACCCTCAAGGGGGCGAAGGAGAGGGCCGAGCACGGCCGCAGCGCGGGCGTCATCACCGGTGACGTGATGAAGGCCACGGCCAACATCGAGGAGGCGCGGATCATCGTCATCCCGCCGCCGCCGGTGCGCGGCCTCGGCCAGGGCGGCGGCTTCAAGATGCAGGTGGAGAGCCGCCAATCCTCCGACATCAACCAGCTGCTCGCCGCGACCGGCGAAATGCTCGCCCAGGCCAACCAGAGCCCGGACGTGACGCGCGTCTTCACCACCTTCGGCAACGACACGCCGCAGCTCTACCTCGACATCGACCGCACCATCACGCGGATGCTGAACGTGCCGCTGGCCAACGTCTTCTCGTCGTTGCAAGCGGATCTCGGCGGCACCTACGTGAACGACTTCAACACGCTGGGCCGCATCTATCAGGTGCGCTTGCAGGGCGACGCGCAGTTCCGCTCCACCGAGCAGGACATCTCGCAGATCAAGGTCCGGTCCTCGACCGGGGCCCTGGTGCCGATGGGCACGCTCGCCAGCGTACGCAACGTGAGCGGCCCGCAGATCGTGCAGCGGTTCAACCTGTACTACTCGGTGCCGGTGCAGGGCGTGGCCAAGCCCGGCGTGTCCACCGGTCAGGCGCTCACCGCCATGGAGGAGATCGCCAAGAAGGCCCTGCCGGACGGCTACGCCTACGACTGGACCGAGATCGCCTACCAGCAGAAGGCGGCGAGCGGCACGGCCGGCTACGTCTTCGCGCTGGGCGTGCTCCTCGTCTTCCTCGTGCTGGCGGCGCAGTACGAATCGTGGGCCCTGCCGCTGGCGATCCTGCTGGTGGTGCCGACGGGCGTGCTCGCGGCGCTCGGCGGCGTGCAGTTCCGGGGGCAGGACAACAACATCCTCACCCAGATCGGCCTGATCGTGCTCATCGGCCTCGCGGCCAAGAACGCCATCCTGATCGTGGAATTCGCCCACGACATCGAGCAGCGCGAGCATCGCGGGCCGGTCGAGGCGGCGGTGGAAGCCTGCCGCCTGCGCCTGCGGCCGATCCTGATGACCGCCTTCGCCTTCATCCTCGGCACCCTGCCGCTGGTGATCGCGACCGGCCCCGGCGCCGAGATGCGCCAGGCGCTCGGCACGGCGGTGTTCTTCGGGATGATCGGCGCGACCTTCTTCGGCCTGTTCCTGACGCCGGTCTTCTACGTGGTGATCCGGCACCTCTCGATCTGGCTCGGCAGCTTCCGGCGCAAGAAGACCGACCATGGCACGGGAGGGGCGACGCCCGCCCACAGCTGATGCGGCTCCTCGGCCGCATCTTCCTCGGCGGTTTCGCCCTGCTCCTCGCGGTCGTCGCGGGGAGCCTCGCCTTGATGCTCGCCCTCCTGCTCGATCCGGGGGCGAATGCGTGGCTGACGCAGGGCGCACTCGCCGGCTTCGATGCCGCCTTCAGTGATCTCGCCGCCGGCCTCCCGCCGGAGGGCTTCCTCCTGTTCGTGGCCGGGCTCGCCAAGGCGCTGTTCGTGCTGCTGTTCGTGCCGCCCGCCCTCGTCGGCTTGACGGGGGAGGCGCTGGGGCGGCGGGGCCTTCTCTGGTACGGCGGCGGCTGCGGCCTGCTCACGGCGGCGCTGCCCTGGCTGGCGCGCGGCTCGCCCCGGCCGGGCGCCCCTGGGCTCGCCGCCGCGGAGGCGCGGCTGACCCTCATCCTGTTCGTCGTCGGCGGTTGCGCCGGGCTGGTCTACTGGCTCGTCGCCGGGCGGAGCGCCGGAAACGCGCCCTTGGAAGCCGGGCAGGGGGCGCGCTAAAGGAGGGCGATGCTTGCGCTGCGCTCCCTCGCCTTCAACATCGGCTTCTACCTCGCAACGACGCTGATCGCCGTGCTCGGCCTTCCGTTCCTGGCGACTCGGCCGGGCGTGCTGCGCGTCGCGCGGCTCTGGGCGCGGGTCACGCTCTGGCTGCTGCGGGTCATCGCCGGCACGGAGGTCGAGTTCCGGGGGCTGGAGAACATCCCCGAAGGGCCGGTCCTGGTCGCGGCCAAGCATCAATCGGCGCTGGAGACCCTGGCGCTCTGCACGGTGTTTCCGCGCTTCGCCTACGTGCTGAAGCGCGAGCTGCTGCTGATCCCCCTGGTTGGCTGGTTCTTCTCGCGCGGCGGCATGGTGGCGATCGACCGGTCCAAGGGAACGCGGGCCATGAGCCTGATGAATTCCGCCGCCGCCGATGCCATCCGCGGCGGCGCACAGCTCATCGTGTTCCCCGAAGGCACCCGCCGGGCGCCGGGAGCGCCGCCCGCCTACAAGCAGGGCATCTCGCACCTCTACACAGCGCTGAACGTGCCCTGCCTGCCCATTGCCCTGAACACCGGCCTGTTCTGGTCGCGCAACAGCCTCGTGCGCCGGCCCGGCAAGGCGATCATCGACATCCTGCCGCCGATCGCCCCCGGCCTGCCCCGCACGGACTTCCAGACCCTGGTGCAGGAGCGAATCGAAGCCGCCTCGAACGCCCTCCTCGGCGGCGGCCTGAAGGACCTTGCCGGCGCCGGCTACGAGGTCTCCTCGAGCGAGTCCCCGGCGGTCGCGCCGCGCCGCTGAGCCCCTGCCGCGAGGCTGTCCCAGCCTTGTGGATAACTCTCCGAGCCACCATCTCTCCGTCATGGCCACAGCGTCCTTGACGTCTGTGGAAAACACGTTCTAATTGAGAACAAATGACGAACAGACGGGCCCTGTCCTGGTCGGCCGCGCTCCGCGACCTGAAGGACGATCGCTTACGGAGACAGGACGTGCGTGAGGAACGCTTGAGAACGGCTCAAGGTCTGCGCGGCTCCCCGGCGCTTGCGCTGTCGGCGTGGCGCGGGCGGTCCGGCCGCCGCTACGTCGTCGGCGTCCACCCGGCGGTGGAGTTCGACCCGGAGAAGATGTCCGATTCGGTGACCATCGCCGTGCGCCGCGATTCGTCGGGCATCGCGCAGATGGTCTCGGTGGCGAGTTCGGGCGAGAGCCCGCGCGAGCATCTGCGCCGGGTCTGGCTCGACCGCGCACGGCACAGCGGCGCGACGGAGCTTCACATCCACCGTCTGGCCGAGGACGAGGGCGAGCGTGGGGCCATCGTGGACGACCTCCGCCCCGAGACGGCCGAGCCCCGTCAGGTCTGATCGGCGGCACCGCGGCCCTTGCGCCGCGGCCTCCCGCCGGGATAGGGCCGCGGGCCGGAGAGACGGCCCGACTGACAAGGCCCTGGGGGGACGCCGCGCATGACGCAGGGGATGGACGGCCGCAACGGGGCCGCGAGCGATGTCGCCCGGACCCGGCGGCGCGGGCGGCTCGGGTTGTTCCTGCCCTACATCCTCCTCGCCCTCCTCGTGGCGGTCTGGTCGGGGGCGTGGTTCTGGATCCGCGGCAAGGTCGAGCACGAGATGGATGCCTGGGTGGCCCGCGAGGCCAATGCCGGGCGGACATGGACCTGCCAGGATCGCAGCCTGACCGGGTATCCCTTCCGCATCGAGCTGCGCTGTACGTCGCTAACGCTCGCCCGCTCCGATGGCAGTTTCCGCCTCGGCCCGACGACATTGGTGGCGCAGATTTACCAGCCTCGTCTCGTGGTGTTCAAGAGCGTGGGGCCGTTCCATGCCGAGCAGGGCGCCCTCACGGGCGACGCCTCGTGGAACGCCCTCCAGGGCAGCTTCCACGGCGCGAGCGACGGCTTCACCCGCCTCTCCCTGGTGGTGGATGGCCCGAAGGTGAGCGTGGCGGGGGCCGAGCCGCAGCCGATCTCCCTGGAAGGGCGGCATCTCGAGCTTCACGCCCGCCCCTCGCCGGCCCGCTACGAGTCGGACGGTGCCGTCGAGGTGAACCTGCAACTCTCCCAAACCGCGATCCCGACTCTCGATGCCCTCACCGGCAGCGCCGCGCCCGTGGACGTCTCCCTCGACACGACGATCACCCACGCGATGGTGATCGGCACCGGGGCGGTGCCACGCGAATTGGAGAAGTGGCGCCAAGCCGGCGGCCTGCTCGAGATCGGTGCCCTGTCCCTCGCCAAGGGTGATCAGCGCATCCAGGCGAGAGGCCAGATCGCGCTCGATGAGACCCACCGCCCGGTTGGCCAGATCGACCTTCGCGCGGCTGGCGTCGATGCGCTGATCGGCAGCGTCGTGGGCCAGCGCTTCGGCTCGGAGAGGGGGGCGCTGGTCGGCCAACTCGTCGGCGGCCTGCTCGGCCTCGGCAAGGGCGCCGCCCGCGCGGAGGAAGCCCCCGCCGGCTCCGGCCCGCCGCTGAAGCCGCTGCCGCCGCTCAAGCTCGTGAACGGGCAGGTGCTGTTCAGCGGGTTTCCGATTCCCAACGTGCGGGTTCCGCCGCTGTATTGAGGATGGCTCAATGGAGCGTCGGCACATCCGCTCTCGACAGGTTCCGCCCGCCATAGAGGATGCGAAGGATCAGAACGAGATCCTCCGTCACGGTGAAGGCGACGAGGACACGTCGATCCATCGATAGGGTGCGGACGCCAGGGACGAGATCCGGGCGCGGAGTGCCCCGCTCGGGAAATTCCGAGAGGCCAAGGCAGAGGCGCTCGATCCGCTGGATATAGCGGCTTGCGCGCAATGCGCCGGAGTTTGTCGCGATATAGTTGTATAAGTGGATAAGGTCTGCCTCGGCGAGTGGGTAGAACTCGACTCTACGCGTCACCGGAGGCGGCGTTCAACCGCTCTGCGTGGTAAGCCCGCAATCTGGCAAAGACTTCCTCGGCCGGGATCGTCGGCCGGGGATCGTCGAGCGCTTCCTGCACCTTTGCGCGGAGATACGCGTCGAACTCGGACGTCTCCCAGTCGATCGGCGCGTCTTCAGGCTTGCTGACATGCATCGGGGCGAACTCCCTCGTTCGGCGCCACTCTACCGCCGGGCCGGGGATTGTCACGCCTTGGCCTCACCCTCCGCCGGGCGCGGCCGTCCGAAATCCGGGGCCGCCGTATCCTGGCCCAGCGCCACGATGCTGCGGCGGATGGCGCGGGTGCGGGTGAACATCGCGTGCAGGGCGTCGCCGTCGCCCCAACGCACCGCCTTGGCGAGGGCCGCGAGGTCTTCGTTGAAGCGGCCGAGCATTTCCAGCACCGCGTCGCGGTTGTTCAGGAAGATGTCGCGCCACATCGTCGGGTCGGAGGCGGCGATGCGGGTGAAATCGCGAAAGCCGCTGGCCGAGAACTTGATCACCTCGGATTGCGTCACCGCTTCCAGGTCGGCGGCGGTGCCGACGATGTTGTAGGCGATCAGATGCGGCACGTGGCTGGTGATGGCGAGCACGAGGTCGTGGTGCTCGGGGCTCATCGTCTCGACCAGCGCCCCCATGCCCTCCCACAGGGCGCGGACGCGCTCGGCGGCCTCGTCCGGGGTGCCCTCCGGCGGGGTGAGGATGCACCAGCGCCCGGCGAACAGGGTCGAGAAGCCGGCATCCGGCCCGGAATATTCCGTGCCCGCGATCGGGTGGCCGGGCACGAGATGGACGCCCTCACGCAGGTGGGGGTGGATCGCGGCCACCACCGAGCCCTTCACCGAGCCGACATCGGAGACGATGGCGCCCGGCTTCAGGTGCGGCGCCATCGCCTCGGCGACAGGCCCCATCGCGCCCACGGGCACGCACAGCACCACGAGGTCCGTGCCGCGCGCGCCCTCGGCCGGATCGCCGGTCACGGCATCGGCGATGGCGAGCTCGCGCACCCGCTCGCGCACCGCCGCGTCGGCATCGACGGCGATGATCTCCCGCGCGAGCCCGTAGCGCCGTGCGGCGCGGGCGATGGAGGAGCCGATCAGCCCGAGGCCGACGATGGCAATCCGGTCGAAGGACGGCACGGCGGTCTGGGTCTCAGGCACGGGCGCCCCGCACGAAATCGCCGAGCGCCGCGAGGAAGGCGGTGTTGGCCTCCGCGCCGGCCACCGTCACCCGCAGGGCGTTGGGCAGGCCGTAGGCCGTGACGCGGCGGGTGATGAGCCCGCGCTCGGTGAGGAACGCATCCGCGTCCTCCGCCGAGCGGCCGGGCTCGTCGGCGAAGTGGATCAGCACGAAATTCGCCACGCTCGGCGTGACGGTGAGGCCGAGCGCCCGTGCGCCGTCGGTCAGCTTGGGCAGCCATTCGGCATTGTGCGCCGCCGCCGCCGCCACATGCGCCTCGTCGGCGATGGCCGCCGCGCCCGCCGCGATGGCGGGACCCGAGACGTTGAACGGACCCCGGATGCGGTTCACCGCGTCGGCGACATGGGCCGGGGCGAGCATCCAGCCGATCCGCACGGCGGCGAGGCCGTAGATCTTGGAGAAGGTCCGCGTCATCACGACGTTCTCGGCCTCGAGGGCGAGTTCGAGCCCGGCCGTGTAGTCGTTCGCCCGCACGTATTCCGCGTAGGCTCCGTCGATGACGAGGAGCACGTGCGCGGGCAGGCCGGCATGGAGCCGGCGGATCTCGCTGAACGGCAGGTAGGTGCCGGTCGGGTTGCTCGGGTTCGTCACGTAGACGATCCGCGTGCGCTCGGTGACGCGGGCGAGGATGGCGTCGACGTCGGTGGTCAGGTCGCGCTCCGGCGCGACGACGGGGGTGCCGCCCGAGGCCAGGATTGCGATCCGGTACACGAGGAACCCGTGCTCCGAGTAGATGCCCTCGGTACCCGGCCCGCAATAGGCGTAGGCCAGCAGCGACAGCAGCTCGTCCGAGCCCGCGCCGCAGACGATCCGCTCGGGGTCGAGGCCGAACTTCCGCGCGATGGCCGTGCGCAAATGGGTCGCGCGCCCGTCCGGGTAGGTCTCCAGCTTGGCGGTCGCCTCGTGGAGGGCGGCGATGGCCGCCGGGCTCGGGCCGAGAGGCGTCTCGTTCGAGGAGAGCTTGTGGACCTTGCCCGGACCCGGACGCCCGCTCTTCCCGGGGACGTAGAGGTCGACCGCCAGGACACCGGGGCGCGGTTCCGGGCGGGAGGGGGCGGGCGGGCTGACGGAGGACATGGGACGGGCCGGTCGGCGGTTCGATGCGACGATGCGGTCCCTGTACAGCATTTCGCCCGACCGTGAAGCTGTGCCGCCTCCGCGACGATGCATCCGGTCTGCCCGTTCCCGGCGATGGGCGGCCGGCTCTTTACTTGGGTCCGATCGGACCCTGGAAGAAATGTCGCGGGGCACCGGCCATGATCCGGCCTGTTGTTATTTCGTAATGCCCTTTGCCCGGCCGCTCGAGAGGCGGCGGAATCGACCGGGGTTCGCCGATGATGCTGGACGATCTTCTTCCCTGCGCGCTGTTCGTGCTCGGAATCCTGGTTTCGGTCGCGGCTGAATTACGCCTGCGCCGTGGGGATACGGGTTCGGTCTCGAACGGCTTCATCACGGCGGCGGGGGTCGGGCTCGTCTTCGTGGCTTGCGCCGCCGCCATCCGCTGAACCGGCGGGGAAGCGCGGCCGATCCGCGTTGACGCTGCCGGGGTGGGCCATTACCTCCGGCTTCGTGCCGCAGGGCGTTTTGCAGCCGGCGGCGCCGCCGAAGACCCGGACATGGATACCCGATTGGACACGGCCGCCCGGCCGGACGCCCCCGACAGGACCGCCCCGCTCGTCGCGGAGCCGTCGCAATCCCTCGATCCGAAGAGCCCCGTGGCGCGCTTCGGAGCCGACAGGCCGCTCCTGACGGATGCGGGCGTGCGCCTCGCCCCCTTCCAGATCGCCTACCAGACGGCGGGCACCCTCAACGCCGACCGCTCGAACGCCGTGCTGATCTGCCATGCGCTGACGGGCGACCAGCATTTCGCGCACATCCACCCGCTCACCGGCAAGCCCGGCTGGTGGGAGACCCTGGTCGGCCCCGGCAAGCCGGTGGACACCGACCGCTACTTCGTCATCTGCTCGAACGTCATCGGCTCGTGCATGGGCACGACCGGCCCGGCCTCGATCAACCCCGAGACCGGCCGACCCTACGGGCTCGATTTCCCGCTCATGACCATCCGCGACATGGTGCGGGCGCAGGCGATGCTGCTCGACCATCTCGGCATCGACAGCCTGTTCCTGTGCATCGGCGGCTCGATGGGCGGGATGCAGGTGCTGCAATGGGCGGCGCTCTACCCCGAGCGCGTCTTCGCCGCGATGCCCATCGCCACGGGTGCCCGGCACTCGGCGCAGAACATCGCCTTCCACGAGGTCGGGCGGCAGGCGATCATGGCCGATCCCGCCTGGGCGGATGGGCGCTACCTCGAAGAGGGCACGCGCCCGGCCAAGGGGCTCGGCGTGGCGCGGATGGGTGCGCACATCACCTACCTGTCGGAGCCGGCGCTTCACCGGAAGTTCGGCCGCCGCTTCCAGGGCGGATCGGCGCCGACCTTCTCGTTCAACGCCGATTTCCAGATCGAGAGCTACCTGCGCCACCAGGGTCTGAGCTTCGTGGAGCGGTTCGACGCGAACGCCTACCTCTACCTCACCCGCGCGATGGATTATTTCGACCTCGCGGCGGACCATGGCGGCGTGCTGGCCAACGCCTTCCGGGGCACGACAACGCGCTTCTGCGTGATCTCCTTCACCTCGGACTGGCTGTTCCCCACGGCCGATTCGCGGGTCATCGTCCATGCCCTGAACGCGGCGGCCGCGCCGGTCGCCTTCGTGGAGGTCGAGACCGACAAGGGCCACGACGCCTTCCTCCTCGACGAGCCGGCGATGTTCGCCGCCGCGCGCGGCTTCATCGACGCGGCGGCCAGGGCGCGCGGCCTGTGAGCGGCGCAACCCCGCACGCCCGCCCCTGGGAGGCGACCGAGGCGCTGCCCCGTGAGAACACCGGCGCCCGCGTCGATCACCTGCTGATGCTGAACCTCGTGCCCGCCGGGGCGCGGGTGCTCGATATCGGCTGCGGCGACGGCGCGCTCCTCGCCCTGCTGCGCGACCGCAGCGGCATCGACGGGCGCGGCATCGAACTCTCGCGCGAAGGCGTGAATGCCTGTCTCGCGAAGGGGCTGCCGGTGATCCAGGGCGACGCCGACACCGACCTCGCGAACTATCCCGACGGGGCGTTCGACGTGGTGGTGATGTCGCAGACGATCCAGGCGACGCGCCAGCCGCGCGAGGTGCTGGAGCACCTGCTGCGCATCGGGCGGCACGTCATCATCTCCTTCCCGAATTTCGGGCATTGGCGGGTGCGCACCGAACTCGCCCTGCGCGGGCGGATGCCCGTGACCGACCTGATGCCGGACGCGTGGTACGAGACCGCCAACATCCACCATTGCACGATCCGCGACTTCGTCGTCCTGTGCCGGCTGCTCGGCGCCCGGATCGAGACGGCGGCTGCGCTCGATTCACGCGGGCGGGCGATGCGTGTCGCCCTGCCGTGGTGGGTGTGGAACCTGTTCGGCGCGCAGGGGGTGTTCCTGCTGAGCAAGGATGGAAGGGGCGGGTAGCGGTCGCTACTTCGCCCCCCGGTGCAGGTCTCCGTCGATGAGCAGCGCGCTGCGGCTGTCGAGGCGGGTGCGGTAGACCTGCAGGTTCTCCATCACCCGCTGGACGTAGTTGCGCGTTTCGGTGAACGGGATGCGCTCCACCCAGTCGATCACGTCGACGTCGCCCTTGCGCGGGTCGCCGTAGGCGTCGATCCACTTCTTCACGTTGCCGCCGCCGGCATTGTACGAGGCGAAGGCGAGCACGTAGGAGCCGCGCCAATCCTCCATCAGCTCGCCGAGATGCGCTTGGCCGAGCTTGGCGCAGAAGGCGGGGTCGCTCGTCAGGCGGTCCGGGTCGAAGGACGCGGAGACCCGCTTGGCCGTGCGCAGGGCGGTGGCCGGCATCATCTGCATCAGCCCCCGCGCCCCGACGCCGGAGCGCGCCCGCGCGTCGAACTGGCTCTCCTGCCGGGCGATGGCGTAGACCATGGCCCGCTCCACCTGCGGCACGGCGGTGAAGGTGTCGTAGGCCGGGATGCCGATGGTCGGGAAGGCGTGGGCGTCCAGCGGCAGGCCCCGGTGCAGGGCGAGCTTGCCCACGGCCACGAGGGCGCGGGCATCCTTCGCGTCGGTGGCGACATCGCCCAGCGCCTGCGCCTGGCCGGCATCGGTGAGCGCACGCGCCGCATCGATGTAGAGCGGCAGCGCGAGGTCCGGCAGACCCGCCTGTTCCAGCAGACGCAGGGCGCGCACGGAGAGGCGGTTGTCGAACGCCTCCCGCTCTGCGCTCTCCAGTGCGGGTACGGCGCGGAGCGGCAGGCTCGTCTGCCCGAGCTTGGCGCGGGCGACCTGCCCGTAATAGGCGATCGGCTGCGCGGCCGCCTTCTCGTAGAAGCGCTTCGCCTCGTCCGTCCGGCCCAGCGCCTCGGCGGCGCGGGCCTGCCAATAGGCGCCGCGCGCCAGCGAGTTCGGGCCCTCGGCGAGCGCCGCCACCTGCGCGAAATGGCCGGCGGCCTTCTCGGGGTCCGAGAGGAAGCGCAGGGCGATCCAGCCGGCGTGGAACTCGGCCTCGATCTTCTTCTCAGGGGTGCGGGCGCAATGGCCGCTCACCACCGCGTAGGCGGTCTTGGCGTCGCCGGCATCGAGGAGCTTGCGCGCGACGATCCGGCGCTCGACCCACCATTCGTCGCCATCGACCAGCACGTCCGGGTTGGTCGGCGCGCTGGCGAGCACGGCGGCGGCCTCCACCGGCTTGTCGGCCCGGCGGAAGAACTGTGCCCGCGAGAAGATGTAAGAGGCGTCGTTGCGCAGCGACGGCGGCACCGCCGCCAGCGCCGAGGCGGCGCTGGAGCTCTTGTCCTCGACGGCCCGGCGGGCGCGCACGAGGCTCGCGTAGCTGCCGCCGGCATAACCCGCCGCG
The DNA here is from genome assembly GCF_056430985.1 of Methylobacterium sp. Gmos3. Taxonomy (NCBI): domain Bacteria; kingdom Pseudomonadati; phylum Pseudomonadota; class Alphaproteobacteria; order Hyphomicrobiales; family Methylobacteriaceae; genus Methylobacterium; species Methylobacterium sp. Gmos3. Next base: position 336,405 of record NZ_JBWJYL010000009.1, read on the forward strand.
CGGCCCGCGCTCTCCCAATCCTCCTTCAGGAGCGCCCGCTCCATCCGGTAGCGGTGGTCCTGGCGGGTGAGCAGACCGGGGAAGGCGTCCTGCACCTTGGCTTCGAGGCTGCGGCCGAAGCTCTCGGTGCGCCAGAGGTCGCGCACGAGGTCGGCGGCGTCGGCTTCGAGCCCGTCCGCCCGCAGGGCCAGCGCCAGGGCGAACTTGCCTGGCGCGCTCGTCGGCTTGGCAGTGGCGAAGAAGGCCCGCACCGTGGCGGGCGCCTTGCGCTCGCTGAGCAGCGTCTCCTCCGCCCGGCGGCGCAGGAGCGGGCCGCCCGGCCAATCCGGGTTGGCGCGGGTGAAGGCGACGGTGCGCTCGAAGCCGATGCCGGCCCCGGCGCGGATCGCCACCCATTGCAGCAGGGCACGGGCGGCGGGATCGGTGAAGCCCTCGGCCATCCGGTCGGCGTCCGACACCTTGCCCTTGCGGTAGAGGTCGATCGCCCCGCGCAGCAGGGTCAGGTCGGTATCGCCGGAGGCCTTCGGCTTGGCGAGGTCGGGCACCTCGGGCACCGGGGCGGCGGGGGCGAGGCCCGCATCCGGCAGCGGGAAGGTGATCGGCGCGTCCGGGTCGGCGGAAGCGTAGGCCGAGGCGGCGGCGGGCTTGAGCTCGGTCTCCTCGGCGCGCACCGCCTCGGGGGCCGGCTCGGCGGAATCCGGGGTATGGAGGGCGGCGGGCGCGGGCGTGTCCGGCCCGGTCGCGCCGGCTGCGGACGCGCCGGCGCTGGCCAGGGCCGCCCCGGCGCTCGCCGCGAGGGCGATGAGCGTGAGGTGCGGGCGCTTCCAGGCGATGGCTCGGATCACGACCTCACCCCTCCGCGACGGCAGCGTGAAGGAGACAGCTTGGGCAATCAGTGATTAAGAGCCCGTTAACCGTCTCCGCGATCCGTTTGCGAAGGCGCGCGCGAACCCCTATGTCTGCGCGCTCGCGCAACGATTGCGCGGGTAAGTGGCGGCGAGACGACCGCACGATTGCCCTGGGACGCCTGAGATGACCGAGACGACCGCCCGCCTGCGGGGCTCGATGACCGCGCTGGTGACGCCCTTCCGCGATGGCGCCTTCGATGAGCAGGCCTTCCGAAAGTTCGTGCGCTGGCAGATCGAGCAGGGCAGCCACGGCCTCGTGCCCACCGGCACGACCGGCGAGAGCCCGACCCTGACCCATGCCGAGCACGACCGGGTGGTCGAGGCCTGCATCGATGAGGCCGGCGGGCGTGTGCCCGTGGTGGCCGGCGCGGGCTCGAACTCGACCGCCGAGGCGATCGAGCGGGCGCAGCACGCCGAGAAGGCCGGCGCCGACGCCGTGCTCGTGGTGACGCCCTACTACAACAAGCCGACGCAAGGCGGTCTCTACGCCCATTTCAAGGCGATCAACGATGCGGTCGGTATTCCGATCATCATCTACAATATCCCGCCGAGGTCCGTCATCGACATGAGCGTCGAGACGATGGCCAGGCTCTTCGAATTGAAGAACATCGTCGGCGTGAAGGACGCGACCGCGAAGATCGACCGCGTCAGTCAGCAGCGACTGGCCATGGGGGAGAGCTTCATCCAGCTTTCAGGCGAAGATGCGACCGCCATCGGCTACAACGCCCATGGCGGGCACGGCTGCATCTCGGTGGTGGCGAACGTCGCCCCGCGGCTCTGCGCCGACCTGCAGGAGGCCACGCTCTCCGGCGATTACGCCAAGGCGCTCACGATCCAGGACCGGCTGTTCCCGCTCCAGAGCGGCCTGTTCGCGGAGGCCAATCCCGGCCCGGTGAAGTACGCGCTCTCGCGGCTCGGCCACATGAGCGAGGAGCTTCGCCTGCCCCTCGTGACGATCTCGGACGCGACCCGCCGAATCGTTGACGATGCCCTGCGCCACGCCGGCCTCCTCGAAGGCTGATTCAGTTAAAAAGGACGACAGACCCGCATGGCGCCGAAGACGGAGCCCGGACGGCGCGTGGTGGCCGACAACCGCGCCGCCCGCTTCCATTATTCCATCGAGGACACGCTCGAAGCCGGCATTTCGCTCACCGGCACCGAGGTGAAATCCCTGCGCGGGGGCAAGGCGACGATCGGAGAGGCCTATGCCGGCCCCTCCGGCAACGACCTGATGCTCTTCAACGCATACATCCCGGAATATCTGGAAGCGAACCGCTTCAACCACGACACCAAGCGGCCCCGCCGCCTGCTGCTGCACCGCCGCCAGATCGACAAGCTGATCGGCGCCACCCAGCGGCAGGGTTACACGGTCGTCCCGCTGAAGATCTACTTCAACGAGCGCGGCCGGGCGAAGGTCGAACTCGGCCTCGGCAAGGGCAAGCAGGCCCACGACAAGCGCGAGGCGGTGAAGGAGCGCGATTGGAAGCGCGATCAGGCCCGGTTGCTGCGCGACCGGGGATAGAGCGGGGAGCCACGGGATGAGCGCCAGTCTGACGAGCCTGCCGGACGATCTGCCGGTTCCCGTGGATGACGGCGCCGCCGACCACCTGCGCGGCGCCCGCCTGCCCGACGTCGCCCTGCGCGCCACGGACGGGAGCACGGTTTCGCTGGCCAAGCTCAAGGGCCGCACGGTGGCCTACGCCTATCCGCGCACCGGCGAGCCGGGCAAGCCGGCCTTCACGGAGGATTGGGATGCTATCCCCGGCGCGCGGGGCTGCACGCCGCAATCCTGCGATTTCCGTGATCATTTCAACGAGTTGAAGGCGCTCGGCGTCGATCACGTCTTCGGGCTGTCGACGCAGACGCGGGAGTATCAGACGGAGGCGGCGACGCGCCTGCATCTGCCGTTCCCGCTGCTTTCGGATGCCCATTGCGCCCTGGCGATGGCGGCCCGGCTGCCGACCTTCGCGGCGGGCGGCGAGACGCTGCTGAAGCGCCTCACCCTGGTGATCGACGACGGAGTCGTCACGCACCTGTTCTACCCGGTCTTCCCGCCGGACCAGAGCGCCCGGCAGGTCGTCGCGTGGCTCGAAGCGAGCCGCCGGGCCTGAGGCGCGGCTAGGGCGTTTTCGGGAAAACCCGGATCATGCCGCGCCTCCCGTCTTTGCGAGCGAAGCGAAGCAATCCAGGGATCCGCCACATCCGTTCAGGTCCCGCTGCCCTGGATTGCTTCGCTGTCGCTCGCAAA
>NZ_JBWJYL010000010.1:0-171540 GCF_056430985.1 Methylobacterium sp. Gmos3
TTTGCGAGCGACAGCGAAGCAATCCAGGGCAGCGGGACCTGAACGGATGTGGCGGATCCCTGGATTGCTTCGCTTCGCTCGCAAAGACGGGAGACGCAGCATGATCCGGGTTTTCCCGAAAACGCGCTAGCGTCGCGGAGTGCCGCCGCCGTACGCCCGAGCCCAGTGCAAATAAAAGGCTTTTGCTCGCTCCAAGTCCGCGCTCCGTAGGAACTGTTCGGGGCATCCGTCAAACGATGGGAACGGGTTCGACAGTGCGCGATCGTCCGTTGGCGAGGCCGCCGGATAACGGTGTGCAAGGGGCAGTCATGAACGGCCTGTAGCGTTGAGTCACACCGTCCGGCAGCTCGAATTCCGCTGGCGTCACCGAGCCATCAAGCCGAGCCTCCCGAGAACCATCGACCGACGGCAGCGCTGGGGTTCCACGTCTCCAGCAGCAACGGCACGTGCGTTCCGGCCATCGGCTGGGCATAGAGGTAGCCTTGAGCGTAATCGCAGCCCATGGCCGCGAGGTGCCGAGCCTGCTCGACCGTCTCCACGCCTTCCGCGGTGACGGTCATCCCGAGGTTCCGGCCGAGGCCGATCACGGCTGCGACGATCGCCGCGTTGTCCGCGTCCTGGTCCAGATCGCGCACGAAGCTCCGGTCCACCTTGATGTGATCGACCGGGAACTGCTTCAGGTGCGTGAGCGAGGCAAAACCCGTCCCAAAATCGTCGAGCGCGATCCTGATGCCGCTGGCATGCAGGCGTTCGAGCGTCGCAGGCACGGTTTCCGCACCCTGACCGAGGAACACAGTCTCGGTTACTTCAACCTCGAATTGTGCTGCGGGGACCTCGAAGCGGTTCAGAACATCGAGGATCAAGCCGGCCAGGTCAGGCTTGCGAAACTCGGCGGCAGCGAAGTTGACCGCCACGCGCCCGAAGCTGAGGCCCCGGTCGTTCCAGGCGCGCATGTCGGCCGCCGCGGTTTCGAGAATTGTGTCGCCGATCGCCGTGGACAGCTCCGGATCTTCGAAGGCCGAACCGAAATAGCCCGGCGTCAGCAGACCGTTCTCGGGGTGCCGCCAGCGTGCCAGGGCTTCGAAGCCGACGATCTGGCCCGTCGTGATGCAGACCTTCGGCTGGTAATACGGCACGATCTGCCCGGCCGCGAGGGCGGCGCGCACCTCGGCGGCGATCCGCACCCGGCGCAGGGCGTCCACCCGCATCGGGGCCGAGAACAGGACGACGCGGTCCCGACCCCGCACCTTGGCCTGGGACAGCGCGATGTCGGCATCTTTGAGAAGCTCGCGCAAATCGGTGTGGTGATCGGGGTAGGCCGCCACGCCGATGCTGGCCCTGCATGTCAGCGTCTGGTCCCGGATCTGCAACGGCTGACGCAGGCGCGCGATCAGCGCTTCCGCGTGCTGGACAGCGTGGGGCAGGCGCAGCGGGTGGACAAGGATGAGGGCGAACTCGTCGCCCGTGAGCCTCGCGAGCGTATCGCAGGGCCGCAGACCGACTTGCAGGCGGTCGGCGACCTCGCGGATCACGGCATCGCCGACATCGTGGCCGAACGCGTCGTTCACGTCCCTGAGATGGTCCAAGTCGATCAGCAGGAGGCTGACGCAGGTCCCGTCCCGCTCCGCCGCCGAGAGCGCCGCCTCCACACACCCGCGGAACAGTTGCCGGTTCGGCAGGCCCGTGAGCGCGTCGAGGTTGGCCGTCTGCCATAGCTTCTCCTGCGCGAGCTTGCGGTCCGTGATGTCGAAGGTGATCCCCACGAGCCGATCCGCACCGACCCGCTCAACCGACGAACACAGCCACTTCATCCGTCCGGCGGGCGACATGTACCGGAACTCGCGTTCCTCCCGCACAGCGCCGGTTCGGATGAAGTCCGCGATCTGAGCCCGATCATCCGGGTGCACGAGATCGAGGAACTCCGCTCGCGACTCTGCCGCGAGGCCGAGAACCTGTTGGGCATTCTCGGTTCGGGTGATCTGACCCGTCGTGAGATTCAGCTCCCACGCCACCATCCGGCCGGCTTGGAGGGCGAGACGCAGGCGCTCCTCGCTGGTGCGCAGCGCGGCGATCGCCTGCCGCTCCTCGGTCACGTCACGCACCGCACCGACCATCCGGATGGCCCGCCCCCGCTCGTCCCGGACGACGAAGGCTTGGTCGATCACCTCCTTGTAGCTTTCGGCGCCGGCACGGTAGCGGTACTCGGCCTGCCACCGGTCGTCCGTGCCGTCGATGGCTGCGGCAAAGCTTGCGGTCACACGCGCGCGGTCCTCGGGATGGATCGAAGCCGTCCAGCGCGACCACGAAGGCTTGCTCTCGTCGTCCGTGTAGGTGCGCACTTCGCCCGTGGCTTTGATCCAGGCGACATCGTCCGACGCCACGTCCCAGTCCCAGATGCCGTCCTGCGTGGCGCGCACCGCCAGACGATACCGCTCCTCCTGAACACGGATGGTCTCGGCGGCCTCGTGACGCTCATGAATGTCGGTGATCGTGCCGACCCACTCCCGGACCCGACCCGTCTCATCCTTCAGGGGAACGGTCCTGCCCAGGACCCAGCGATACCGGTCCTGGGCCTGCCGGACCCGGTAGGTGGCACTGGCCGCTTCTCCTGTCGCCATGGTCGCCTGCCAGATCGCGGCGATCGTCTCCCGATCCTCCGGGTGCACAAGCGTCAGCCAGCCATCGCCGAGATAGGCGTCCGTGGCCTGTCCCGCATAGGTCGCCCAGCCGCGGAGCTCGATGATGCAGCCGGCAGTGTCTGCGCGCCAGACCATCGTACCGGTGGCTTCGATCAGGGCCTGATAGCGCCGCAACGTGGTTTGCAGTTCGGCATCCAGAGCGACCTGGGCGGTGATGTCCCGGGACACGGCCAGAATGCGCCCGGAGCCGTCTTGGCCGCCCGCGAGCGGGCTCAGGTTGACCGCCCACCATTTCGGCTCCCCCGAGGGCGTCGGGCACAAGCCGCGGAAGCTGGCGCTTCGCCCGGCCCTCGCGGTCGCGAGCGCTGCCTCGGCCCTGTCGCGATCCGCTCCGTGCCAGAAGCCGAGCCAGGATCGTCCGAGGAGCGGCTGGATGTCGTCGATCTCCATCAACTTCCGACCGCCGGCGCTCATGAACTGGAGGTCGCCTTCCGGATCGACGAGCATCACGCAGTCCGTGTCGCTCTGGAGCAAGCCGCTGAAGAGCGCGTCGAACAGCCCGCGTTCGGTATGACCCGGGCAGGCAATGTCCGTCGTCAGGTCGCGTCCTCGCTCGTCCGCCGTCCAGGCGGCCCCTACCTCCCCGGACCCGTAGACGCGATAGCCGCCACGACCGTCGGCCTTGGCGCGGTAGAGCGCCTGATCCGCGCGCGACAACAGCCTATCGGCGTCAAGCCCGTCGTCCGGCGCCCGTGCGATCCCGATGCTGAGACCGATGCGCGCCGGATGGCCACCGAGATCGACCGGCGTTGCCACGGCCGCCAGCAGCCGCTCGGCGAGCGCGACCGCTTCCGCGACGCAGCCGTTCCCGGTCCGGATGATGACGAATTCGTCGCCGCCCAGGCGCGCTACCATGTCGGCGGCGCGCAGGACGCCTTTCAGCCGCTGCGCGACCGTGCGCAGCAGGCTGTCGCCTGCCTGATGGCCGAGCGTGTCGTTGATCGGCTTGAACCGATCCAGGTCGAGGCAGAATAGGGCGAAGCCGCCGCCACCGCGCTGCGCCCGCGCGATCTCCCGCGTCAGCCGCTCGCGGAAGAGGAGCCGGTTCGGGAGGCCCGTCAGCGGATCGTGACGCGCCATATGCGCCATCTGCCGCTCCGCCTCCTTGCGCTGGGAGATGTCCCTGATGACGGCGACGTAGCCGTCCGATGCCCCCGTCATCGGGTTGGTGGCGAGGTTGAACGAGACCTCGACCCAGACCCACCCGCCGTCCTTGCGGCGGTAGCGCTGCTGGCAGACCGCTTGGCTGAGCGTCCCACGCCGCACCTGTTCGAGCAGGCGCGCGAAGGCTTTGGCGTCCTGCGGGTGGACGGAGTCCATCGGCCTCGTGCCGACAAGCTCCTGCGGCTCGAAGCCGAGGAGCCGTTTTGCTGCGGGCGACACGTAGCGGCGCGTCCCGTCCAGGTCGCAGCGGACGATCACGTCGGTGGCGTTGTCAGCGAGCAGCCGGTACAGCGCCGCGCTTTCACGCGCCTCACGCTCCGTCTTGCTCATGCGCAGCATGGTCACGGCGATCTGCGCCAGGCTTCGAAGCTGCTCCTGCTGCTCGGACGAGAACGTTCGCGGCACCCGGTCGATGACGCAGAGGGCACCGAGTTGGATGCCAGGCGCCAGCACGAGGGGGGCACCGGCATAGAAGCGGATGTGTGGTTCGCCCGTGATCAACGGATTGTCGGCAAACCGCTCGTCTCGCGCGGCATCCTCGACCACCATCACCGCGTCGGACAGAATGGTGTAGCTGCACAGGGAGACCCCACGCGGCGTGCCGGGCGCTTCGAAGCCGCATCGACCCTTGAACCGCTGCTCCCCCTCGCCGACAAGGCTGACGAGGGCGATCGGAACGCCGAACAGCGCCTGCGCGGTCCGGCAGAGTGCGTCGAACTGGGGCTCGGGCGGAGTGCCGAACACGTCGAGCTCGTGCAGGACCTCCAGACGCCTCATCTCATTCGGATGAACCGGATGCATGTCTGATCCACTCAGGTTCGCTCGTACCCCTGCGGCTGCCTCGCCGCACTCGACCCGAGAACCAGCCCATCGAAGCGAATGCCGACAATTACTGTTTCAATGACGCAGATATTGAACAATCTATTGAGCTTATTGCCAATATTTCGGCAGAGTGCAGACTTATGCAAATATAAATGAGCTGCTCGCACCGAATAGACAATGATGCTCGCCCCCCGATCAGGGCCATTCACCCGGTCTCATCCTGCGCATCGCTCCCCGGGATGCGCGCCAATCTCGACACGGTGAAATTCTGAACGCGGCAGGAGCGCCGCCGTTCGTGAGCGTGACCCTCTCCCCCGGCTGGTATACGGACGATCCGTGACGGATACCAAAGCCGGCGGGCGAGACGAGGGACTGCGCGCAAGTATCGAGAATGACTTCAAAGATTCCATTCTTATCGGCCGCCACGCGTACCAGTCCTGCGTTGTTCGGCGCCCGCTCTCGACTGGCCGAGGCCGATCGCTTTGGCGATTTTGGAGCGCTGCTCGGCGTAGCCCGGGGCGACCATCGGGTAGTCGACAGGCAATCCGTAACGCTCGCGGTAGCTCTTCGGGTCGAAGCCGTTAACGGCCAAGTGCCGCTTCAAGGTCTTGTACGCCTTGCCATCGATGAAACTGATCAGCGCATCCGCCGTGACCGACTTGCCGATCTGCGCGGGGGTCGCCTTTCTTTCGCTCTCGATTGGTGGCTGAGGCGAAGTTCCGTCCACGAGCCCATTGAGAACCGCATGGATCCGGCCGATGAGGTTCGGAAGCTCCGACGCGGGGACGGAATTGTTCGCAACATAGGCCGAGACTATGTCGCCGGCTAATCCTATCGAACGGAAGGCTTTTCGCTCACTGACATCCATCATACGCCCCGTACACTCGATAATTATGTTTATTCTGGTTCGAAGTCGATCCAATTTACATTTTACTTCGTTGTACTTTTTGCATTTATCTGCGTCATATGCCGAATAAAAAACGATGTTATTCTGTTATGATATTGTGTATTGATATATGACAACTTGTATTATCTAAAACTTACGACGGTCGATGTTGACTCTAGCGGGATCGACGGGCTTCGTGCCGGATACCGATCTACGTTTGCTCGCTTGCCCATCGACAATGCAGCTCAGACGCACTGAGCATGCGCGTGCGAATTATCAGCATAACCAATTTTCTGTAATTCGATCTGGCGGAGCCCGATGCAGTCAGTCTACTTGATGGCCATATGCATCTCTTAGCGCGACTTTGGCTCGGCCGAGTCGGCCCTCATTATCGGCTATTCGAACGGGTCATTGCCAATTGAAGACCGTTTTTTCGACAGAGGATGTCCACCCACGTGATCGGTTCGATTTCTGGCACGACGTGGCGCGAAAGGATGTCGTCGATCACGCCTCCACACCAAAATGCCGGAACACTTTTCGCGCTCAGCTGCGCTCGGGAGCTGTCGGCTCCATCGGCTTGGTGTCGTTCGCGAACGCCGCGATGTCGGTCACCCATGCGCGACGCCACATCGCGCACACGAACACCGACGAGGTGCTGATCTGCCGGCAACTCGATGGCCAGGTCGCCCTCGAGCAGGACGGCCGACACGTCGTACTGGAGCCGGGGGATATCACTGTGATCGACCCGCGCCTGCAATACGAGGGGCGGTTTTCCGAAGCGTCGGACGTGCTTGTGTTGAAGATCCCACGGCACCTCTTGGAGGCCCGCCTCGGGGAGATCCGGGAGATGACCGCGCGCGCGATCAAGCCCTGTACGGCCGAGAACGGTCTGCTCTCGGCCAGCCTCGCGATGCTTCCGACCCACACGCAGAATCTGGGCGCGGCCGCTGAAGCGCTCCTCGAAGCCCACCTGCTCGATCTGTTCACCGTGTCGGCCGGTCAGACGATGGGGCAGGACAAGTTGCGCGCACCATCGTCCCGCGCCCTCGTCCGCGTGCGGCTGCGGGCCGTGATCGAAGCGCGCTTGGCCGACCGAACCCTCGATGCCTGTACGGTCGCAAGCGCAGCCGGAGTCAGCGTTCGATACGCCAATGCTGTGCTGGCTGACGAGAACACGTCGATCGTGCAGCTTGTCCAGGCAAGGCGCCTCGCCCGCTGCCGGCAGGCGCTGGAAGACCCGATGCAAAGGGGCCGGACGGTCAGCGAGATCGCCTATGGCTGGGGGTTTTCGGACATGACCCATTTTGGCCGCCGGTTCAAAACCGCCTATGGCGTCCTGCCCAGTGAGCATCGTCGTCGCGCGGGGTAGACGCGCTGAGCCACTCTGCAATCCTGAGGGTGCCGCGCACCTATCCTGCCTTGCGAATGACGTTTTCACGTATCGCACTGTGCTTCTCTTGGAAAAATGCGAACATGATGTTCCTCGCGGAAACATAGTTGACCGCAATTGTATCAAGCGCAAAGATTTATTTGATTCACGACGTTGCTGTTACCAGAAATGTCTCGAACTGTTTGACGAGGGATCGCCAGCGTGCGGATCTTCCGGACTATGCCGCGCTTCTCAAGAACGGCATTTCGGCGTCGGCGCAGAAAGTCGAGGCGAGGGTGTGCCAAAACACGAGCCCACAGGGAGGCGACAGGGCCGCTTCGCATGCGTCGGGCATGGATGGCTCGCGGCACCGCTTCGACGCAGATATTCCGTTCGCCGCGTTCGTTCGGCAGGCGCAGGTGTTCATCGGGATCGCCGACGCCAATCTCAGACTGGTCTACCTGAACCCGGCCGGACGCAGGATGGTCGGACTCCGACCCGCCGACGACATCTCGGCCATTCCGATCCCGGACTTCGTTCATCCCGCCGACCAGGCCGTCATCCGCGACGTCGCGTTGCCGACGCTATGGAAGGATGGCCGCTGGGAGGGCGAACTGCGCTTCCGCCATTTCGGAGGCGGTGCCGGAACGGCGGTCCGGTGGCGCGCCTTCACGCTCTACGGTGAGGATGGAAACCTCATCGGTGCCGCGATGATCGGGACGGACATCTCGGCGCGCAAACGCGCCGAGGCCCGGCAACGCGCGAGTGAGACCCGGCTGCAGGCCGCCATCGACCTCGTCGACCTCTCGGCCTATTCCTGGGATCCTCGCACCGGGGCGCTCGATTGGGATGCGCGCCTGAAGGCTCTGTGGGGCCTGCCACCCGACGCGCCCGTCGACGAGCAGGTGTGGCTCTCCGCCATCCACCCGGACGACCGTCCGCGCGTCGAGGCGGCGGTGGCACGCTGCACGGATCCGGCGGGGGACGGGGTCTACCACATCAAATACCGCGTGATCGGTATCAGCGACGGGGTCGAGCGCTGGGTCTCGACGCACGGCCGGACCAGCTTCGAGGACGGTCAGCCGGTGTCGTTCGTCGGCGTCGTGGTGGAGATCACCGGGCAGATGCGGGCCGAGGCGGCTCTGCGCGAGAGCGAGCATCGTCTCTCGGCGACGCTCGCCCAGTTGCCGATCGGCGTCGGCCTTGTCGATCCGGACGGCAGCATCGCGCTGGCGAACCGAGCGCTCGGACGCTACGCGCTGAAACAGATTCCCTCCGCAACGATTGAAGCGGGCGAGCGCTGGCGGGCCTACGCACCGGATGGGCGACGGCTGGACCCGTCGGAGTACCCGGGAGCCCGGGGTCTGCGGGGTGAAACCGTCGTCCCGGGCGTCGACTTCCTCTTCACCGACCCGAACGGCACCGAGTGCTGGACGCGCGTGAGCGCCGCGCCCTTCCACAGCATCGACCACGTGATCAACGGCGCCATCGTGGTGGTGCAGGATGTCGATCGGGAGAAACGGGCCGAGGCGGCTCTGCGTGCGAGCGAAGAGCGCTTCCGGCGCTTCGCCGAACATTCGGCGAACGTGCTCTGGCTCGCCGACCTGGAGAGCGGGCGGCTCGACTATCTCAGCCCGGCCTTCACGCAGGTCTGGGGCATGCCGCCCGAGGATATGCCGGACGTCGCGGCTTGGCTCGCCAGCGTCCATCCGGAGGACCGCGACGGCGCGGTGCGAGCGCTGGAACGGGTCGGCGCTGGCGAAACGCTGGTCCTGGAGTACCGGATCGTGCGTGCCAAGGACGGCGACGTGCGCTCCATCCGCGACACCCTCTTTCCGATCCCGGCAATGGATGGGCGCATCCGGTCCGCGGGCGGGATCGCTCAGGATGTGACGATCGACACCGGTCAGCAGACCTACGTGATCGCGGCCGGGGACGATGTCCGGCGCCAGCTCGGCGGCGCCCTGCAGGCCGCTGGTTGCGGAGTGCAGGCTTTCGCCAGCGGCCAAGCCTTTCTCAAGGTGAAGGACTCGCTGATGCCGGGCTGCGTCGTGCTCGATCTCGGTGACTCAGACGATCTGGGCGTTGCCCGCGAGCTGAAATCCTCGCGTGCGCATTTGCCCGTGGTGGCGGTCGGCGCGAGCGGGGGTGACGTCAGCTTCGGGGTACATGTCATGAAGGCGGGCGCGGTCGACTTCCTCGAAGCGCCCTGGGCACCGGACGTGCTGGTGTTCGCCGTGAGGACGGCATTGGCCGAGATCCACGATACCGAGAGGCGGACACGCGGGCACGACGAGGCCCGGGATCGGATCGCCACCCTGACGGAACGGGAGCGGGCCGTGCTGGAGGGCCTGCTCGCGGGCGGTACCAACAAGACCATTGCGCGCACCCTCGGCCTGAGCCCGCGCACGGTGGAGATCCATCGCGCCAAGGTCATGGAAGCGCTGGGCGCCCGCACCCTGCCCGAGGCGGTTCTCATCGCGACGGCGGCCGGGGTACGCCCCGCCGCGCAGCCTGCCACCTAGCGCTCCCGGGAGCATTTTCCGCCGAGGTGGGCGTCGGTTCGGCGTTCAAAAAATGCTGCAAGAGCAGAGCCCTAGAGATACCCGGCCTCGAACTCCGCGACCTGAGACAGTCGTTGCGGCGCGAGAACCTGCAGGCGGCGTCCTCGCGTCGCGATCAGCCTGTCGCGCCTCAGGGCTTGCAGCACGCGGTTCACGTGCACGCTCGACATTCCGAGCGCATCGGCGAGATCCGCCTGCGTCAACGGCAGATCGTATTGGCCGTTCGTGACGTGGCCGATCGACCCCAGGCGCTCCAAGAGTTCGCACAGGAGATGCGCCATGCGTTCGAGGCCCGAGCGCATGCCGGTACTGACCATCCATTCCCGGGCCGTCGCCTCCTCGGCGAGCCTCGCGCGCTGCAAGGCGAGGGCGATGCGTGGATGCCGACCGAGCAGGTCGAGGTAGGCCGGGCGGGGGACCATTGCGACCTGGCATTTGGTCAGGGCCTCGATCTCGTGGTCGAGCGCGTAGCCGTGCAGGGCCCCGCGGTCGCAGAAATCGCCCGGTACCAGAAAGGCTAAGATCTGGCGCCGGCCGGATACGCGGCGCTTATACCGGCCGGCGAACCCGGCGAAGACGATGAGCGCGTGATCGGCCACGCCTCCTTGCTCCGCGAGGACGGCATACCGCTCCACCGGGCGGACATAGCCGCCCAGATCCTCGAGCGCCGCGCGATCCGGGTTTGTCAGCGAAGCGAGGCCATCGAGCTTACGGGCCAGGGCACAGACGGGGCTGCCCGCTTCCGACGCCAAAGCCACATGCCTCGGGAGGCATGCGGCTCCGGAGACGCGGGCAGCCATTGCGGTGAACGGGACAAGTGTCTCCATCGGTTTTCCTCCAGGATGGGTGCCCATTCTCCCGTCACCGTGAGGTGAGTACATCCGGCCCGTCCCTTAGGGTGCCTCCGATCCGGTTCCCTCGATCTCGTCGCTCCGATAAGCCATCGCGGGGGCAAGCCGTGCGATGTGCGGGGACCATTGCGCGCGCAAGTTCAGGTAGGCCTGTGCCGCCGCGTCCTCATGCGCGGCTGCGATGTTTTCCTTGGCGAGCAGGGATACGGTGCTCGCCCAATGATCGCGCCACCGCTGCCGCTCCCCCGGGTCGGTGGCCGTCGCCCCCCGCGGATCCCCTGGGAGGAAGGTCGTTTCCAGTGTGACGATCAGCTTCTGAGCCACGCACCAGAGTGCCTCGACGGCCGCAGCCTCCTTCAGCCAGGCCGTCTCCTCGCCGGCGAGCGTGCTGCGGATCAAGGACACCGTGTCGAGGACGAGGTGTGCCTGCGCCGAAACCGAGTAGTACGGCTGCCGGAACCGAAAATAGAACAACACCGGGTAGAAATGGTGTGTCTCCTTCATCGCGGCCATCGCGTCGCCTAGCGAGACGAGATGGCTATAGCCGGCGTTGAACTGTCCCCGGGGGCCGAGCCGCGCCAGCAACACTCCGGCGTCTGAGGTTTCCCCCGAGAGAACGTGGAGTTGCAGCCCGAGCGCATTGCGCTGCCGTAGGGCGCCGTAGACCTGCATGACGTAGGTCAGGACCAGCGAGGTGACCGACAATCCGACCAGCGAATTCACCAGATAGAGGATGCGATAGGCATCGGTCGTCGGCTTGAAGTCGCTCGCGCCGACGATCGCCATGCTGCTGCCTCCCGCGTAGAGCGCGGTGACGAGATCCGTGGACGTTGGGCCGCTGCTCGCCTGCACGCCCGTGCCGAGCCCGGGATGGATGACGAGCCCTGCGCCGAGGGTCAGGCCGACTGCCCAGATCAAGACGTAGAGCAGAAGGATGACTGGGCCGCAGAAGGATAGCACCGTGCCGCTTCGCGAGCCGGCCGCGTCGGCAGCGCGACGCATCACGCTCCACGTGAAATGCGCGGCACGCTCGGCGATCAACCCGGTGCCGATGCGGGCGTAGAGGACGGTCAGGAATACGTCCAGAAGGACGATCCCCATCACGACGACGCCGGATGCGCCTTCAACGACGCGCAGCATGTGAGCCTTCCGCGAAGCCCCGGACTCCGGAGGCGGCACTTACGTCCCGAACCGGCCGTTGCCGTGCCCGTTCCTGCGAGAGATCCGTAGGACGATCCCTACCCGTCCCGGGCCGCGGGCGAGCGACCGTCCGGGGGCGCCCTCGGACCCGTCTCGGACACGCCAGCGCGGGTGGCATCCAGGCGATAACACCGATCGACGGCGGCCCAGAAGGCGACCTTAAGCCCGGGACACCGACGCTCGAGCACAGCCTCGATGTCCGCGGCGGCCGCACGCGCGTCGGCGTCGCGGTCATCGTGCGTGAGCGTATCGCTCATGGCGGAGCTCCATTCCGGCAGGGGCCAAGGCCCCCCGCGTCAGCGCGAGGGTGACGGACCGGATGCCGCTGGACGATCCGGGGATGTCCTTAGGCTGGATGCGGATTCGGGCTGACCGCGAGGCAGGTCCTGCCACGGCTTGAGGAATCCGCGCGTACCGGAGCCTTCCTAAGGATCGGTCCGCAGGAACGGGGCACCGTTCGCCCCGGTTCGCCCTGTCGAGAGCCCGAACCGTCATCGTTGCGAGGCTCCCCCTCCTGCAGGGCCCTACCGCCTTGCCGTCGGCTCTCGCCCCAAAACCGATGGGAGATGAATGCCATGCGAGCCCTGGTTTGGCATGGGAAGGAAGATATCCGCTGCGATAGCGTCACCGATCCGGAGATCGAAGACGGGCGTGACATCATCGTCAAAGTCACGAGCTGCGCGATCTGCGGCTCGGACCTGCACCTGTTTCACAACCTCATCCCCGCCATGCTCCCCGGCGACGTCATGGGTCACGAGACCATGGGCGAAGTCGTCGAGACCGGGCGCAGCCTCAATGGCAAGCTGAGGAAGGGCGACCGGGTCGTGGTGCCCTTCACCATCGTCTGCGGCGAGTGCGACCAGTGCAAGCGCGGATACTTTTCGGTGTGTCAAAGAAGTAACCGAAAGAAGCATCTCGCCGACAAAGCCTTCGGGCATACGACCGCCGGCCTGTTCGGCTACACGCATCTTACCGGCGGCTACCCCGGCGGCCAAGCCGAGTACCTACGCGTGCCGTTCGCCGACTCGACGGTCCAGAAGGTGCCCGACGGTATTTCCGACGAGAAGCTGCTCTTCCTCTCGGACATCCTCCCGACCGGTTGGCAGGCGGCCGTCCAGGCCGACATCCAGCCCACCGACACCGTCGCAATCTGGGGTTGCGGCCCTGTCGGCCAGATGGCGATCCGCTCGGCCGTCCTCCTGGGCGCCGAGCAGGTCATTGCCATCGATCACCTGCCCGAGCGGCTGGAGATGGCCGAGGCCGGGGGCGCCATCACCATCAACTTCGACGAGGAAAATGTCGTCGAGCGCCTGAACGAGCTGACCGGAGGCGAAGGTCCCGAGAAGTGCATCGACTGCATCGGCATGGAAAGCCACGTCACCCCGTCCATGCCGGATACGGTCTATGACCGCGCCAAGCAGATTTTCCTGGCCGAGAGCGACCGGCCGCACGTGCTGCGCGAGATGATCTATGTCTGCCGCCCCGGCGGGCTGATCTCGGTTCCAGGGGTCTACGGCGGCTTCGCCGACAAGGTCCCCATGGGGGCCGCGATGAACAAGGGCCTCACCTTCCGGATGGGGCAGACCCACGTCCAGCGTTGGACCGCCGACCTCCTGCGACGGATCGAGGAGGATCAGATCGACCCCTCCTTCGTCATCACCCACGAAGTTCCCCTCGACAAGGGTCCTGAGATGTACCGGACGTTCCGGGACAAGCAGGACAGCTGCATCAAGGTCGTTCTCAAACCCTGACACTTCGCGGAGGGACCATGACGAACATGTCGAACATCGCGAGCCTCTCGCACATCACGCGCTCCGAGGGGGACCCGAAGGTCATCCACGCAGGACCGAGTTCGCGCGGCGTACCGGACAGCCTCGCCAAGGCGCTCGGCTGGTTCAGCCTCGGCCTGGGTCTCACCGAACTCCTGGCTCCCCGGCGCATCACCTCCGCCCTCGGCATGGAGGGCAAGGAGGCGTTGGTGCGTGCCTACGGCGTCCGGGAGATCGGCAGCGGCATCCTCTCGCTGTCGGTCGATAAGAAGCTCGGGCTCTGGAGCCGGGTCGCCGGCGATGGCGTCGACCTCGCGACCGTGCTGTCGGCGCTGCGGTCGGACAACCCGAAGCGCGACAATGTCGTCGTCGCTTTGGCGCTGTTGCTCGGCATCACGGCGGTCGACGTGATCGACGCCCAAGCGACGACGGCGCGGCACAGCCGGAGCGTCGGCCGGAGACGATCCTACCAGGACCGCAGCGGCTTCCCGCGAGGCGTCGAGGCATCCCGTGGCGCGGCGCGGGACTTCAAGACGCCGCCCGACTTGAAACACGCCCCTCCCCTCGCGACGGTCTCGAAGCGTGCGTCGACCGCGTGACGCAGCCTCAAACAGCGGGCGGGCCGAGCGAGGTTTTGCCCGTTCGGTCCGCGGGTCAAGCGGCGGATTTACCGCCCTACTCTCTAGCCGCCTGGAGATCCGGATAGTCCTTGAGGCGCACGGCCGTCGGCCCGGAGGAGGCCGGGTTCTGGCCGGTGATCAGCAGCCCGTCCCCCACCACGTAGGGCTGCCAGTCGGCGGCCTTTGAGAACACCCCGCCCTTCCGCTTGAGCTCGTCCTCGACGAGGAACGGGACGATAGCGGTCAGGCCCACGGCCTCCTCCTCGGTGTTCGTGAAGCCGGTGACGGCCTTGCCCGCGACGAGCGGCTTGCCGTCGGGGGCCTTGGCGTGACGCAGCACGCCGGGGGCGTGGCAGACGAGGGCGACAGGCTTGCCGGCTTGGAGCGTCGTCTCGATCAGCCGGATCGAGGCGGGGTCCTCGGCGAGGTCCCACAAGGGACCATGCCCACCGGGATAAAACACCGCGTCGAAGCCCTCGTGAGTGACGCCGTCGAGCCGGACTGTGTTCGACAACGCGGCGTTGGCGTCGCCATCCGCCTCGAAGCGGCGGGTCAGGTCGGTTTGAGCGTCCGGTTCGCTGCTCTTGGGATCGAGCGGCGGACGCCCACCCTTCGGCGAGGCGAGGACTATCTCCGCCCCGGCATCCTTGAACACATAGTAGGGCGCAGCGAGCTCCTCCAGCCAGAAGCCTGTCTTGCGGCCGGTGTCGCCGAGCCGGTCGTGCGACGTCAGCACCATCAGAATCTTCATCGTTGGTCTCCGGGTCCGGTTTGAGGTCCGTCGTTCGAGAGGCCGTCGGCGTCTTCCGGTGCCGATCCAGCCCAGACTCCGTGTCGATCAGGGAAGTGGGGGTCGCGGGCCGCTGCCTTCGTCGGCGTCGAGCTCCTCCCGCAGATAGGGTGCCGTGCGGCTCGCTTGCGCCCGAGCCACGATCTCGGGGCGGCCAGCCGCCACGATGGTGCCGCCCAGGTCGCCGGCGCCGGGCCCCACGTCGATGACGTGATCCGCTCCCGCGACGACGCGCATGTCGTGTTCGACCATGACGACCGTGTTGCCCGCATCGACCAAGCCGTTGAGCTGCAGCATCAGGCGATCCACGTCGGTCGGGTGCAATCCGGTCGTCGGCTCGTCGAGGACGTAGAGCGTGCCCCCGCGCTGTCCCCGCTGTAATTCGGTCGCGAGCTTGATGCGCTGGGCCTCCCCACCGGAGAGTTCGGTCGCAGGCTGACCCAGGCGCAGGTAGCCGAGGCCGAGATCCCGCAGCACGATCAGCGGCCGCAGCACGGCGGGCTCATCCGCGAAGGCCGCGCAGGCGCGCTCGACCGTCAGCCCGAGCACGTCCGCGATGGTCAGCCCGCTCCAGGTGACCTCCAACGTATCGGGTGCGTAGCGGGAGCCGTGGCAGGTCGGGCAGGGGGCGTAGACGCTCGGCATGAACAGGAGCTCGACGCTGACGAAACCCTCGCCCTCGCAGGCCGGGCAACGGCCCTTCGCGACGTTGAAGGAAAAGCGCCCGGCGTCGTAGTGGCGCCGGCGTGCCTGGGGCGTGGCGGCGAACAGCTTGCGGACGGCGTCGAACAGGCCGGTATAGGTCGCGAGGTTCGAGCGGGGCGTGCGCCCGATCGGTTTCTGATCGACCTGGACCAACCGACGGATTCCCTCCATGCCGCCGACGATGCGCCCCTCGGTCGGGGCCGGCGCGTCGTCGAGAGGATCTTCCGGCTCGTCATCGGTGGCGATGGATCTGCCGAGGTGGTCGCCGACGAGGTCCAGCAAGGCCTGGCTGACCAGGCTCGACTTGCCCGAGCCTGAAATGCCCGTGACGGCGGTGAGGCATCCGAGGGGAAACGAGGTCGAGACGCCACGCAGGTTGTTGCGGGTGATCCCTTCCAGGTGCAGCCATCCCGTGGGCCTGCGCTGCGGACGCGTTGGCGGCTCGGCGAGTCCGAACAGGTGAAGGCGCGTGCGCGACGCCTCCACCGCGCGCAGGCCCTCCGGCGGGCCGCTGTAGAGCACGGTGCCCCCTTGCTCGCCCGCATCCGGGCCGACATCGACCAGCCAATCGGCGCGGCGCATCGTGCCGATGTCGTGCTCGACGACGAACAGCGAATTGCCCGAGGCGAGCAGCCCGGCGAGGGCATCGTGCATGGCATCGCCGTCGGCGGGGTGCAGCCCCGCCGTGGGCTCATCGAGCACGTAGGCCACGCCAAAGAGTTGCGAGCGGAGCTGAGTCGCGAGGCGCAGGCGCTGCAACTCGCCCGACGACAGGGTCGTGGTCACCCGGTCCAGCGACAGGTAGCCGAGGCCCAGCTCCGTGAGCGTCCCGATCCGATCGATGAGATCGGCGGCGAGGCGCTGGGCGGCGAGCCGTTTCTCGATGGAGAGGTTCGGCGTCGCGCGAACGTCCGGTGCACCGGCATGGGCCGACGCCCCGGAGGCGGCACGCTGGGCCCGATCTCGCCGGCCCGCTTCGCGATCGAGCGTCCCGGGGGCGGCGTTTCCGTCGGAATCGGACAGCCGGTCCTCGGCGGCCGGTCGCATCGCCTCGGCGAGGTCGGAGAGCGGCATGCGCGACAGGTCCCCGATATCGAGGCCGGCGAAGGTGACCGAGAGCGCCTCGGGCTTCAGGCGCTTGCCTTGGCAGCTGGGGCAGTCCTCGCTGACGAGGTACCGCGCCGCCCGTCGGCGCATGAGCGCGCTCTGTGAGGTGGTGAAGGTGCCGAGCACATGGCGGCGGGCGCTCGTGAAGGTGCCCCTATAGCTCGGCTCCAGGCGGCGCTTGCGGGCGAGCCGCGTCTGCTCCGGGGAAAGCCCGGCATAGACGGGCTCTTGCGGCTGGTCGTCCGTGAACAGGATCCAGTCCCGGAGCGTCTGCGGCAGGTCCTTCCAGGGCGTGTCGACATCGACTCCCCGGCTGACCAGGATGTCCCGCAGGTTCTGCCCGCCCCAGGCTTGCGGCCAGGCCGCCACGGCGCGCTCGCGGATCGTCAGCGAAGGGTCGGGCACCATCGACGCCTCGGTGGCCTTGTAGACTCGTCCGAGCCCGGCGCAGGTCGGGCAGGCACCCTGGGGCGTGTTGGGCGAGAAGTCCTCCGCGTAGAGCATCGGCTGGCCCGGCGGGTAGGTGCCGGCGCGCGAGTACATCATCCGCACGAGGCTCGACAGGGTGGTGACGCTGCCGACCGAGGAGCGGGCGCTGGGCGTGCCGCGCTGCTGCTGGAGGGCGACGGCCGGGGGAAGCCCTTCGATGGCATCGACGTCGGGCACGCCGACTTGGTCGATCATCCGCCGCGCGTAGGGGGCGACCGACTCGAAGTAGCGCCGCTGGGCCTCGGCATAAAGCGTGCCGAAGGCGAGGGAGGACTTGCCGGAGCCGGAGACGCCCGTGAACACCACAAGGGCGTCGCGCGGCAGTTCCACGTCAACGTCGCGCAGGTTGTGCTCCCTGGCGCCCCTCACCGTGACGTAGCCCGGCCGTCCCGCGCCGGATCGAGCGATCCCGACCGGTTCTCTGGGCTTCGGCTGATCCATCGAACATTCCTCTCGATGCCACTTCACCCGCAGGACACCGCATGTCGCCGCGCGGACGACGTGCTCGGCGAGATCGGCTAAAAGGTGCTCCCGACAGCTGAAAGACTAGCGCGCGTCGCGTATCTGGCCGCCGTTCATGCGCCGAAGGGCGCCCGGATCGAGGAGGGTGACAGTGCGGCCGCGCGTGGCGATCAGCCCGTCGCGGCGCAGCGTAGTGAACGTCCGGCTCACGGTCTCGTTCGAGAGGCCGAGATAGTCGCCGATGTCGGTGCGTGACATCGGCAACGCGATCGATCGACCGCTCGACACCCGGTCTATCAGGTCGATCAAAAAATACGCGAGCTTCCGCGTGGCGTTGGCGCGGCCGAGCGCCGAGAGATCCTGGGCGCGCTCGGTCATCCGCAGCAGCCACAGGAGAAGTTCGCTGGCGATCTGCGTATCGGACGCCGCGAGCGCGTTCAGCCGGGCACGGGAACAGCGTATGGCCCGCGTGCCGCTCACCGCCTCTGCGGAAGAGGCATGCAACGGGGACCGCTCCAGACCGAAGAAATCGCCGGACAAATGAAACCCGCGCACGACCCGATTGCCGTCGCGACCGACGTTGACCGTGCGGACCATGCCGGCAACCACCCAGTAGACGAACTCGCCAACATCGCCTTCGGCATAGAGTGTCGTTCCGGGCGAGAAATGCGCAACCCGGCCGAGGGCGGTGATGCGTGCCAGCGTGAGAGCGCCGGCGCCCAGGGCCGTGACAGGTGGCCGATGAACCTGCGGGCCGGGAGTGGGCAGGACACGACTATACTGCAGCATGTTGCTCCCCACGCGCGAGATCTCGAAGATCGGACATCGCAGCAGGTCGCACCATGCGGAGGGCATCTAGGGACTATCCCGGACCCCTCTCGCTCTCTGCGGCTCCGCGGCATCGGCGGCGCCTGTGCGCCGCAGGGACCGGCGCGGACGCGTTGAAGAAGCAGCCCGAATATCCGCCATCGGAACTGACGCTCGTCAGTGCCACGGCCCCATGCCGCGTCGTCAAATGCGCCATGGCCGCTCCGCAGGCCATCCAGGAGATGCAGGATGGGACACATCTTAGCGCCCGGAGTTACGGCGCCCGATTTCACACTGCACGTTACGCCGGATCAGACCCTTTCTCTCAATGATCTGCGCGGACGCCCCGTTGTTCTAGCGTTCTACCCCGCGGATTGGAGCCCGGTCTGCGGGGATCAGATGGCGGTCTACAATCAGGTCTTGCCGGAATTCCGGCGGCATGATGCCGAAGTCATCGGAATCTCGGTCGATGGTGCCTGGTGCCATCAGGCCTTCGCCGAGACGCGCCATCTCCATTTCCCCCTGCTCGCGGACTTCGAGCCGAAGGGCGCGGTCGCCCGCCAATACGGGGCCTACCGCGACGGCGACGGTGTCTGCGAGCGGGCGCTGTTCGTCGTGGATCGCGAGGGCCGCATCTTCTGGAGCTACCGCTCCCCGATCGCCGTCAACCCCGGTGCGGACGGCATCCTCGATGCGCTGGATCGACTTGATACTCAGGAGACAAGCGATGGCCGAACTCAGAGTGCCAGTGTCGGCGGCTGATCATGTCCGAGGCGGTGCCACCGGGCGGGTGGTGCTCGTCGAGTACGGCGATTACGAGTGCCCCTATTGCCGCGCCGCGCATGGTGAGGTCCTCCAGCTCGGCAGGCACTTCGGCGACGACCTCACCTACGTGTTCCGCCATTTCCCGCTTACCGAGATCCACCCGCTCGCGGAGCCGGCCGCGGAGACCGCTGAATTCGCGGGGGCGCAGGGTCGGTTCTGGGACATGCACGATGCGATCTACGCGCATCAGAACCAGTTGAGTCTGCCGTTCCTCGTGGGCGCAGCCCGGGCGCTCGGCCTGCCGGAGCGCGAATTCGAGCTTGCCCTCGAGACGAAGACCTATGCCCCGAAGGTCGCGCAGGACTTCCTGAGCGGAGTTCGAAGTGGCGTCAACGGGACGCCGACCTTCTTCGTCAACGGCCATCGGCATGATGGTCCGTTCGATTATCGGCATCTGGCGGATGCCATTCAGTCTCTGCGTTCCAGGCCATAGTCCACGTTTTCGGCGGCCGGCTTCACGCGGCCTGCGGGCCGCTGCAGGAGATAGCGATCCGGCCTCGCTCTCGATCGGTCCGCACTGCGCAGACAGGAAGGAGTATCTCCCATGGCGAAAGTGATCGGCATTGATCTCGGCACGACGAACTCATGTGTCGCGGTGATGGATGGCAGCAAGGCCAATGTCATCGAGAACGCCGAGGGCGGTCGCACCACCCCATCGGTGGTGGCCTTCACGGAGGCCGGCGAAGTTCTGGTCGGGCAGCCGGCCAAGCGACAGATGATCACGAACCCGGAAAACACCATCTTCGCCATCAAGCGGTTGATCGGGCGGCGTTACGACGATCCGGTCACCAAGAAAGATATCGGGATGGTGCCCTACAGAATCGTATCCGGGCGGAACGGCGACGCCTGGGTCGAGATCAAGGGCAAGACGTACAGCCCGAGCCAGATCTCGGCCTATATCCTGCAGCGCATGCGGGAGACCGCCGAGCTGAAGCTCGGTCAATCCGTGACGCAGGCGGTCATCACGGTGCCGGCCTACTTCAACGACGCGCAACGGCAGGCCACCAAGGATGCCGGCAAGATTGCCGGCCTCGAGGTGATGCGCATCATCAACGAGCCGACGGCCGCCGCGCTCGCTTACGGCCTCGACAAGAAGGGCAGCGGCCGCGTCGCGGTCTATGACCTCGGCGGCGGCACCTTCGACGTCTCGATCCTGGAGATCGGCGACGGTGTGTTCGAGGTGAAAGCCACGAACGGCGATACCTTCCTGGGCGGCGAAGACTTCGATAACCGCGTGGTCGAATACCTTGCGGCCGAGTTCAAGAAGGATCAAGGCATCGACCTGAGCAAGGACAAGCTCGCGCTCCAGCGCCTCAAGGATGCCGCCGAGAAGGCCAAGATCGAGCTGTCCTCGGCCACCCAGACCGAGGTCAACCTGCCCTTCATCACGGCCGATCAGGCCGGGCCGAAACACCTGAATATCAAGCTCTCCCGCGCCAAGCTCGAAGCCCTGGTCGACGACCTGATCAAGCGCACGATCCGGCCATGTGAGGCTGCGCTCAAGGATGCCGGGCTGCAACCGTCCGACATCGCGGAGGTCGTCCTCGTCGGCGGCCAGACGCGGATGCCGAAGGTGCAGGAGGTGGTCCAGTCCCTGTTCGGGCGCGAGCCCCATCGGGGCGTCAACCCCGACGAGGTCGTGGCGATCGGTGCCGCGATCCAGGCCGGCGTGCTCCAGGGCGACGTCAAGGATGTGCTGCTCCTCGACGTGACGCCGCTGTCGCTCGGCCTCGAAACGCTCGGCGGCGTGATGACCAAGCTGATCGAGCGCAACACCACGATCCCGACGAAGCGCAGCCAGACCTTCTCGACGGCGGAGGACAATCAGAGCGCCGTCACGATCCGGGTCTTCCAGGGGGAGCGCGAGATGGCGGCCGACAACAAGATGCTCGGCCAGTTCGATCTCGTCGGCATCCCGCCGGCGCCCCGCGGCACGCCGCAGATCGAGGTGACCTTCGATATCGACGCCAACGGCATCGTCAACGTGACCGCCAGGGACAAGGCCAGTGGAAGGGAACAGCAGATCCGCATTCAGGCCTCGGGCGGCCTGGACTCGAGCGAGATCCAGCGCATGGTGCGGGAAGCCGAGGCCCACGCGGAAGAGGACCGGCGCCGCCGGGAACTGGCCGATGCCCGCAACCAGGCCGATGCCGCGATCTACACCGCCGAGCGCAGCCTGGACGAGGCAGGCGAGCGCGTGCCGGGCGATCTGAAGACGGAACTGCAACAGGCCATCGAGGGTCTGCGCGGGGCGATCGGCGGCGAGGGTCTCGACCGCATCCGGCAGGCGACCGGGCGCCTGTCGCAACTGGCGCAACGCTTGGCTCAGGTGATGAGCGCGCAGCCCGAAGCACCCGAAGCCGGTGCGCGCGGCGGCGGAAGCGGCCCGCAGCCGGAGGTCGTCGACGCGGAATTCGAGGAGCACGGCCGGGGGGACCAGAGCGTGCACTGAAGCCGTAGTCCCGTCCCCCATCATCGGCTCGACGCGCTCGCGCCGAGCCGCTTTCACCACGTCGCAACCGAGCAGCCTGCCTGACCCGTTTCCGAGGCTTCCGGCAGCCTGACTTCATCCGCGTCGGAAGGAGGCATGCTATGGCCGAAAAGCCTTTGGATCACGCCGGCTCTCCGCCCGTCTCCCTGCGGCAGTTCTCGTCGCCGGATACCCCGGAGGTCGGTGCAGCTCCCGGCGCGGGGGTGGGCGAGACCGCCGCCCTGAAGATCGAGAATGCTGCGCTTCACGACCGGGCCTTGCGCGCCCTGGCTGAAGCGGAAAACACGCGGCGTCGATCGCAACGCGACTTGGAGAACGAGCGGAACTACGCGGTGACCGGCCTCGCCCGCGAGCTTTTGCCGGTTTTGGACAATCTGCGCCGGGCCATCGTCGCGTACGAGCAGGCGCCGTCCCAAGGGGCGTCCCAAGCGGCGTCCCTTACCGACGGGGTGCGCGCCACCGAGCGTCTGCTCACGGCGGTCCTGCAGCACGTCGGCGTGCAGCGGGTCGATGCCCTTGGCGCTCCGTTCGACCCGTCGCGGCATGAGGCCATGATGGAGGTCGATGACCCGGCGACCGCGCCCGGGACCGTCCACGACGTCATGGAGGAGGGCTACCTGCTCCACGATCGGCTGCTGCGCCCCGCTCGAGTCACCGTGACCCGTCGCGGCGTGGCTCGGGATGATCCCGGAGAGACCATTCCCTCGAATGAGCATTCCTAGAGCTTCGTCCGCAACGGGTGCGGGCTGCACTTCACGACGGCAGCAGGGAGGAGGCGTTGAGCGACGATCCCTATGCGATTCTGGGTGTGAAGCGCGACGCCTCGCCGGAGCAGATCCAAAAGACCTACCGCAAGCTCGCGCGCAAACTGCATCCGGACCTGAACCCGGGCAACAGGGAGGCGGAAGAGCAGTTCAAGAACGTGTCGCGGGCCTACGACCTGTTGAACGATCCAGAGAAGCGCGCACGGTTCGATCGCGGCGAGATCGACATTTCCGGCGTCGAGCGGCCAAGACAGCGCTACTATCACGACGTGTCGGAGCCATCCGCCGACCATGCCTATGCCAGCGACGCGGGCTTCGCGGATTTCGAGGTCGACGACTTCCTGTCCGAGATCTTCGGCCGCCGGGGCCGGGCGGATGTCCGACGCCGGGGCGCCGATGTCCGCTACCGCCTCGACCTCGATTTCCTCGATGCGGTCAACGGCACCACCCGGTCGGTAACCCTGCCGGACGGCGCGACGCTCGATGTCCGCATCCCGCCGGGCACGAGCGACGGGCAGACCCTGCGCTTGCGCGGCAAGGGCGAGCCGGGTCGGAACGGCGCGCCGTCCGGCGATGCGCTGATCGCAGTGGATGTGCGACCGCACCCCGTCTTCCGGCGCGCGGGCGACGACATCCATTTCGACCAGGGCGTCCCGCTGCACGTGGCGGTGCTCGGCGGCCGGATTGCCGTGTCGGCCCCGTCCGGGTCCGTGACCCTGACGATCCCGAAGTGGAGTACGTCGGGCAAAGTGCTTCGCCTCAAGGGCAAGGGCGTCCCGCGCGCGGACGGGACCGCGGGGGACGCCTACGTCAAACTGCTGATCAAGCTGCCGGACAAGCCCGATCCCGAACTCGAACGCGTGATCGCCGCGTGGCACCGGCCTGCATGAGGAGGGGTGACGGCATGGATGCGCGCGAATTCCAGGTCCGCTCGGACCTGCCCCCCGAAACGCTTGCGATCTGGCTCGACAGCGGCTGGCTCCAGCCGGCGCTCCGGGATGGAGCCTGGCACTACGTCGAGATCGATTTGGCCAGGGTCCAACTGATCCGGGATCTACAAGCCGATCTCGGTATCAACGACGAGGGTATCGCGGTCGTCCTCGACCTCATCGATCAGGTCGGCGGCCTGCGGCATGTGCTGCACGCGATTGTCCGGGCCTTGCAGGCGCAGCCCGACCTCGTCCGCCGGCAGATCGTCGAGGCCTGCGCGGCGCAACGCCGATCCTGACGGCGAACTGACCAGCATCAGGGCCGCCTCGCGGCCGACCGGCTAATTCGACACGAACCCGTCGCGACCAGGAAAGCGGGCCGGACCGGATCCCAAACGGCGGCGACGTCCGCAGTCACCCGGACTTTTCGAAAGGAACAGGCAGATGGTCAAGTTCGCGCTTCTCGTCGTCCTGAACGCCAAGCCCGGACAGGAAGCGGCGGTCGAGACGTTTCTGGCGGATAGCCAGCCCATCGTGCAGGACGAGCCCGGAACCATCGCGTGGTTCGGCCTCCGCCTGGGTCCTTCGACCTTCGGGATCTTCGACGCGTTTCCCGACGAGGCGGCACGGGACGCCCACCTCTCCGGCCGCGTGGCGGCGGCCCTGATGGAGAGGGCCCCCGATCTGTTCGTCACCGACCCGCAAATCGAGAAGCTCGACGTGCTCGCGGCGAAGCTGCCGTGACCTGTGGACCGGATCTCGTGCCGAAGCGACGCTCGCATCGGCAGGTGCGACCTCGAAGCATCGTCTGTCTTTTATACCTCACGTACCGACATCGTCATTTGCGAACGAAGCGAAGCAATAAGGCTTCGCGTCGAGCAAATTCGGCTGCCAAGACACAGTTTTTTCCATCATAAATCCAATCTGCCGATACAGACGAGGAGCATTTCTTACGAGCCTGGCGCTGCATTACGGAGAACACCGTAGGCATCGACCGGATAGTATGATTACCGGCGGCATGTACTCATTCGGGCCGGCAAACGACTTCAGATCAGGAGAGCGTGATGCGAGCAGTCGTCTACAATGGTCCACGTGACGTGGCGGTGCAGGACGTACCCGACGCGCGGATTGAGCGGCCGACCGACGTGCTGGTGCGCATCACGAGCACCAACATCTGCGGCTCCGACCTGCACATGTACGAGGGCCGGACCGACTTCCCGCGTGGGGGCGTCTTCGGGCACGAGAATCTCGGACAAGTGGCCGAAGTGGGCCCTGCCGTCGATCGGGTGAAGGTCGGGGACTGGGTCGCCCTTCCCTTCAACATCGGCTGCGGCTTCTGCAGGAATTGCGAGCGTGGCTTGAGCGCGTTCTGCCTGACGACGGCCGATCGCAGCGTCATGCCGAACATGGCCGGCGCCGCCTATGGCTTCGCCGACATGGGGCCGTATCGGGGCGGCCAGGCCGATCTGTTGCGCGTTCCCTACGGGGATTACAATTGCCTGAAGCTGCCGCCGGACGCGGAGGAGCGACAGAACGACTATGTCATGCTGGCCGATATCTTCCCGACCGGCTGGCACGCCACCGAGCTCGCGGGGCTGCGTCCCGGCGAGTCGGTCGTCATCTACGGCGCTGGCCCGGTTGGCCTGATGGCGGCCCTCTCGGCGATGATCAAGGGCGCCTCCATGGTGATGGTCGTCGATCGCCATCCCGACCGCTTGCGCCTCGCGGAGTCGATCGGCGCCCTGCCCATCGACGATTCGAAGGGCTCTCCGGTAGACCAAGTGCTGGCTTTGACGAACGGCATTGGCGCCGACCGCGGCTGTGAGTGCGTGGGCTACCAAGCACACGATCCGCAGGGTCACGAGCACCCGAACATGACCATGAACGACTTGGTCAGATCGGTGAAATTCACTGGCGGCATCGGCGTTGTCGGCGTCTTCACGCCGCAGGATCCGGCGCCGCAGGACTCTCTCTACAAGCAGGGCGAGATCGTATTCGACTACGGCCTCTTCTGGTTCAAGGGTCAGAAGATCGGCGTCGGTCAGTGCAACGTGAAAGCCTATAACCGGCAGTTGCGCGATCTCATTGCGGCGGACCGCGCGAAGCCGTCCTTCATCGTCTCCCATGAGCTTCGTCTGGGAGAAGCGCCGAAGGCCTACAAGCATTTCGACGCCCGTGACGAGGGTTGGACGAAGGTGATCCTCAAGCCGGCCGCCTGAGCTGCCGAGCCGATCTCTCGATCCGGGCGGTCGCTCGCCCGGCTTCTTCCCCGTCTCGACGGACAGGCTGGAGCGCGAGGACGCCATGCCGATCTACGATTACGCCTGCGACCTGTGCGGGCCGTTCACGGCCATGCGGCCCATGGCGCAGTTCCAAGCCCCCTGTGCCTGCCCCGAATGCGGTGCCGAGGCCGCACGGACGGTCCTGAGCGCACCGGCCATCGTCGGCGGCAACGCGGGTGGCCGCGCCGTCTTCGCTGCGACCGAAACGAGTACGCCCCCCTCGCGACCGGCTTCGGGGGGCCACCCGGCCGGCTGTGGCTGTTGTGTGCGCCGCCTGCCGCTTCCGGGCGCCCTGGCCGGAAGCGGACGGGTCTTCATGGCGCACGGACCAGTCCGGCATGGCGGTCCGTGAAACAGCCCGCAGGGGGCTGCCCCCATCGCACGCAAACCCGGCCAGACCGAGGAACAATCATGGCTTCCGACACCCTCACCGGCCTGAAGGTCGCAATCCTGATCACGGACGGTTTCGAGCAGGTCGAAATGACCGAGCCGCGCAGGGCGCTGGACGAGGCCGGTGCCGAGACCCGGATCGTGTCGCCGAAGGACGGCGCGGTGAAGGCCTGGAGATTCACCGAATGGGGCGATCAATTCCCGGTTGACGTGCGCCTGAACAGCGCTCGCCCCGATGAGTACGACGCTCTGCTGCTCCCCGGCGGCGTCATCAACCCCGACACGCTCAGGACGATCCCCGAAGCCGTGGCTTTCGCGAAAGGCTTCTTCGACGGAGGCAAACCCGTCGCCTCGATCTGTCACGGCCCCTGGACCATCATCGAGGCGGGCGCCGCGCGCGGGCGACGCCTGACCTCCTGGCCGTCACTCCGGACCGATCTCCGAAACGCGGGAGCCGATTGGGTGGATGAGCAGGTGGTCGTGGACGGGAACCTCGTCACCAGCCGCAAGCCCGATGACATCCCTGCGTTCAACCGGGCGGTGATCACGCTGCTTTCTGGCTCACGAGGGGGCGTTCGGCCCACTTGAGCCGCAACGACCACGCTCGATCGCACAGGGGCTCTCGCCCTTTCCCGCAGCCGAACGGAGATCCCGCCATGGGGCGAACCGAGGTCCGCGTCCCGCCGTCCGGAAACGTGCCGCGCCGAAGCGTCAGTCTCGCGCTGGCCGGGTGCCTCATCCTCGCGGCCGTTGGAGCCGGGACGATGGCGCGGGCCCCCCCCCGGGACACACGCGAGATCGCGCTGCCCGGAGAGGCCGCGTATCCCGAGAGCATCACGGCTACCGCGGATGGCACCCTCTACGTCAGCAACTTCGCGGGGGGCGGCGTCACCCGGATCGGGCCTGGGGCATCTTCGGGCGAGGTCTGGATCGCGCCCGGCGCGTTCGGGACCCGCTCGACCTTCGGCGTGCTCGCCGACGAGGCGTCGGGCACGCTCTGGGTCTGCTCGAACGATCTCTCGGCGCTCGGCATCCCAGGGCCCAGCGATGTCAAAGGCGCCGCGCTGAAGGGCTTCGACCTGAAGACCGGCGCCGGCAAGATCAGCGCGCCGTTCCCCGTCAGCCCGGCGATCTGCAACGACATCGCCCTCGGACCCGACGGGGCGGCCTACGTCACCAACACGCTGGGGCCGCAGATCCTGAGGCTGAAGCCCGGCGCGCAGACGCTGGAGGTCTGGAAGAGCGACCCGCAGCTCGCGCCCGCGGGCAAGGATGCCGGGCTCGACGGCATCGCCTTCGGTACCGACGGCAACCTCTACGTCGACACCTTCACCAAGGCCAAGCTGTTCCGGATCGACGTGAAGGACGGGGAGGCCGGCGCGGTGACGCCGCTGACGCCCTCGCGTCCGCTGGTCCTCACGGACGGCCTGCGGCCACTCGGTGACGGCTCCTTCCTCATGGCCGAGGGCGGCGGCCGGCTCGACCGGATGACCGTCTCCGGGGATACGGCGACCGTGGAGGTCTTACGGGACGGCATCGCCGGCGGCGTCACCAGCGCGGCCAAGGTCGGCGCGATGGTCTTCGTCACGGAGGGGCAACTCGCCGTCATCACCGAGCCGGCGCGGAGGGGCACCAAGCCCGAACTTCCGTTCCGCGTTCTGGCGGTGCCGCTGCCCAATCGCTGACGACCGCGGGCGCGCGAGGATTTCGCCATCGCACCGCCCGTGATCGGCCGCCCGTCTTCGGCTAGATCTTGCAACCGTGGTTCGTGGCATCGCCCCAGGAGGGCACACCATGCGTCGTATCCGTTCGTCGACCCTTGCCCTGTCCGCCGGCGTCGCGACCGCCGCCCTTCTCGCCGCCTGGCCGGCGGCTCGGCCCGCGCGGGCCGCCGACTCGACCTGTGACGGTGGCACGGGCGGCCTGAGCCTGCCGGCCGGCTTCTGCGCCTCGATCTATGCGGATCACATCGGCCATGCCCGGCAGATGGCCGTGGCGGTCGACGGCACGCTCTACGTCAACACGTGGAGCGGCGTGTACTACAAGAACGACACGCCCCCGCCGGGCGGCTTCCTGGTCGCGCTCAAGGATACCGATGGCGACGGCAAGGCCGACGTCACGGAGCGCTTCGGCGAGAGCCAGGCCGAGGGCGGCCATGGCGGCACCGGGCTGGCGCTCTACCAGGGCGCGCTCTACGCCGAGAGCAACGACCGCATCATGCGCTATCCGCTGACGACGGGCGAGAGGGCGCCCAAGGCCAAAGGGGAGGTCGTCATCTCCGGCCTACCGTTGACGGGTGACCACCCGATGCACCCCTTCGCGATCACGCCGAAGGGCGATCTCCTCGTCGATCTCGGCTCAGCGACGAATGCCTGCGAGGTGAGGAACCGCGTACCAGGTTCGCCCGGCAACGAACCCTGTACCGAGAAAGAGACCCGCGGCGGCATCTGGCGCTACGACGCGAAGGGGCGCGATCAAAGGTTCTCGCCCGCCGAGCGGTATGCGGCTGGCATCCGCAACGGCGAGGGCATCGCCCTCGACGCGCAAGGGCGGGTCTTCTCGACCCAGCACGGGCGCGACCAGCTCCACGAGGACTGGCCGAAGCTCTACACGGCCAAGCAGGGCTACGAGCTGCCCTCCGAGGAAGTGGTCGAGCTGAAGCAGGGCGCCGATTACGGCTGGCCGGAATGCTACTTCGACCCGGCGCAGAAGAAGCTGGTGCTGGCCCCGGAATACGGCGGCGACGGCGGTCACAAAGTTGGGCTGTGCGCCGACCGGCAGGGGCCGGTTGCGTGGTTCCCGGCGCACTGGGCACCCAACGACATGAAGTTCTACGTCGGGACCGGGACCGGATCGGCCTTCCCGACAGCCTATCGCGACGGCGCCTTCATCGCCTTCCACGGCTCGTGGAACCGGGCACCCGGCCCGCAGGGCGGCTACAGCGTCGTCTTCCAGCCGTTCAAGGACGGCAAGGCCGCGGGCGACTTCGTGGTGTTCGCCGATGGCTTCGCCGGCGCCGTGAAGGAGCCGGGCCGGGCCGAGTACCGGCCGTCCGGCCTCGCGGTCGGACCG
This sequence comes from Methylobacterium sp. Gmos3, assembly GCF_056430985.1. Classification (NCBI taxonomy): domain Bacteria; kingdom Pseudomonadati; phylum Pseudomonadota; class Alphaproteobacteria; order Hyphomicrobiales; family Methylobacteriaceae; genus Methylobacterium; species Methylobacterium sp. Gmos3. The sequence continues at coordinate 29,058 of NZ_JBWJYL010000010.1, forward strand.
GACGGGGCGCTCTACATCTCCGACGACGTGAAGGGGCGCATCTGGCGCGTCACCTACACGGGTGGCGATCCGAACGCGGCGGTTGCGGCCGCGCCGCCCCCGCGTAACGCCGCGACCGCGTCCAGGGAGGCGCCGCCGCCGGAGGGCGTGCACCCGGTTGCCGCGCTGCCGGTTCCGAAGGGCGCGACACGCGAGCAGGTCGCGCTCGGCGACCGGATCTTCCACGGGGAAGCGGCCGGCGCCACCTGCGGCGGGTGCCACGGCTCGGACGGCAAGGGCTCACCGGTGGGGGCGGATCTCACCAGCGGCCACTGGCTCTGGAGCGACGGCAGCTTGGCGGGCATCGAGCACACGATCGCCGCCGGCGTGCCCGAACCGAAGGAACACCAGAACGCGATGCCGCCCATGGGCGGCGTGGAGTTGTCCGAGACCGATCTGAAGTCCGTCTCGGCTTACGTCTGGGCTTTGGGCCATTACGGGAAGTAATGGGTCTCACCGCCGGGCGCGCCCACGCTGGCCGATTGGCATGACCCAACATACCGGGGGCGTGGCAGACGAGGACGACGGGCTTGCGGGCCCCAGAGCGTCATCTCGATCAGCCGGTCTGGGAGTGACGTGAGGCCTTCGCGCTCGTCCCGCGAGGCATGAGGGATGGGCGGTTCGCCGAACCGCGCCGGCTGGCGCGGTCACCGGGACCGTCCTTAGGGACACCCCTTAGTAAACCGGGGGCTCCCGCCTACGTTTGTCCACCACGACAAGGGTCGAGATAGGGGGCGACTCAGCACGCCGCCGACAACGCCGGCGTCGGCGCGCTCTCGCTGACGGAGGCTGATCTCAGTCAGCTCGACGCGGCATTCCCGCTCGGCGATCGGCCACGTCATCTTCCGATGCTGTAGGCCCGTGATGTCCGTGGAGCCGGAGCGGTCGCTCGCGCCTGGATCGTGCGCCTCGTCCGACCGGATGGACAGGTAGCAAAGGCCTCCCGTGTTTCGGCTTGCAACTTTATGTCCGACTCAATCTTGGTCCAAAGCCAACCGGTCAGGTCGCGGCGCTGCCCGTATCTCGGCCGCGCACGTGTAGCGGTCGCAAATTGGCGCCCCCCACGCGAAGGTATGTTTCCCGCTAGGGCGCTGGACTTTGAGTTAGTTGCCCTCGTGATTGTTGGGGCGTACGCCCGCTGCGGTCGCGATGAGAACGGCCTCGGGCAGGGTGTGAACGCCGAGCGTTTCCATGACCCGGGCACGATGGATCTCCACGGTGCGCGGGCTCAGGCCCAGCGTCCGGGCGATGGTCTTGTTGGTTCCGCCAGCGAGCAAACCCTCCAGCACCTCGCGCTCGCGCGCGGACAGTGTTGCGATCCGGCTCCGGGCCTCGTCGTCCCCGCGTGCCCGATCGGCCTCGGTATGGATCTCGGCAAGCGCCGATCTGACCGCGAACAGCAAGGTCTCGGGCAAACACGGGGCTTCGAGGTAATCGACTGCCCCCGCCTTCATGACGCGGACCCCGAAGCCGACATCGCCCCCGCTCGCGCCGACCGCCACGACGGGCAGATGCGCGCGGGCCGCTTTCAAATCGCTTAGGACAGCAAGGCCGCTGGCATCACCCACGCTGACGACGACGCAGCCCGGTATCAACGAACCCGCCATCTTGAAGAAGGCCTGACCGCTGCCGAATGCTTGCACCGCGTACCCGGCGGTCTGAAGTGTGCCGACGAGATCACGCCGGGCGTCATCCCCGGCCGCGACGACGTAGGCGCGCAGGCCCTTGTCGACCGTGACGTCCTGCGCGATCCCACCCGCCGACCGGATCCGTCCGTCACGGCCGGGGATCGGAAAGAAGGTGTCGCGGATACGGCGGACGGCGTGGTCCGAGGCGCGCTGGATGCGGTACTCGAGCACGAGCGTCTCGCCGTTGCCGACGCGCTCGACCGCCTGCGCGGCGGCGGCGCGGTCCTCGGGGTGAACGCTGACGAGCCAAGCTGCAATATCCGGCATGTCTTCAGGAGCCATACCCCAGACTTGCGTAAAAGCCGGGCTGAGGTAATCGAGCGCACCACTCTCCAAATCGGCGAGCCAGAGCACGTTCGCTGAATGCTCAGCGAAGCGCCGGAAGCGCTCCTCGCTTTCGCGCAGGGCCGCCTCGGCCTGATGGTGTTCGGTGACGTCGAGGGTGATCGCAAGGCCGCCAACGATGGCACCCGACCCATCGCGAAGGGCGCTGACGACGTTGCGCACCCACACTGTCCTGTCATTCGGACGCAGGTAGCGCTTCTCGATTGTGAAAGCTTCGCCTTCTGCCATCGCGCCCTGGTAGAGGGGTGCGTTGAACGTCCAATCCTCCGGGCGTGTCAGCTCTTCCACGGTGCGGCCGAGCAGATCATCCCGTGGGCGCCCCAGGATCTCGCAGTAGCGTTCATTGACGAAGCTCATCCGGTGGCTGGCATCGACGATGACGATGCCAGCCTCGGCTTGCTCGGCCACGGCCCGGAATCGCTCCTCGCTCTCGCGCAACGCCGCTTCCGCACGCTTTCGGCCGGTGACGTCGCTAAAGACAATCGCGACGCGGCGCCACTCCGGTTGTCCGATGCGGAAGGCATTGGCTTCGAACCAGCGGCCACCGAGCGCCATGCCTTGCGCCTCGAAGCGGTGCGGCTTGCCTGACAGCGCCACCTGGCCATACCGATCGAACCAAAACTGCTCATGGTCGGGCGCGATCTCGCGCATCAGTCGGCCCTTGGCTTCGTGTATGCCGGTATGGCGTTCGAAGGCGGGATTGACGTCGAGGAAACGATAATCGACTGCGGTATCGCCATCGAAGATCACCTCGATGATGCAGAAGCCCTCGCCGATCTGCTCGAAGAGCGAGCGGTAGCGCTCCTCGCTTTCACGCAATGCCTCCTCAGCTTGCTTGTGGGCATCGATGTCGATGTTCATCCCGACCCACTTCTCGATGCCTCCCTCGGCAGAGAGCACAGGGGCGGCGCGGACGTTGGTCCAGCGCCAGCCGGCATTGGGGGTACGAAGGCGGAACTCTGCGTTGACGAGCCCGCGAGCGGCGACTGCGTCTTGCCATTGCTGCTTGGCATAGGCGCAGTCATCGGGATGAATCGCGTTCAGCCAACCGTAGCCGAGCCACTCCTCCAGGGTCTGGCCGGTATAAGCACGCCAGCTCGGACTGTCGGCGGCCACAACGCCGGCGGAGTCGGTCTCCCACACCGCCTGCGCCCAGCTCTCGATCAGGAGGCGATGGCGTGTCTCGCTGGTGCGAAGGTCGCGCTCCGCCAGATGCTGAACGGTCGTCTCCTTGAACGTCCAGAGGACCCCGGCGATGCCGCCGGCGTCGTCGTGGACCGGAGCGTATTCCACATCGAACCAAGCCTCTGCGAAGCTGCCATTCCGAAGTACAGGGTATCGTTGGCCAGTCAGCCGAGCCGACGACCCAGCCATGCCTGCCGCCAATTCTTTGGCGAAGACATCCCGTGAGCGAGCAAAAATTTCGCAGGCCGGCCGACCCAAAGAGAGTTGGCCCTGCTCGCGAAGCAGTTCTGCAAAACTATCATTGTAGAGGTGGATCGCCTCCACTCCCCAAACAAGGCTCATTATGCTGGGCGAACGGAGCATTAGGTCGACGATGGTCTTCAGGCTCTGCGACCAGCCGGCGATCGGCCCAAGCGGCGTCGTCGCCCACGCGAAACGGCGAATGCGCCGGGCCATCTCGCTGTCGGCACTGGGCCATGAGTCGTTAGAGTAGACCATAGAAATATCAGGCAACCAGAATTCTCTGTGGTCAACTGATCCAGATTACCCTTTTATCGCGGCCGCCTCCACCTGGGCCTCATCATGTACTACCCCGTCCCGCTCTTGGTCGGGGATCGGATACGTGAACGCGTTATTCTGCGTGCCGGCACGGATGGTCATGTCCGTCCGGTTTCGGACACATCGTTAGTTCACTTCGAAATCTGAGTTGGGTTGGAAGCAGGTCGTCCGCTTTTCCGAGCGGCCTTCTCCGAAGTGGTCATTCCGCTATCGGCCAAATGCGGTCCCGTTAGCGGGGGCTCTAAATGACTGCGTCGGGTGGTTTCCTGTCCTTCTGCTTTCGGGTGCAAAGATCAAAAAAACGGATGTCCGGGGTCCGGCAGAAGCCGTCCGAGCGCAGACCAGCTGCTTCGAAGAGAGTAACTGCCATATTGAACAGGGCTCTACGGCTGCGGCGCGACTCTGTGAACCTCGCGTCGCTACGCGAAGTTCGCACGGATTGATGCACGTTTCACATCAATCAATCCAATTTTGGCGTTTGACCGAATACATCTCTCCATTCACGCTCGTCCAAGCAATGGCCGCATCGGGGGAGCCCCTGAAAGAATGGCCAGGCGCAGAATGCGCGACATCGTGGAGAGAAACAGACGATGATCAAGTGGAGGAACACGCTCAAGGAAGCTCTGCAGGGCGGCGAGCAGCAGATCGGTCTCTGGTGCAGCTTAGCCAACACCATTTCCACTGAGGTGGTCGCGGGGGCGGGCTTCGATTGGCTGCTTCTCGACATGGAGCATTCACCGAACGATCTGCGGGATGTCTACAGCCAGCTTCAGGTCATGACCGGCGAGGGCACCCAGCCCATGGTGCGAGTGCCGAGCGCCGACCCGATCGTCATCAAGCGGATCCTCGACGCGGGCGCCCAGTCGCTCATGATCCCGAACATCGACGATGCCGAGCAGGCCCGCATCGCCGTGGCGGCCACCCGCTACGCACCGCGCGGCGTGCGCGGTTTCTCTCAATCGCCCCGGGCCGCCCGGTTCGGGCGTATCCCGGATTACCACGCGACGTGCGAGGCCGAACTCCTCGTGGCCGTTCAGGTCGAGTCGCGCCACGCGCTCGACAATCTCGAGCAGATCGCAGCGGTGGACGGCGTCGACTGCGTCTTCATCGGGCCCGGCGACCTCTCGATGAGCCTCGGCTATCTCGGCCAGCAGAATCACCCCGAGATCGTCCGCATCATCGAAGAGACGATCCAGCGCATCGTGCGCACGGGCAAGATCGCCGGCATCCTGACCGCCAACGAGGATCTGGCCCGGCGTTACATCGCGGCGGGCACGCGCCTCACGGCGATCGGCTCGGATGCAGGTCTCCTGGCCCGTGCCTCGGAGGCCCTGGCGGCCCGGTTCAAGGATAAAGCCTGACCCGTCGCAACGAAGAGGACGACGCGCATGAAGATCGGATTCATCGGGCTCGGCATCATGGGCCGCCCCATGGCGGCGAACCTGATGAGGGCTGGCCACGACCTCTTCCTGAAATCGGGATCGAGGCCGGTGGCGGAGGATCTGGTCTCGGCCGGCGGCCGCGTCTGCGAGAGCGCCCGCGCCGTGGCCGAGCAGGCCGACGTGATCATCACGATGGTGCCGGACACGCCGCAGGTCGAGGCGGTGCTGTTCGGTCCCGCCGGTGTCGCGGAGGGCCTGAGCCCCGGCAAGCTGGTGATCGACATGAGTTCGATCTCGCCGATCGCCACCAAGGACTTCGCCCGCCGCATCAACGAACGCGGCTGCGACTACCTCGATGCGCCGGTCTCTGGCGGCGAGGTCGGGGCGAGGGCCGCCTCGCTCACCATCATGGTCGGCGGGCCCGAGGCTGCCTTCGCGCGGGCGATGCCGCTGTTCGAGGCGATGGGCAAGACCATCACCCTCGTCGGCGGGAACGGCGACGGCCAGACCACCAAGGTGGCCAACCAGATCATCGTCGCACTGAACATCGAGGCCGTGGCCGAGGCGCTGGTCTTCGCCGCGAAGGCCGGAGCCGACCCGGCCCGCGTGCGCCAGGCCCTCATGGGTGGGTTCGCCGCGTCTCGCGTCCTCGAGGTGCACGGCGAACGCATGGTCAAGGGCACCTTCGACCCGGGCTTCCGGATCGAACTGCACCAGAAGGACCTGAACCTCGCGCTCCAGGGCGCCCGGACGCTCGGCGTGCCGCTGCCCAACACGGCGACCGCGCAGGAACTCTTCAACACCTGCGCGGCGCAGGGCGGCCAGGGGTGGGACCATTCCGCGATGGTCCGGGCCCTGGAGCTCATGGCGAACCGCACCCTGGCCGGCCCGCCCGAGGTCGCCTGACCCCGCCGGGGAACTCAGTGTTCCAGCAGGATGCAATGGTCCGGGTCGGCCGACAGGGAGGCCGACTGACCCTCCGACCAGGGTTGCATGCCGGTCTGGCGGACGACCAATTCACGGCCGCCCCACTCCACATGAACCTGGGTGAGGTCGCCCAGGAAGATGGCCCGCTTCACGGTCACCGGCCACACGTTCGTGTCATGCGCCGGCGCCTGCGGCGTCAGCTTGAGATGGACCGTCCGGACGGAGAAGCTCGGCCGGTCGCCGACGGCGCGGCCGTGGGCCGAGCCGTGGATGAGGTGGCCGCCCGGGGTCTCCAGGGCGATCGCGTCGCCCCGGGTCAGGTCTGGCCTGATCCGGCCCTGGATGAGGTTGGCCGAACCGACGAAGTCGGCGACGAACTCGGTGCGCGGATAATTGTAGATCTCGGAGGGCGGGCCGCTCTGCTCGATCTGCCCGGCGCGCATCACGACGATCTTGTCGGACATCGCAAGCGCCTCCTCCAGGTCGTGCGTGACGTAGAGCGAGGTGACACCGAGCCGGTGCTGGAGCTCGCGCAGCTCGATGCGCATGTCGCCCCGCAACTTCGCGTCGAGGTTCGACAGCGGCTCGTCGAACAGCAGGACCGAGGGCGAGAAGGCGCAGGCCCGCGCCAGCGCCACCCGCTGCTGCTGCCCGCCCGAAAGCTGCGAGGCGTGGCGGTCGGCGTACGGCCCCATCTGGACGAGGTCGAGGGCGGCGCCTACCCGCTCGCGGATCTCGGCCGCCCCCTTCTTGCGCACCCGCAGGCCGTACGCGACGTTCTCGAAGACCGTCATGTGCGGCCAGATCGCGTAGGATTGGAACACCATCGACAGCCCCCGCGCCTCGGCGGGAACGTCGATGCCGCGCGCCCCGTCGTAGACGGTGCGGCCGCCGATGCGGATCGCGCCCGCGCTCGGCTTCTCCAGCCCCGCGACCGCGCGCAGCGTCGTCGTCTTGCCGCAGCCCGAGGGCCCGAGCAGCGTGAGCTGCTGGCCTGCGGCGACCGTGAAGCTGACCGGACCGACCGCAGCCACCGCGCCGTAGCGGATGACAAGGTCCTCGACCTCGATGTGCTGTCCCGGGTTCATGCTAGGCTCCGATCCGTCCATAGCGGCGGGTGATGGCGAGGAAGACGAGCATCGCGACCCCGACGAAGGCCGTCTGGATCAGCGCCATCGCCGCGGTGAGTTCACTCGATGAGGAGAAGAACGCCTCCACGATGGCGGGGGTCAGCACCTTCGAATCGGGCCCCATCAGCAGGATCGAGGCGCCGAGCTCCCGCACGCTCGCCACGAAGATGAGCAGCCAGGCGGCGAACAGGCCGGGCTTCAGGAGCGGCATGGTGATGGTGCGCAGCCGCTGGCCCCAGCTCGCACCGCACACCTCGCCACATTCCTCCAGGCTCTTGTCGAGCTGGACCAGCACGCCGCTGATCGCACGCACGCCGAGCGGCAGGAACACGGTGAGATAGGCGATCAGCAGGATCCAGATCGTGCCGTAGACCGGTATCGGGAAGACCAGCCACGCCCACATCATGCCGAAGGCGAAGACCAGCCGCGGCACCGCCTGCGGGAACATGACGATGTATTCGAGCATGCCCCGCCCCGCGAGGCGGGAGCGCTGGATCAGCCATGCGAGCAGCCCTGTCACGACGACACCGATCGTTGCGGTCAGCACGCCGAGGAACAGGCTGTTCCAGATCGCCTGCCGCACGGCGTTGAGCGAGAGCGCGGTGCGGTAATGCTCCAGGGTGAAGTTGTCGGCCGAGGGCAGCGCCACCGCGAGCCGCTGGACCGAGGCGTAGCCCAGCGTCGCGATCGGCAGGACGACCGAGAGGACGACATAGGCGATGCACAGCGCGAACAGCGCCCAGCGCAGGCCCCCGACATCCATCGGGCGCGGCCGGAAGGCCTTGCCGGTCACGGTCACGTAGCTGCGGCCGCGGGTGATGCGCCGGTAGGCGTAGAGCATCGCGAACATCACGACGAACAGCGACACGCCCATGGCGGCGGCGAGCGGCAGCTTCGGGGGGTACTGGGAGACGAGCTGATAGATCGCCGTGGTGATCACGTAGAAGCGGTTCGGCGTCCCGAGCACCAGCGCGGCCGCGAACGACCCGAGCATCTCGGCGAAGACGAAGAGCGCGGCCCCGAGCACGCCGGGGGCGACGAGCGGCAGGGTCACCTTCAGCATGGTGCGCAGCCGGCTCCCGCCGAGGATCTGGCTCGCCTCCTCTAGCGACGGATCCATCGACTTCATCACGGCGCTGATCATCACGAAGGCGACGGAGCCCTCGAACAGCGCCATCACCCAGGCAATCCCGACGGGCCCCGTGATGTCGACGATCGCCCCGGCGCCGCCCAGCGCACGCCAGATCTGGTTGATGAAGCCGCTCTCGGGCGCGCCGAGGAAGTTCCAGGCCAGCGCGCCGAGCAGCGGCGTGACGTAATAGGGCACCGCCATCAGCTGCTCCAGCGTGCCGCGGAAGGGCACGTTGGTGCGCGTCAGGATCCAGGCGAAGAGGAAGCCGAACACCATCGCCATCGCCGTCGCGGCGAAGGCGACGACGAGGGTGTTGAGCATCACCTCCCAGTAGTTCGGGAGCAACGCGTAATTGTCGAGGCCGTAGGCGGTCGGCGGCCGCACGTTCGGGTCGCCGACGTCCAGGGAGGCCTGGATCAGGTAGTAGATCGGGTAGAGCACACACAGCGCGGCGGTGATCGCCACGGCATAGCCGACGACCTTCTGCGTCGGGAAATGCCGGCGGTGCGCGACCATCGGCAGGGGCGGGGCGTCCGTAAGCGCGGTCATGGCCGGCGGCTCACAGGCCCATCATCCCGTTCCATTCCTTGACGAAGGCGGAATGGGACTGGGCAAGCTTCTCGATGTCGGGAAACAGGAGCTTGTACTCGCGCAGGTTGACCCCGCCGGGCATCGGCGGCGCGTCCCTGCGCAGGGAGGGATAATAGTAGAACGGGTTGTTCTGGTAGACGGCCTGCCCGCGCGGCGACATGAGCCAGTCCAGGAACAGGCGGGCGGCCTGCGGGTGCGGCGCCTTGGTGGCGAGGCCGGTGGCGAGCGTCGCGGTCGGCGCCCCATCCTCCGGCACCACAAACCGCACCGGAGCGCCCTTGTCCTTGGCGAGTTGGTAGCCGGCCCATTCGGCCATGCCGCAAATCTTGTCGTCGCCCTTCGCGAGTCGGTCGAAGATCTGGGCGCGGGAATCGAAGCCGCGCGGGCGCTGCTTGGCGAAGTCCTTCCAGAAGCCGTCGCCGTAGAGCCGCCGCAGCTCGTACCATTGCACGAACTGCGATCCGCTCGTCACCTGCTTGGTGCTGATCGTGCCGCGCCACTTCGGGTCGAGCAGATCCTTCCAGCTCTTGGGCGCCTCGGCCTCGGGCACGCGGTCGGTGTTGTAGGCGATGCCGATGGGCAGCACGCCGGAATGGAAGAAGTAGCCGGGCGGGGTATCGAGCGCGGTCTCAGGATAGGCCTTCGCCTGCGGCGAGACGTAGAGTTCGAAACCGTCCCTCTTGCGGAAGTCCATGGCGGTCGGGACTTCGGAGAACTGGATGACGTCGGCGGCGAACCGGCCGGCCGAGCGTTCGGCCAGGAGCTTGCTGTAGAGCGCGCCGGTCTGGGCGCGCAGGTAGTTGCCCTTGATCTTCGGGAAATCGGTCGAGAAGGCCTTCATCAGCGCCGCCGCCGCAGGATCGCTGTCGTGCGTGTAGAAAAGGATCTCGCCCTCCTTCTCGGCGGCCGCGACGTCGGCGCCCGTCTCGAAGCCGTGGACCGTGGTGGTCGCTTGGCCCTGCGCCCAGGCCTGCCGCAGGAGCGCGGGCGCGAGCGGGAGGGCGAGGCCGCCGGCGAGCAGTCCGCGCCGGGACGGCCCGCCCTTCGTCAATTCCGTCATCATGTCCTCCCGTATTGTTGTGATTTGGACGCCGCCTCCGGTCTTCGCCGGGGTTCGGCCCTTCCGGGTCCGCGTGGGGCGCGGCCTCGCCGACGGCCGTCTGGCTCTATGCGGCCGTGCGCGGCCCGGAGGTTTCCGGCACCGGTGTCAGCGGTCCCTTCCCGGCGAACCACGCGACGAGGTTGTCGACGACGAGGCGGGCCATCGCGTCCCGGGTGTGATGCGAGGCGGACCCGATATGGGGGAGCAGCACCGCATTGGCGCAGGCGAGCAAGGCCTCGGGCACCTGCGGCTCGTGCGCGAACACGTCGAGCCCGGCGCCCGCGATGGTGCCGTCGGCGAGCGCCCCGGCCAGGGCCGCCTCGTCGATGATCGAGCCCCGGCCGACATTCACCACGATGCCGTTCGGACCCAGGGCTTCCAGCACCGCACGCCCGACCAGGCCGTCGGTCGCGGCCCCGCCCGGCGCCGCGATGACCAGCGTGTCGACGGCTCCGGCGAGGTCGAGCACGTCCGCGTAATAGGGGTAATCGACCTCGGGCTGGTTGCGGCGGCCGCAATAGCTGACAGGCAGGCCGAACGCCTCGACCCGGCGGGCGATCGCCTTGCCGATCCGGCCGAGCCCGAGGATGCCGACGGAACGCCCGCGCAGGCTCGCCGTGGGGGGGAAGGCGCCCGCGAGCCAGGCGCCGCTCCGCAGGAAGCGCTCGGCCTCGCCCGTCCGGCGCACGGTCGAGAGCAGGAGGGCGAGGGCGATGTCGGCGACGTCGTCGGTGAGGACATCGGGCGTGTGGGTGACGACGATGCCGCGCCGGGCCGCCTCGGCGGCGTCGATGTGGTCGTAGCCGACGCCGAAGCTCGCGACGATCTCGAGATGGGGCAGACGGTCGAAGAAGCGCGCGTCGATCGGGTCATGGCCGCCGCCGGCCGCGATGGCCCGGATCGACGCCGCCTCGCTTCCGGCCAGCCCGGAATAATCCGTGTCGTTCGGGATCCGGACGGGCGTGAAATGCTGGGAAATCCCCGCATCGATCAGTGGCTTGGAGATGCCGTAATGCAGCACATGAGGCGCCGGCGAATGCATCGCGATAAATCCCCTCCCGGCCTATCCACTTGACGTGAGTGGATATTTGCTTTGATGACCAAGCCAACATTGTTGCTCGATCATGTCCAGTTCAAATGTTGCATTGATTGTTGCGCTTCGAGCATCAATCGCCGATGACAGGACCTGGATTGCGACGCGGCACTGCCACCACCGTCTTCTCGCAGCGATCAGTGCAGGCTGCCGAACCTTGCCACGTCCCGCGTCCAGGCGAGCGCCTGTTCGCTGAGGCTGATGCCGAGACCGGGGCGGGTCGGCGCCAGCATCCGCCCATCCTGATGGCCGTCGGCCGGTCCCGTTGCTGGTTGGCGTCGACCATCAGCGGGAAGGCGGCTCGATCGCGGAGCGGCGTCGGGTGGTCTGCCGGCCACAGCATCATCCGCTGCGGCCGAACCGGAGTTCGAGGTCGCTACTTATTGGCCTTCCCGGCGGCGGTAGAGCCGGTCGTCTGCGAAGAGGTCGTGTTCGCGGCACCCGCCTTCTGCGGTACCGCGATGGCGTCGATCACGTCGAAGCGCACCGCGTCCTGGGCGGTCTTCAGGACGGCGTTGGCCTCATAATACTTGCCTTGATTGATCAGCGTCGCCACCTGTTCCACATCCGAGATTGTCTTGTTCAGCGGCAGGACGGCCATGGTGAAGTCGACATCGACGTGGGCGAGCTTAAGCTTCTCCAGGGCGCCCTTCTGGTCCCCGTGCGCAAGGTTCTTGTTCGCCTCGGTGACGGCGGAGGCCTTCTCCGGTGTGGCCACGAAGTCGTCCCCCAGCGTCAGTTGTGCGTCGACGGGTACCCAGGCGACCTGCTCCTTCGATCCCGGCTTGGCCTCGGGCGTCGCGGCCTGCATCGTCCCCTTGTGGCCGGCGAGATCGGCCGGCGTCTTCAGATCAGCCTCGGCCTTGGTGAACTGCGCATCGTCGGTCTTCGCCTTAGCGAAGGCAGCCTGCGCCTTGGCGATCATGTCTTTAGCCTGGGCGGGGTTCGCCTCGAAGATGGCTAGGCGCGTCAGCTGAAGATCCCTGTAGCCCTGCGCCCCATCCTTCGACAGCTTGCCGACATCCTTGTCGATCATGCTCGTCTGCGAAGTGCTCTGCTGTGCAGCTTGCTCGGCGGCGAAGGCGGTTCCACCGAGGATCGTCGTGAGCACGAGCGCTGCAGCCATGGATCTGCGATAAGCCATTGTCTGTCTCCATCAGAGCGCGAAACACGGGATGTCGATTGCTTCGATCCGCTTGTCCCGTGTTTCAACAATAGCCGCCGCGACTGTTAATGGCGTGTCCAATAAGTTAAATTTCGGCAATGTAGAATGGAAAGGCAGGACAAGTTCTGGGTATACGTGATGCCATCCAGCGTAGAGTTGAGAAGTGAGCGGGCTGTGAGCCACGTCGCTAAGCGACCCGACCGGAATGAACGATCGTGGGGGTTGGCGTCACCCATGGAGCATTCGGTGCAGCGTCCATCCTGACGCAACTCTTCGGCTCGGTAGGCCGCAGAGCCCGATCCGGCCGCCTATGTTATTACCTTTGGTGTGTCTCGGACATTCGGCCAAGGCAGCGGAGGCGGCACCTGGCATCCCGCCCCGGGGCTAAGCGATGATGAAAGCCATCCTTCTCGCCCATGCTCTATCGCTAGCGTAAAGCCTTTCGGGGCCAGAGTCGGGCGACTTGCCGATGTCTGCCGATTCTGACAGATCTCGGATATCCGGGCGCCAGTGAAACAGGCGATCCACGGAACCCAACGTCGGTGCCACTATAGTCCCGTGCAGCGACGAGAATACGCGTGGTTTCCTCTTCGGTGTAATCACGCTTTGTGGATCGTCGCTGCCCTTTCACGGCAGGCCGAGGCTGCTTCAGACCGGAGAACGGATTGATCGGGCATTTCCCGTTCGCCACGGCCCATCCGTAGATCGCTTTAACCGCGTGGAGATCATTGGAGACACTCTTCACAGAGCGTTCACCGCGAGAGGCAATCTTCCAATCCGATGCATCCGACAGGGTCGCCCGATGGAAGGCGACACCACGCTCCGCCAGGATGGCGGTCCACCGGCGGATCTTGCTGGAGACGGTGTAGAACGTTTTTTCAGTCGGCTTTTGGTCGTTTCTTCACCACCCAAGAATCTCCTCAGGAGTCGATGCATCTGCCTTCCCGGGGGGCGACCAAGAACTGCGCTCCGGGCTTCCAGAATCATCACTTGATCGAAGAGCTGGAGTCGGTCGAGTGAGCCCGCTTTGTCGATCTCGGATGATAGTCATCACCTCGATCTCGGCTTCGACGAATGCGATGGAGAGGCGTCGATCCGCGGGTGATCCAAATTCGATGTTCAATCCTGCGTCGCCGACAGTCCTCATCGCATCGATGTCGAAATGAGTGGCGCCACAATCGCCGCGCGCGTTCGCGTCGCGTAGTTCAGCCTCTCCCACCGCGATGGCCTGCCCGAGGGCGTCGAACGCTTCGCGAGACATCGCTTTGGTAGCACTCCTTCGTGGCAGAAGCGCACTCAGAAGCCCGCGAAATCCAAAAAATATCGTTATTTCAGTGGGTTAGGGGGTAACTGGCGGAGAGGGGGGGATTCGAACCCCCGATGGGCTTGCACCCATGCCGCATTTCGAGTGCGGTGCATTCAACCGCTCTGCCACCTCTCCAGCCCGGCTCAGGCAGGACACCAGGGTGTCTCAACCGAAACCGTGCGCCGCCGAAACGGGGCCGGCACGGGGCGCGACCGTCGAACTCTGCGGATAGGCGCTCATAATCGGCCGAGGCGCCGAGGGCAAGGGGTTGCTGCGCTTGCTTCGCGCCGAGCCCCAGCGCCGCAGGGGGGAGCCCCCGGCGGGGCTGGCCGGTTGGCCTTGGCGCGGACGGCGGGAGGCGGCGATGGAATCGGTGCTCGGCAGGAGCCACACTCGGGTCGAGGGGGCCACCAAGGTCACCGGCTCGGCCGTCTATGCCTCCGATACGCCCCGCAGCGAGGCCGGAGGCGAGGTCGCGCACGCGGCCCTCGTCACCAGCACCATCGCCCGGGGGCGGATCGTCGCGTTCGATCTCGCCGCCGCGCAGGCGGTGCCGGGCGTGCTCGCCGTGTTCACCCATCGCGAGTGCGCCGGCAGCGTCGCCCCCGTGCCGCATCTGATGGCCGGCGGCTACGTCAACTCCTCGCACCGGCCGCTCGAGTCCGATGCGGTCGCCTATGCCGGGCAGATCGTCGCCCTCGTGGTCGCCGAGACTTCCGAGGCCGCCGCAGCCGGGGCCGCCGCCGTGCGGGTCGCCTACGACGAGGCGCCGGCCGCCGCCGGGTTCGATGCGCCCGGCGCCGAGACCATCCGCCTCGCGGACCTGAAGGCCCATCACGAGGATGTCCGCGTCGGCGATGCAGCGGCGGCGCTGGCGGCTTCGGCTCATCGGATCGAGGCGCGCTACGCCACGCCGATCCAGCACCACAACCCCATCGAGTTGTTCACCACCCGCTGCGCCTGGGAAGGCGACCGACTCACCGTGCACGAGCCGACGCGCTTCGTCGGCGCCGTCCAGCATGGGCTCGCGGCGCAGCTCGGGCTCGATCCCGCCAAGGTGCGCGTGGTCTCGGGGCTCATCGGCGGGCATTTCGGCTCGAAATTCGCCCTGTCGCAGCACACGGCCCTCGTGGCGCTCGCCGCGCGGCGCCTCGGACGGCCGGTTTCCCTGGTGCCGACAAGGCGGCAATGCTTCACCATCGCCAATTACCGGCCCGAATCGCGCCACGACATCCGCCTCGCCGCCGATGCGGAGGGACGCCTCACGGCTTTGGTCCACGAGGCCGAGGTCGTGACCTCGCGCTTCGACCCCTTCGCCATGGAAGGCGCCGACGTCACCGCGAGCCTCTATGCCTGCCCGGCGATCCGCACGGAGGAGCGAGCGGTGCGGGTGGACCGCAACACGCCCGGGCCGATGCGGGCGCCGCCGGAGGTGCCGTATCTCTTCGCCCTCGAGAGCGCGATGGACGAGATGGCGTGGCAGCTCGGCCTCGATCCGATCGCGCTGCGCCGCCGCAACGACACGGCGCGCGATTCCGTCAGCGGCAAGCCCTTCACCTCGCGCCCGCTGATGGCCTGTTTCGAGGCCGGGGCGAAGGCCTTCGGCTGGGAGCGGCGCCTGCCGCGCCCCGGTGCCATGCAGGAGGGGCCGTGGCGGGTCGGCCTCGGCTGCGCCACCTCGGTGCGCCCGGTGAAGATCGCCGCCGCGACGATCCGGGTCCGGCGCAACGCCGACGGCACGGTCGAGGTCGCCACCGCCCATCACGAGATCGGCAACGGCATCACGACGCTGCTGGCCATGGGCGCCGCCGACTGGCTCGGCGTTCCCGTCGAACGGGTGAGCGTCCATCTCGGCGACACGGATCTGCCGCCGGCCGGCATCTCCGGCGGGTCGAGCACCACCACCAGCTTGATGAACGCCCTCTCCCTCGGCTGCGCGCAGTTGCGCGACAAGCTCGCCGGGGCGCCGGAGGGAGAGGCGGTGGAGGTCGTGGCCGCGTTCGTGCCGCGCGGCAGCAAGCCGGACGCGCTGAAGGCGTTGCGCGAGGGGCATATCGGCCTGACCCTGCCGGACGATGCCCTCTCCTGGGCCTTCGGCGCGCAATTCGCGGAGGTGCATGTCCATGCCGAGACCGGGGAGATCCGGGTGCCCCGGCTCACCGGCGCCTTCGCAGCGGGGCGGGTGCTGAACCCGCTCACCGCCCTCAGCCAATTGAAGGGCGGGATGATCTGGGGCCTCGGCTCGGCCCTGCTGGAGGAGACGGTGCTCGACGGGGCGGCCTATCGCAACCCGGACCTCGCCGAATACCTCGTGCCGACCAGCGCCGACGCGGAGACGGTGGAGGCCATCCTCGTGCCCGACGCGGACGAGCGGGTGAACCCGCTCGGCGTGAAGGGCCTCGGCGAGCTCGGTGTCATCGGGGTGAACGCGGCCATCGCCAACGCGGTGTACCACGCCACCGGGCACCGCCAGCGCAGCCTTCCGATCCGCATCGAGGACATGATCGCCTGAAAACGACCGCCCGCGTCGGAAAGTCCCGCCCGAACGGCAGCTTGCGCCGTCGTTCTGTCGATATTCAGGCCGATGCCACTACTCAAAGTTTGACCGGCCGCCCGGTGCGAGGCATCGCACGCACCGCGGCGGCGGCATGGGGGGATCGATCGGTCGGCCTCCGGCGATGCGCCGGGGGTGCGGGGTCTTCGCCCTGCGCCGATCGTTCCGTCCCACGGCGCCCGCCCGGTTGGTGCGCCGCATGCCCGCCTCGGTCGAGTGTCCGCGCCCATGTCCCACAGCGCCCTTCCTGACCGCGACCCGCACGCCGCCCCTGCTCTGCGCGAGGCGTGGCACGGGGCGCCGCGCGCGCTCACGAGGCGGCGCCTCGCGCTGGCCGTGCCGAGCCTCGCCACCGCCGCCGCCATCGCGTGGCTCGCCTCGCGCGCCTACCCGGCGGTGGATGCGCTCTCCACGGCGGTGCTCGTCACCTTCTCCCTGGTGCTGGGATGGCAGGCTTTCACCGCCTGGCAGTACCTCTACGGCTTCCTCGCCGGCCTGTTCGGTGATCGGACCATCTCCGCGCTGGAGCGCGCCGCCGAGGCGGCGGGCCCCCTGCCGCAGGGAGCGGGACGGACGGCGGCGATCGTCGCGATCCATGCGGAGGATGCGGTCGCCGTGTTCGCGCGGCTGCGGGTGATGGCCCGCTCCCTGGCGCGGGAGGGCACGGACGACATCGACATCTTCGTCCTCTCGGACACCCGCGACGGCGCCATCGCCGCCGTGGAGGAGCACGAATTCGCCCGCATCCAGGCCTGGGCGGCGGCGGACCCGGCCCTGCCGCGCATCCGCTACCGGCGGCGCCGGGAGAATGTCGGGCGCAAGGCCGGCAACGTCGCGGAGTTCTGCGCGAGCCACGGCCGGGACTACGCCTTCATGATCGTGCTGGACGCCGACAGCCTGATGACCGGCGCGGCGATGACCCGCCTCGTCCGGCTGATCCAGGCGAGCCCGAAGGTCGGGCTGATCCAGACCGTCTCCTACGCCGCCGGCCGCGACACGCTGTTCGCCCGCGTGCAGCAATTCGCGGTGCGGCTCTATGCGCCGCTGGCCCTGCGCTGCCTGGAGACGTGGCAGGGGCCGGAGGGCAGCTACTGGGGCCACAACGCGATCCTGCGGATCGAAGCCTTCGCGGCCCATGCCGGCCTGCCGGTGCTCCCCGGCCGGGCGCCGCTCGGCGGCGAGATCCTCTGCCACGACATCGTGGAGGGCGCGCTGATGGTCCGCGCCGGCTGGGAGGTGCGGCTCCTGCCGGAATTCGGCGGCACCTGGGAGGAGATGCCGACGAACCTCATCGACCTGCTCGGCCGCGAGCGGCGCTGGTGCCAGGGCAACCTGCAGCACCTGCGCGTGCTGCCCTGGAAGGGCCTGCGGGGGGCGAGCCGCTGGCACATCGTGGTCGGCATCCTCTCCTACGGCGTGCTGCCCCTGTGGATCGCCTTCCTCGGCCTCGGCGCGTGGCAGGCGTCCCGCAGCGGCGATCTCGGCCTGCTGGCCTACGGGCTCGGCGGCGCGGGCCCGGTTGCCCATGTGCTGGCGGCGCTCGCCGTCGGGGTGCTGGCGGCGCCGAAGGTCCTGAGCCTCGTCCATGTGCTGGCCTCCCGCGAGCGCCGCGCCGCCTTCGGCGGTACCGGGCGGCTGCTCGCCAGCGCAGCGCTGGAACAGGCCGCCTGGGTGTTCCTATGGCCGGTGATGACCCTGTTCACGGCGGGCGCCGTCTGCGCGACCTTCCTCGGCAAGGTGGTCCGCTGGGAAACGCAGGCGCGCGACGACCGGCAGGTCTCCTGGGCCGAGGCGTTCCGCCTCCAGGCCGACGCGGTGGTGGTGGGCGTGACGATGCTGCTCGGCCTCGTCTGGGCGGGCAACCTTTGGCTCGGCCTGTGGCTCGCCCCCGTCGCGCTGGCGCTCCTCACCAGCCCGGCCCAGAGCGTCTGGACCAGCCGCTCCGATCTCGGCCGCGCGGCGCGGGCGCGGGGCCTGTTCCTGACGGCGGACGACACCGCCCAGGCGCCGGAACTCGCGGAGCTCGCCCAGATCCGCGGCATCCCCGCCGGCCCGGCCCGCACCGCCCCGCGCGAGCCCACCGTGTGGATCCCCGCCGCCGACGAGGTGTGACACCCTCACCGTCATTGCGAGCGTCAGCGAAGCAAACCAGGGCAGCGGGACGTCTCAGGACGACGCGGATCCCTGGATTGCTTCGCTGCGCTCGCAATGACGGGCGTGGGTTTGCAGTCGACAGCACCGTCAATCCCGCACCGAACACAAGACAGTCAGCCCGACACCCACCCGCCGCTTTATGGTCAAGCTGCCACAGTGTTGCCATGACATCACGGCGGCGGCGGAATGGCCGGGGCCAAGGGTTTCAGGCTTGGCTTTGGGGCCGGAGCGTTTAGGCCTTGGTGAGGATCGGCACGGCATCGTGTCCGCCAGCGTCCCTGCGTTCTCCGCCATTTTGCGCCTGCCCTCGTGAGGCTTCGATGCGTCGTTTTCTTCCCGCCCTCGCCGGCCTCGCCGGCGCGGCCGTTCTCGCCGCGCCCGCCTTCGCCTACGAGATCGATCCGCTGACCCGCCAGCCCATCGACAACGTTCTGACGGTGCGCGTGCGGCCCCAGGCCGTCGAGCCTGCCGCCACCGTGCCGGTGGTCAACACCGCCCTCACCACCGCCGACCCGCTGCAACAGAGCGCGGCCGTGCCGCAGATGTCCGCGATCCCGCGCGAGACGGTGGCCTATAACGGCCCCTACGGCGCCGGGACCATCGTGGTCTCCACGGCCGAGCGGCGGCTCTATTACGTGCTCGGCGGCGGCCAGGCCCTGCGCTACGGCGTCGGCGTCGGCCGTCCGGGCTTCACCTGGGGCGGCGTCCAGACCATCACCATGAAGCGTGAGTGGCCGGATTGGCGCCCGCCGGCCGAGATGATCCGCCGCCGGCCCGACCTGCCGCGCTACATGAAGGGCGGGGTCGAGAACCCGCTCGGCGCCCGCGCCATGTACCTCGGCGGCACCATGTACCGCATCCACGGCTCGAACGAGCCGGAGACGATCGGCACCGCCGTCTCCTCGGGCTGCATCCGCATGACCAACGAGGACGTGATGGACCTCTACACCCACGCCAAGGTGGGCACGAAGGTCATCGTCCAGCGCTGATCCGCGGCAGGCGGAACGGGTTCGGGGGCCGGCGGAAACGCCGGCCCTTTTTCGTGGGCGAGGGGCCGATGCGGTCTCCGTCCGACGCTCCTACGGCGTCATTGC
The DNA here is from genome assembly GCF_056430985.1 of Methylobacterium sp. Gmos3. Classification (NCBI taxonomy): domain Bacteria; kingdom Pseudomonadati; phylum Pseudomonadota; class Alphaproteobacteria; order Hyphomicrobiales; family Methylobacteriaceae; genus Methylobacterium; species Methylobacterium sp. Gmos3. Next base: position 48,503 of record NZ_JBWJYL010000010.1, read on the forward strand.
GAGGCGGAGCCGAAGCAATCCAGGGCGCGCCTTGTCCGGATAAGGCGGCGCCGGCTGGATTGCTTCGCTCCGCTCGCAATGACGGGTTTGGCATGAGGGGACGGACGGGACCGGCGTCTCGCGCGACGGTTCTCGCCCAGCAGCGGAAGGCAGGGTCAGCCGTCGACCCGCTCGATCACCGCCGGGCGGTGCTCCTGCGGCTCGCCCATCCGGTAGGCGGCGCGCAGGGCCGCCTCGGCCCGGTCGGCGCCCGCCTCGTCAGCCGCGTGGACGATCCCGAGCAGACCCCCGGCATCGCCCGGTCGGGCAAGGTCGGTGAGGCCGACCGCCGGATCGATGCCGTCCTGCGGCCGGGTGCGCCCGCCCCCGAGGGCGATCACCGCGAGCCCGATCTCCCGCGTCGCCACCGAGGCGACCGTGCCCGGCGCCTCCACCCGGCGGCGCACGGGCGCGGCGGGCAGATGGGCGTCCGGCCGGTCGAGGAGATCGGACGGGCCGCCCAACGCCGCGACCATCCAGGCGAAGCGCTCCGCCGCCCGGCCCGAGGCGAGGGCGTCCTCCAGCCGGGACGCTGCCTCCTCGCGGGTCGCGGCGAGGCCGCCCAGCACCAGCATCTCGGCCCCGAGCGCCAGGGTGACGGCGTGGAAGCGCGGCTCCCGCCGCCGTCCGGTGAGATAATCGACGGCGTAGGCCACCTCGAGCGCATTGCCGGCGGCCGAGGCGAGTGGGGCGTCCATGTCGGTGATGAGCGCCGTCGTCGGCAGGCCGGCGCCGACCGCCACGGACACGATGCTCTCGCCGAGGGCGCGGGCCTCCGGCAGCCCTTGCATGAAGGCGCCCGAGCCCTGCTTCACGTCCATCACGAGCCCGCCGAGCCCGGCCGCGAGCTTCTTCGACAGGATCGAGGCGGTGATCAGGTCGAGGGATTCGACCGTGCCGGTCACGTCTCGGATGGCGTAGAGCCGCTTGTCGGCCGGCGCCATCCGCGCGGTCTGGCCGATGATGGCGCAGCCCACCTCGGCCACGACCCGGCGGAACAGGTCGGGATCGGGGGCGACGTCGTAGCCGGGGATGCTCGCGAGCTTGTCGAGGGTGCCGCCGGTATGGCCGAGGCCCCGGCCGGAGATCATCGGCACGTAGCCGCCGCAGGCCGCCACCATCGGCGCCAGCGGCAGGCTCACCGTGTCGCCGACGCCCCCGGTCGAGTGCTTGTCGAGGACGGGCCCCGGCAGGTCCCAGGCGAGCACATCGCCGGAATGGGTCATGGCCCGCGTGAGGGCGACCCGCTCCGGCACCGACAGGCCCCGGAAGAACACCGCCATGGCGAAGGCCGCCGCCTGCCCCTCGGTGACGGCCCCGTCCGTGAGGCCCCGGATGAAGGCGGCGATCTCGTCGTCGGAGAGGGTGCCGCCGTCGCGCTTGGCGCGGATGGTCTCCTGCGGCAGGCGCATCCTCAGCCCTCCCGCGCCTGCATCAGCACGCCGAACAAGCTGCTCGCCCCGAGCCGGAAGGTCGCGGGCCGCGCCCAGGCGGGACCCATCGCCCGGTCGGCGAGCGCCAGGTAGGTCCTGGCATCGTCCAGGGTGCGCAAGCCCCCGGAGACCTTCACTCCCGCCGGACGCCCGGAGGCCAGCACCGCGTCGAGGAGGATGCGCGCGGCCTCGGGCGTCGCCGAGACCGGGCTCTTGCCGGTGGAGGTCTTCAGGAAGTCGGCCCCGGCCGCCAGCGCCAGATCGGCGGCGGCGCGGATGGCGGTGGGGGTGCGCAGCTCGCCGGTCTCCAGGATGACCTTGAGCAGGGAATCGGGGCAGGTCTCGCGCACCGCCTCGATCACCTCCCGGGCCACCGCCTCGTCCCCGCGCAGGACAGCGCGGTAGGGCAGCACGAGGTCGATCTCCCCCGCCCCGTCGCGGCAGGCCTCGGCGGCATCGTCGGCCGCGCGGGCGGCATCCTCGTCGCCGGCGGGAAAGTTGATCACCGTCGCGATGCGGATGCCGGTGCCGGCGAGCCGTTCCACCCCCCGCGCCACGAAGGAGGGCCAGACGCAGATCGCCGCGACGCCCCCGGCACGGGCATCCCGGCAGAGGGCATCGACCTTGGTCTCGGTGCAGGTATCGCTGAGATCGGTCAGGTCCAGCAGGGCGAGCGCCCGTGTAGCGACGGCGCGGGATTCGTCGGTCGTCATGGGGTCTCTCCCGGCTCGGGCAGGGCGGCGGCGAAGGCGCGCACCAGCCGCGTGAGGTCGCCTGCGGCGGCGGCGGCCACCGCCTTGGTCTCGGCATGGTGGGGCGCGCCGCCCGCGATCCCCGCCGCGAGGTTCGTGACCGCCGAGACGGCCACGACCTTCAGGCCGAGGAAACGGGCGAGAAGGGTCTCGGGCACGGTCGACATGCCCACGAGGTCGGCCCCGAGGAGGCCCGCCATGCGCACCTCGGCGGGGGTCTCGAAGCTCGGGCCGGAGAACCACGCGTAGATCCCCTCGGCGAGCGGGATCCCCTCCCCCCGCGCGGCGTGCGCGAGCCGCGCGCGGAGGGCGGGATCGTAGGCATCGGTCATCGGCACGAAGCGGGCGTCGCTCGCCTCGCCGATCAGCGGGTTGAGGCCCGACAGGTTGATGTGGTCGGTGAGCAGGGCGAGCCGCCCTGGCCCGACCTCCGGCCGCAGCGAGCCGGCGGCGTTGGTGAGGAACAGGCAGCGCGCCCCGAGGTCGCGGGCGCAGGTCAGGGGCAGGCGCATGGCCGCCGGATCGCCGGTCTCGTAGGCGTGGGCGCGGCCCTCGAACACCAGCACCGGCCGCCCGGCGATGCGGCCCCGGTGCAGACGCCCGCGATGCCCGCTGACGCCCGCCCCCGGAAAGCCGGGAATCGCCACGTAGTCGAGGCTCGTGGCATCCTCCAGCCCCTCGGCCAGCGCCCCGAGGCCGGTTCCGGCCACCACGGCGCAGGCATACGGCCCCTGGAAGCCGGCCTCTCGCAGGGTCGCGAGGGCACGGCCCGTCACGACAGGGTCTCTGGGCCGAAGGAAGCGGGAAGCAGGCCGTCGAGGGTGTGGCGGGCGAGCACCCCCCCCGGCCCGGCGGCGAAGACGGGGGTGTCGGGGCCGGCGAATTCGCGGATGCGCTGGCGGCAGGCGCCGCAGGGGGTCACGGGCACGGCCCCGTCCGCGCAGACGAGGATGGCGGCGATCCGCCTGCCGCCGGCGGCGACCATGGCGGCGATGGCCCCCGCCTCGGCGCAGGTGCCGACCGGATAGGCCGCGTTCTCGACGTTGCAGCCGGCATGGAGAGCACCGGTTTCGTCACGCAGGGCCGCGCCGACGCTGAACCGGGAATAAGGCGCGTAGGCCCGTTGGCGGACGGCCAGGGCCGCCTCGAACAGGGCGCCGAGCCCTTCCTCTTCCGATCCCGCCCGCATGGCCCGTGTTTCGCACCAAGCGGGCCGCTCTGTCGAGGGCGCTCAGCCCCCGAGCAGGCTCGCCGCGCGCTGGAGCATCGGGTCGCGGGTCGGGCCGCTGACCGCGTAGGCATTGCCGCCGGAGGTCCACGCCAAGACGCGCCCCTCGGCGGTGTCGCCGAGCATGTGCGGGCTGGAGCGCCCATCGGCGCGGGTCGCGAACAGCGACACTTCGCCCAGCGATTCCGCTTCGAACGAGACCTCGATGCCGGTGCCGTGCCGCGACGGGAAGACCTGAAGGTCGCGCACCTTCCAGCCCTCGGGAAGGGGCGGCAGCTCGACGCCGGTGGCCACCCGCAGGCGGTCGCGGTCATAGGCAGCCGCATCCGCCGCCGTCACGGCGCGCAGCTGCGCCACGACGCGGGCTTGGCGCGCATCCTCCACGAGGCTCGCGTCCACGGTCGAGGCCAGGGTGTCCGGCACGCCGAAGCGGCCGATCTCGTCATGGGCGAGCCAGCCGGCCCCGACCATCACCGCGATGGCCGCCGCCCGCTTCATCCGAGAGGCGACCCGGCCCCAGCGGAGCGAGCGGTCGAGGCGCCGGGCCAGGGCGACGTTGCGGTCCGGACCGGGGCCGAGCCGCTCACGGAAGCTGGCGCGCAGGGCGTCGCGGTCGTGGAAATCGGCCATGACGCGGGCGGCGGCCTCCGGGTGGGCGGCCAGATGCGCCTCGATCTCGAGGCGGCGCATCGGGTCGATCTGCCCGTCGACGAAGGCGATGAGATCGCTGTCTGTGATCGGATCGATCATCGGTGACATCCTACGGTCTGCCGGTCTCCCGTCCGGCGTGACGGGCTCCCGGAAAGGGGGCGGGCGCAGCGCCCCGGATCACGATTCGCCCACGGCCCGCCGTGGGGCGCCGTTGCCGGTGACGAGCCGCAGGGGCGGACGCGCCGGCCGGGCCGGGTCCGGCGGTTCGTCCGCGTCGCGGCCGCGCCGCGCGCCCTCCTCGAAGGCGCGCAGGGCGGCGCGCCCGCGCCCGAGGCGGGACATCAGCGTTCCAATCGGGATGCCGAGCACGGCCGCCGCGTCGGCATAGGCCATGCCCTCGATGGTCACGAGGTGGAGCGCGGCGCGCTGCTCTTCCGGCAGGGTGGCGAAGGCCTCGCGGATCTGCGCGAGCCGCACCTGGCCCTCCTGGGCGGGCGGGCTCATCTCGTCGTGCATCCGCACGAGGGCGTCGGCGTGACGCAACTCGACCTGGCGACGGCGCTGCTCGTCGATGAAGACGTTGTGCAGCACCGTCATCATCCAGGTGCGCAGGTTGGTGTTGGGGCGCAGGGTCCCCTTCGCTTCCAGCGCGCGCACGAGGGTGTCGTGAACGAGGTCGTCGGCCTTCAGGGCGTCCCGCGTCAGGGCACGGGCATAGCGCCGGAGCGGCACCAGGAGGTCGACGATGTCCGGTAGGGCGTTCTTATCGGGCATGACAGGTGAACGCCCCGGGGCGGCGGATTAATCCCGGACTTATTGATAGGCCTCGCGCAGGTTGATGGTACAGGTCTGGCCCACCTGGTCGAAGTGCTGGCCGAGCCACGCCTGGGCCGCCGCGCGGCCCTTGTCGCGCAGGCGCAGGAACACCTTCCAGCGGGCGTCGAGCTTCGAGGCGGCGTTGTAATCCTCCAGCGCGTCGGTGCCGTCGATCCGGTGGATCAGCACGCGCTCGTAGCCGTTGCGCGCCAGCATCCCCTCCTCGATCAGCCCGTCCACGAAGTCGATCGCCCGCAATTCGCGCATCAGGTTGGCGTTGAAGGTGATCTCGTTCAGCCGGTCGCGGATCTCGGCCTCGGTGCGCGGGGTCTCCCGCCGCTCGACCGGGTTGATCTGCACCAGCAGGATGTCGCGGGTCTGCGCGCCCCGGTAGAGCGGATAGAGCGGCGGGTTGCCGAGATAGCCGCCATCCCAATAGGGCACGCCGTCGATCTCCACCGCCTGGAACACCGTGGGCAGGCAGGCCGAGGCCATCAGGTGATCGACGGTGAGGGTATCGCGCTCGAACACCGCGAGCTTGCCGGTCCAGACATTGGTGGCCGACACGTACACCCCCGCCGTCGGCGCGTCGCGCAGGCGCTCGAAATCCACCTGCTTCGCCAGGGCCTTGCGCAGCGGGTTGATGTTCAGCGGGTTCGACACGTAGGGGCTCGGCGTCAGCGCCTTGAGCCAGAACTCGGCAACGGGATTGCCCTTCCACAGGTTGAGCAGGCCCGAGACCATGTTGCGCTGCGTCGGGCCGAGATCGCCGTCGAGGCTCACCTCCCGCCAGAACTGCTCCAGCGCCTCGCGGGCGCCGTCCGGCCCGCCCTTGACCCAGCCGTCGACCATCACGACGGCGTTCATCGCCCCCGCGCTCGCGCCGGTCAGCGCCTCGAAGCCGAGCCGCCCGTCCTCGATCAGCGCATCGAGCACGCCCCAGGTGAAAGAGCCGTGCGCGCCGCCGCCCTGCAAGGCGAGGGCGACCGCCTTCTCGGCCTTCGGGCCGGCGAGGACGTGGCCCGCATAATGGGCGGTGTCGGGCGACACCATGTCCTGCGAATGCTCGGGGACGGCGGTGGCGGGGTTGTGCGGCTCGGCGCCGTGGGGATGCTCGCTCATGTCTGCCTCCTTTCTCTGCCGGAAAAGATCGGGGGGACGCTGACCGGCCGCAACGGCCGTTTTTGCAATGCAGCAATCCGCCATCGAACGCGCCAGGGCGAGAGCGGTTCATGGTCGGACAGTGCGATACTGCACGGGTGAAGCCTCCGAACCTGTCAGGATCCGTGGTTTCGCGAGGCGCGCCCGAGGCCTATGCAGGCAGGTGAAAGGCCCCGTGCAGCCGGGCCGCATGGAGGACACAATGGTCGCGTCGATCGCCCTGCCGCGCCTGATGCGCGTCGGCGCCGGGGCTTCCCGGCTCCTGCCGGAGGTGCTCGGCCAGCTCGGCCTGTCCCGTCCCTTCGTCGTCACCGATCCGTTCCTGGCGGGCAGCGGCGCGGTGGAGACCCTGACGGAGCGGCTCACCGCCGGTGGGGTGAAGGCGCGGATCTTTTCGAAGACGGTGCCGGACCCGACGGTGGCCTCGGTCGACGCGGCGCTCGCCGCGCTTCAGGAGGGGGATTACGATTGCGTCGTCGGCTTCGGCGGCGGCTCTCCCATGGACACAGCCAAGGCGGTGGCGGTGCTCGCCCGGCACGGCGGCCCGATGCGTCGCTACAAGGCGCCCCACATGCAGGAGGAGGCGGGCCTGCCCATCGTGGCGATCCCGACCACCGCCGGCACCGGATCGGAGGCGACGCGCTTCACCATCGTCACCGACGAGGCCAACGACGAGAAGATGCTCTGCATCGGCCTCGCTTACCTGCCGGTGGCGGCGCTGGTCGATTACGAGCTGACGCTGACCAAGCCGAAGCGCCTCACGGCCGACACGGGCATCGATGCGCTCACCCACGCCATCGAGGCCTATGTCTCACGCCGGTCGAACATCTTCTCGGACGGGCTCGCCCTGCAGGCGATGGGGCTGATCGCCCCGAACCTGCGCCGGGTCTGGACCGACCCCGGCGACCGCGCCGCCCGCGAGGCGATGATGCTCGGCGCGACCCAGGCCGGCATCGCCTTCTCGAACGCCTCCGTGGCCCTGGTCCATGGGATGAGCCGGCCGATCGGCGCGCATTTCCACGTAGCGCACGGCCTGTCGAACGCGATGCTGCTGCCGGCGGTGACGGCCTTCTCGGCCTCCGGCGCGGTGGCCCGCTACGCGGCCTGCGCCCGGGCGATGGGCGTGAAGTCCGGCCCCGGCGACGAGGCGGCGGTCGCGGCGCTGGTCAACGAGCTGCGCGCCCTCAACGACGATCTCGACGTGCCGAGCCCGCAGGAATACGGCCTCGACGCCGGCAAGTGGGAGGCGCTGATCCCGACCATGGCCGAGCAGGCCCTGGCCTCCGGCTCGCCGGGCAACAACCCGCGCGTGCCGAACGCGGAGGAGATCGCCGCGCTCTACCGGGAGGTGTGGGCGGGGTAGCGGGGGCGCGCTGCTCGCTCCCTCAGGCCGAAAGCAGGCGATCGTAATCGGCCGCCAGCGTCTTGGACGAGAAATCGCGCAGAAGCCGTTCGTGGCTGGCTTGGAGTTCTCCCCGGAGGCGCGGCAGCTGAGTGAGCCAGTGTCGGAAGGCCGGCTCGCTGTCCGACCAGTCGTCGACGATGAGGCCACCGCCGTACGCTTTCTGAACGATGCCGACATCGCCCACATCCGTGGACAGGAATGGAATTCCCATCGCCATGCATTCGAGAAGGGCAATCGGGAGCCCTTCATAATCCGAACAGATGACGAGGCCATCGATACAGGCGCCGATATCGCTCGCGCACTCGAAGTACTTCACGAAAGCGACGTGGCCGAGCTTCCTTTGTGCCACGTCGGCTTTCAGGCCCTCCTCGAGCGGCCCTTGCCCAATGACGGCGAACTGAGCCGATGGGAGGCCGCTGTGGTGGGCCGCCGCCAGATCGATGAAACGGTCCACCCGCTTCTGGGGGGAGAGGCGGCCGATCAAGGCGATCCTGATGCCGTCTCCGGAGAGGCCGAATTTGCTTTCGAGGGACCGGCGCCTCTCGCGCTTCTCCTGCACGTCACACACGCGTTCGAGCGCAATCGCCGGATAGATCAGTTCGATCTTCTGTTCCGGGATCCGGTATGTGCCCGTGAAGCGATCCTTGATCCGACGATTGACCGCGATGAACCGGTCGGATGCCAGGATTCCGGGATTCCAGAAAGACCCGATCCAACCGGCACGATCATCGTAAACCTGCTGATCGATGATCTTCGCCTGATCCAGCAGGAGTCTCAGCGCAGCGGCATGCTCGACGAGCCACGTCGCCCCATTGATGATCCAGGCATGACTGGGCTTGAGCGCCGCGACGATCGCCGCAAGACCGTCCAGGCAAGCGTCCGAAGGGATAAGATGGCCGAAATCGACGGCGGGAACGTCGAGCTCGTCCAATTGATGATGAAGCGAGCCGACACTCGTCGTATGCCGCTCAAACGTGACAAGTACGAAACGATATCTGTGGCGAAGATGGCGGATGATTTCGACGGTGTTACGCTCTACGCCACCGACCGCAAAGAAACCCGATAAGATGAGGATCGCCGGGCGGTCATCTGCGGGGAGGAGATCGGCGATCTCATGGCGTACGCCCTCCGGCTTCTCGCCTTCGCTCCCGCCGCGACCATGCGATGACACATAGATCGTATCTTTCTCCGGCGAATCGGAGGATTCCGGAATGCAAGCCGGAACGAGACGAAGGACTGGGCGACCTATCGCGCGATGATAGACGGCACTGGCCAGCATCTTTCGTCGATGAAAAGCATCAACCTGCTCATTTCGCTGTTGCCGCATGTCGGGGATGGTCGGCGCCACCCTGTGACCTCTGAAGAACGCCTGGCCATTAGCTGATAAATGCCGATTGCCGGCCAAAGCCGAGCGGAATGGCTCGCTGTCGCCCAAACCCGGAAAGTCCGCCCGCAGGGCGCAGATCATTCTCAAGACCTCGCTGTCGACGAGGACGCCGCTTTCCTTGATCGTGTTGGTTCCGTGGAGACGGTATTTCGTCAGGAACGCGCTCGATGCTACGACACGTCCGCACAGGTACGCGCGGATCGCAAAATCCCAATCGTGAACGTATCTATAGGGTGCAAATCCACCAATTCTATCGAATAAATCGCGATTGAAGATCATATTGCTCGTTGTCGCGATGTAATTCTGGCACAGCAAGCGTCGCAGCATCGCCGTATCCGAGAGGTCGCGATCATGGATGCTCGACGGAAATGCGTATTCGGGATCGGCCGGTCCCCGCTTCGACCCGATACCGCGCCCCTCCGCGTCGATCAGCAAGAGGGAGCCGGCGATCAAATCCGGCTTTGCGGCGCGGATGATCTAACGTGCAACTTGGAAGCGATGTGGGACGAACACGTCATCCGAGTTCAAGACAGCGAGCCATTGACTACGCGACTCACGGCACAGTTGATTCAGTCTCGCATGGCAGCCGACGTTGACCCCTCCGTCATCGAGGATGCGGACACGCGCATTCCCCTGAAACGACCGAATGATAGCCCTTGAGGCATCCGTCGAACCATCATCGACAACCAGCACCTCAGACACGGTCCTGTCCACGAGTGCCGAGTTGATGGCTTGGGCCACGTATCTTTCATGATTGTAGACAGGTATTAAGACCGAAAACATAATGTCATTTTCTGTTACGTTCAAAGATAATTTGGTTCATTGGACAATCCAATTGACTGGCTTCAACCGAACCAGTCTGCAACTTCGCAGCTGATCGATCGCCTGAGTTTCTTCAGGAATTGGTCGAGGGCGAAATTCAGACCCACGCCAAGATTATCCTCCCGGTCGGCGGCAGCGTTCAGGTACCCAGTGAGAAATGCAAATTCAAAGAAAGCAGATATTAACTCCTTATGGTACCCGTCCAATCCAAGCCGCCCTTTTGAATCCAAAATGTTGATCCACGCTCTAATCCCTTCAAAAACCGCCAAGTTGTCGGCAACATGCGTGTCCGCAGCGTTTGATCGCAATTTGATGACGGTGGAGATTTCGGAAAGGTTGAGAAGATCGGCGACCTCTGGATGCTTGTCGATAAAGACATTCGCCATCATGCCAGCGTTGAGCTGACGCTGCACAAAAGTGTCGAATGTGTAGGGATGGAAGTGGCACCCGACCGACATCGGATCATAGTAGATACAAAAACCCGGCAGCTTCTTGCCAACGCGGTAGGCAAATTCGGTATCTTCGAACCCGTAGAGATTAAAGTCGCTTGAAAATCCATCTTCAAACCAGTCATCGACGATCTCGCGCTTGACTGATATGTTTGATGTATAGAAAAATCTGAAATCATAGTACGTATAGGGAACCATGTCTGAAAAGCCGAACTGCTCCCCTTGTCTGCCTTGAATATGCGACATGACGAAATTGTTCGGCAAAAAATGAGCGCTCGGCCAAACAACCTTTCCGAGCATTGCATGATCGACGCTATTGTATCTCTGGTGAAATTCGCTGTGCGCACGGAAGAAATCGTCGTTCTGTGGGCGGATATCGTCGCCTAGAAACAGGATGACATCGTGCGAAGCGATCTGCGCTCCTTCGTTTCGCGCCGCACCCGGGCCTCTGTTTTGAGTTCGGAGAGGTACGAGTGTCGATTCCGGGAAGGATAGTTGACGGAGGAAATCGTATGTTCCATCCGTCGAGCCATCATCAACAACGATATATTCGATCGGAACACCGCCACGGTACATCTCACAGGCTTCCAACGTAGCCTTGAGACAGTCGACGCGATTGTAGGTTGGGATCACGACGGTGAGGGGATGCCACCCTCCGTTCCCGGGCAAGACTCCACCGTTGCGAGATGGGCCGGTGGCGGGCGCCAAGGTGCTCCTCCTCGACAACCGTGTCTGCCGCCCTTCGTCCAGACCGAAGACGACGTAATGGACGAGGGGATTGATCGATGCTTCCTTTACATCGGGGTTGAGACGCAGATAATCGGACGTGCTGAAGCCTTCGTTGGGATCGAGCCCGCGCTTGGCACCAATACTCAGATAGTGGCTGACCGGTATGCCGACATCGTCTTCGCGGAAGGACGCGATTTGATTGACGTAGAACCGGCTGTGAAAACGCGGGTGCGGATCGCGCAGCTCTGCGGCGCCGTTCGTGACAAAATGCTCGAGAGGATTTTCGCCGGCGACTTGAACGTCGGGGTTCTGTTCCAAATAAAAACTCAGCGAGAACAGAGGATGTGGGTCCGCGCCAAGTTTCATTCCTTCGGACATGAACAGAGCGAATGGCTCCCGACACGCCTCCTTGACGTCGGGAGGGAGTTGCTCAAGGAAATAGGCGATATCGAAGAGCGTGATCTCCGGCCAGGGCTGCTTCTGCCAATCACGCAGATAGACCAGCAGCGGATGTTCGCTCTCATCCGACAGGCCCATCGACCGGGCCATGCGTTGGGCTTGGAAGAATGGGCTGGTCGAACGCCCTTCCTTGGCACCATGCTTCAGAAAATGAACCAGCGGACAGACGTCGCCGGCGCGAACGTCTGAATAAGTCTTGAGATACCAAGCAGTCGAGAAATACGGACTAGGATCTCGCCCCTCACGCCATCCGATATTGAGATAATGCGCTGCGGCACCGCCCGGCGCCAGCCCGCCGATCTGCTTCGCATACCAAACCTTATCGAAGATCGGGCAGTTGGCGACTTGTGCGATCTGGGTCTTTCTGCGGACCGAAAGAGTGAGCCCGGACCTGATAGGACCGTACATCGCATTCCATCTTTCAATGGCGCGACTTTGCGTCATAGGACGCACTTTGACATTCCGGCCACAGAGCTACAATCTGGTGGAAGTTGTCGTACGCGCTTTACAATCAGGCGCTCAATAGACCACCAAGTTACGGCGCCGCAACAAATCTATCGTTGTTTTTGAATATTGATTGACATCTTACGGTAGAGCCTTGGCTCGCCGTCCTTTCGATCACCTCCGGCGCGCCGTCGCACGCCGGAGGACCGTTGCCTTCTGTCCTTACTTCCCCGCCACCAGCGGGCAGCCGCTCTCGGCCTCGGTGGCGTAGGCTTCCTTGCCGGGAATGGTGGAGACCAGCTTGTAGAGATCCCACTCGCCCTTCGAATCGGCGGTCTTCTTGATCTCGAACAGGTACATGTCGTGCACCATCAGGCCCGTCTGCTGGACGTGGCCGTTATGGGTGAACACGTCGTCCACCGGCAGTTCCTTCAGCTTGGCGTTGACGGCATCGGTCTCGTCCGTGCCCGCCGCCTTCACCGCCTTCAGGTAGGACAGCACCGCCGAGTAGGTGCCAGTCTGGATCATGTTCGGCATCCGGCCCGTGCGCTTCATGAATCGCTGGCCGAAGGCCCGGGTCTCGTCGTTGAGGTCCCAGTACCAGCCCTCGGTGAGCGTCAGGCCCTGCGCCGCCTTGATGCCGAGGCCATGGACCTCCGAGAGGGTGAAGAGCAGCGCGGCGAGCTTCTGGCCGCCGTCGGTGATGCCGTATTCGGCCGCCTGCTTGATCGAGTTCGAGGTATCGAGCCCGGCATTGGCAAGGCCGATCACCTGCGCCTTCGACCCCTGCGCCTGAAGCAGGAACGAGGAGAAGTCCTGGCCGGACAGGGGATGGCGCACGGAGCCCACCACCTTGCCGCCATTGGCCTTGACCACGGCGGTGGTGTCGTTTTCCAGGGCCGTGCCGAAGGCGTAGTCGGCGGTGAGGAAGAACCACGTCTTGCCCCCTGCCCGCGTCAGCGCCCCGCCGGTGCCGACGGCCAGCGCGTGCGTGTCGTAGGCCCAGTGGTAGCCGTAGGGAGTGCAGGCCTTGCCGGTGAGATCGCTGGAGGCCGCGCCCGTCGTGATGGTGATCTTCTTCTTCTCCTTGGAGAGGCCCTGCACCGCGAGCGCCACCGAGGAGGTCGTCAGTTCCATGATCGCGTCGACGCCGTCGCGGTCGTACCATTGGCGCGCGATGCCCGAGGCGATGTCCGGCTTGTTCTGGTGGTCGGCCGAGACGATCTCGATCGGCACCCCGCCGACCTTGCCGCCCATGTCCTCGATGGCCATCTTCGCCGCCTCGACGGAGCCGGTGCCGCCGAACTCGGCGTAGAGGCCGGACTGATCGTTGAGGATGCCGATCTTCACTACGTTGCCCGAATAGGCACCCTGTGCCGCGGCGGGGCCCGAACCGAGCGCCGAACCCGCGAGGACGGCCGCGAGCGCCGCGCCGCCGATACCCTTCACCATGCGTCCCATCCCGTCGTCTTCGAGAATCCCAGCCTGCTGACGGGCCGGGTCGAGCGCGAGCCTAGGGCAAGCCTGGAAGCGGCGCCACGGCAGGAACCACGGGGACGTGACGGTTCGCGACACCTTTCGCGCGGTGAGACAAGCCCCGCGGCGCTCCGGTCAGCAAGATTTAACCATGTTTACACCAATCGAGCGCAACTTCCGGTCATGTCCGCCGACCCGGCGCTCCGCAGACTCCAGGCCCGACCGGAAGCTCGATGAAACCCGCCCGCCTCGCCGTGCTCGGCATCGCCCTCCTCGCGGGCAGCGGGGCAGCCTACCTGATGGGAGGCAGCCCCCCGCCTCCGCCCCCTTCGCCGGAGAAGGTCGTTCAGGCACCGCCGCCACCCACGACCGACGTTCTGGTTGCAGCCGCCGACGAGCCGATGGGGCAGGTGCTCCAGGCGGCCGACCTGCGCTGGCAGAACTGGCCCGAATCGGCGGTCTCCCCCGGCTTCGTGACCCGCAAGGACAAGCCCGACGCCCTGGAGACGACGGTCGGCGCCACGGTGCGCTCGCCCTTCCTCGCCGGAGAGCCGATTCGCGCGCAGAAGCTCGTCCGGCCCGAGAGCGGCTTCATGGCCGCGATCCTGCCGGCCGGCATGCGGGCGGTGGCCATCGTCACCGACAGCCGGGGCACCAACTCGGCCGGCGGCTTCATCCTGCCGAACGACCGGGTCGACGTGATCCGCACCTTCCGCGACGACGCCGCGTCCAAGACGGCGGGGTCGGACGTGCAGGTCTCGCAGACGATCCTGCGCGACATCCGTGTGCTGGCCGTGGGCCAGCTCATCCAGGAAAAGAACGGGACCAACGTGGTCACGGGCGAGACCGCGACGCTCGCCCTCACGCCGCCCCAGGCCGAGACGGTGACGCTGGCCCAGAAGATCGGGTCGCTCTCCCTGGCGCTGCGCAGCCTCGCCGATGCGGGCCACACCGCCGACACCGAAACACCGGTCGCCGAGGCGGCCGGTCCCGAACCGGGGCTGACCGTGGTGCGCTTCGGCATCACCCGGCAGCACACGCCGTGAGCGCCATGACGGTTCGCGACAGGAAGGCTCGCGCCATGATCGACCGCCCCGCCGCCCCGCGCCGCCTCGGCGCCCTGGCGCTCGCCGCCCTCACGGCCCTGCCGGGTCCGGCGGCGGCGCAATTGCGCGGCTCGCAGGAGCGCGGCACCCTCGGGCCGGCGCCAATCGTCACCGTGGGCGCGGCGGAGGCGAACACCAGCCGCCGGGTCGAACTGACCGCCGGCCGCTCGATGATCGTCGACCTGCCGCGGGACGCGAAGGAAGTGTTCGTCGCCAATCCGGCGGTGGCGAACGCCGTGGTGCGCTCGACCCGCAAGGTGTTCGTGATCGGCATGGCCGATGGCGCCACCACCATCTTCATCATGGATGCGGAAGGCCGCCAGATCGCGGCCCTCGACGTCACCGTCGCCCGCGACCTGAACCTCAGCACCCTGCGCGAGCTGCTCCTGCAGAGCATCCCCACCGGGCGGTTCGACGTGCGCTCCTCCGGCGCCTCGGTGCTGCTCTCCGGCTCCGTGAATTCCTCGGCCGAGGCGCAGCAGGCGATCGACATCGCCAACGCCTTCGTCGGCCTTGGCTCCGGCGGCGCCACGGGCGGGGGCTCCACGGGCGGCGTCGCCGCCGGCGTGCGCGGCGCGGTGATCAACAACCTCACGATCCGCAACAAGGATCAGGTGATGCTGCGCGTCACCGTGATGGAGGTCTCGCGCAACGCCATCAAGCAGTTCGGCGTGAACCTGAACGGCAACTGGTCGGCCATCAACCCGCTCGGGTCGCTGGCGACCTCGCCCGCGCTCAGCAACCCGACCGCCTTCCCGATCACCGGCGGCAGCACGGGCAGCGGCCAGTTCCAGGCCTCGGCGCAGGGGGCGGGCTTCTCGCTCACGGCGACCGTCAAGGCCCTGGAACAAGCCGGCGTCTCGCGCATCCTCGCCGAGCCGACGCTGACCGCGATCTCCGGCGAGGCGGCGAAGTTCCTCGCCGGCGGCGAGTTCCCGGTTCCCTCCTCGGCCTCCTGCACCACCGGCTCCTGCACGCCGGGCATCGAGTTCAAGCAATACGGCGTGGCGCTCTCGTTCACGCCGGTCGTGCTCGCCGACAACCGCATCTCGATCCGTGTCGCCACCGACGTGACCGAGATCGATCCGCAGCAGAGCTTCAACTACACGTTCGGCTCCGCGTCGGTCGCCGTCCCGGGCACGCGGGTCCGCCGCTCCGAGACGACGGTGGAACTGCCCTCCGGCGGCGTGATGATGACCGCCGGCCTCATCCAGCAGGTCAACAAGCAGGCGCTCACCGGCCTGCCGGGCCTGATCAACCTGCCGATCCTCGGCGCCCTGTTCCGCTCCCGCGATTACCAGCGCCAGGAGACGGAGCTGATGATCATGGTGACGCCGTACATCGCCAAGCCGGTCGAGCCGCGTCAGGTCACCCGGCCGGACGACAACCTCGTCGACACGCCCGACACCCAGGCCGTGCTGCTCGGCCAGTTCAACCGCCTTTACGGCAAGGTCGGCGCCCCGCCGCTGGCTCCCACCTATCGCGGCCGCGTCGGCTTCATCGTCGAGTAGCCCCCCACCGAGCGCGGCCCGACCGCCGAGGACCGAGATGACCGGACGCACGACGCCCGCCCCCTCGCCGATTGTCACCAGGCTGCGGTTGCAGCTCGCCTGTGCCTGCGCGCTGGCGGCCCTGGCCGGCGCCTGCAAGACCGAGCCGCCCGTGACGGGGGCGATCACCCCCTCCGACTACCGCGCCCGTCACCCGATCGTGCTGGCGGACGGCACCCGCAGCCTCGACGTGTTCCCCACCGGCCCCGGCCATCTCGACCCCCGCCAGGGGGACGACGTGGACGCCTTCATGCTCGAATACCGCCGCTACGGGCGGGGGGGCATGCTGATGGAGGTGCCGCGCGGCCTGCCTCCGGCCCAGGCGGCGGCCACCGAGCGGACGGCGGGCCACATCCTGCAGCGGGCGGGCCAGGACGGCGTGGCCCGGCGCGACATCGTCGCCAACCCCTACGCGGTGGCCGCCCCCGGGCTCGCCGCGCCGATCCGCCTCAGCTTCCAGCGGATGCAGGCCAAGGTGGCCGATGCCTGCGGGACCTGGCCCCAGGATCTCGGCGCCAGCGACTTCGCGCGGGACAACAGCAACAAGCCCTTCTGGAATTTCGGCTGCTCGACCCAATCGATGGTGGCCGCCCAGGTCGCCGACCCGGTCGACCTCGTGCGCGGGCGCCCGGAGGGCCGGATCGACTCGGTCAAACGCATTCGCGACGTCGGCCAGCTGCGCGACGGCAAGGATCCGTCAACCCAGTGGCGTCAGGATGGGCAGACATCCGTGAAGGCGCAGGTCGGCAACTGATGTGTCACGCCGAGGCCTGGGTGGCCCCGGCGCCGAATAGTGAGTTTCAACCCCGAGAGTCCGTTGATGTCGGAGCAGAGCGAGACGGCCGAGCGCGTGATCGCCCCGGTGCCCCGGATCACGATTCAGGCCTTCTGCGAATTGTCCGAGACGGCGGCCATGATCGAGGCCGCCGCCGAGGACAGGCGTTTGCAGCGGGCCAGGGTCAAGGTCCGCATGGGCGGCGGCGCGGCCGCCATCGAGGCCTTCCGGCACGCCCCGACCCCGAACGTCATCGTCCTTGAGGTGCAGGGCGCGCGCTCGAAGCCGCTGGAATGCCTCGATGCCCTGGCCGAGGTCTGCGACGAGGGCACCCGCGTCGTGGTGATCGGCCACCTGAACGACGTGACGCTCTACCGCCAGCTCCTGCAACGGGGCGTGTCGGACTACCTGATGGCGCCGGTCGAGCCGCTGACGCTGATCGCCTCCATCTCCGAGATGTTCACCGCCGCCGGGGTCAAGCCGATCGGGCGGACCATCTCCGTCTTCGGCGTGCGCGGCGGCATCGGCGCCTCGACCGTGGCGCACAACCTCGCTTGGTCCATCGCCCGCAACCAGGGCGTGCCGACCGTGATCGCCGATCTCGACATCGGCTTCGGCACCGCCTCGCTCAACTTCAACCAGGATCCGCCCCAGGGCATCGCGGAGGCGGTCTTCGCCCCCGAGCGCCTGGACGCCGCGCTGGTCGAGCGGCTGCTCTCGAAGTGCAGCGACAACCTCAGCCTGCTCTCGGCGCCCGCGAGCCTCGACCGGACCATCGACCTGTCCGAGCCCGCCTTCGACACGCTGATCGAGCACCTGCGGGCGAGCGTGCCCTGCCTCGTCCTCGACGTGCCGCACCAGTGGAACGCCTGGACGAAGCGCGTGCTCGCCGCCTCCGACGAGATCCTCGTCGTCGCCGGACCGGACCTCGCCTCCCTGCGCAACACCAAGAACCTCCTCGGCGCCCTGAAGCACGGACGGCCCAACGATGCGCCTCCGCGCGTGCTGCTGAACGGCAGCGGCATGTCCAAGCGGCCGGAGATCGCCGCGGCCGAGTTCGCCAAGGCGCTCGACGTGCCGCTGGCGGCCACCATCCCGTTCGATCCGTCCCTGTTCGGCACCGCCGCCAACAACGGCCAGATGATCGCCGAGGTGCAGCCCGGCTCCAAGGTGGCCGAGCTGTTCAACGATCTCGCCGCCGCCGCCGTCGGCCGGGTGGAAACGCGGCGCAAGGGCGGGGGCGCGAGCCTGCTCGAGCCGCTGCTCGCCAAGCTCGCCGCCCGCCGCAAGGCCTCGTGATGCGGATCCGCAACCATCATGTTCGGTAGACGGCAAACCGGCTCGACCTCTTCGCCTCCGCCCCTTCCTCAGGCGCGGACGGTGCAGCAGCCCGCCCCCCTGCCCGCCCCGGCGCGCGACGCCCCCCAGCCGGCGCGTCAGGCGCCGATCGTGGTCGAGGCCGCGCGCTCGGACGACTATTACCGCACCAAGAGCCTGATCTTCGGCGCCCTGATCGAGGCGATCGACCTGACGCAGCTCGCCCATCTCGACGCGGAGACGGCGCGCGAGGAAATCCGCGACATCGTCACGGAGATCATCGGGCTCAAGAACATCGTCCTGTCGATTTCCGAGCAGGAGGAACTGCTCGACGACATCTGCAACGACGTGCTGGGCTACGGCCCGCTCGAACCGCTGCTCGCCCGCGACGACATCGCCGACATCATGGTCAACGGCGCCGGCCGGACCTTCATCGAGGTCTCCGGCAAGATCCAGCTCACCAACGTGCGGTTTCGCGACAACCAGCAGTTGATGAACATCTGCCAGCGCATCGTGAGCCAGGTGGGCCGGCGCGTCGACGACGCCTCGCCGATCTGCGACGCGCGCCTGCCGGACGGGTCCCGCGTCAACGTCATCGCCCCGCCGCTGGCCATCGACGGCCCGGCCCTGACGATCCGTAAGTTCAAGAAGGACAAGCTCACCCTCGACCAGCTCGTCCGCTTCGGCGCGATCTCCCCCGAGGGCGCCGAGGTCCTGAAGATCATCGGCCAGTCCCGCTGCAACGTCGTGATCTCCGGCGGCACCGGCTCCGGCAAGACGACGCTGCTCAACTGCCTCACCGCGTTCATCGAACTCGACGAGCGCGTCATCACCTGCGAGGACGCGGCGGAACTCCAGCTCCAGCAGCCGCACGTGGTGCGCCTCGAAACCCGGCCCCCCAACATGGAGGGCCAGGGTCAGGTCACGATGCGCGACCTCGTGAAGAACTGCCTGCGTATGCGCCCCGAGCGGATCATCGTCGGCGAGGTGCGCGGCCCGGAGGCGTTCGACCTCCTCCAGGCCATGAACACCGGCCACGACGGCTCGATGGGCACGCTGCACGCCAACAGCCCGCGCGAGTGCCTGTCGCGTATCGAATCGATGATCTCCATGGGCGGTTTCACCCTGCCCTCGAAGACGCTGCGCGAGATGATCTGCGGCTCGATCGACGTGATCATCCAGGCGACCCGCCTGCGCGACGGCTCGCGCCGCATCACCCACATCACCGAGGTGCTGGGGATGGAGGGCGAGGTCATCACCACCCAGGACATCTTCCTCTACGACATCCTCGGCGAGGACGCGAACGGCAAGATCATCGGCCGCCACCGGGCGACCGGCGTGGGCCGCCCGCGCTTCTGGGAGCGGGCCCGCTATTACGGCCTGGAAAGCCGCCTCGGCGCGGCCCTCGACGCCGCCGAAGTCGTCGAGGGGGCCTGACGTCCATGCCCGATCTCGGCTCCCTCCTGCCCGGCCTGCCCATCGCCACGGGGCTCGTGGGCGTGGCCGTCGCGCTGATCACCTATGCCGGCATCATCGCCCTGATGCCGGGGGAGCGGCGGGCGAGCAAGCGCCTGAAGCTCATCGCCGTGACCAACCCGACCGCGACGAGCCGGAGCGGCGGCGCCAACCGGCGCGATCAGGTCGCCAAGACGCTGAGCGAGATCGAGGCCAAGGCCAAGGGCGCGACGAAGGTCACTCTGGACCTGAAGATCGCCCGCGCCGGACTCGACTGGACCATCAAGACCTACTGGACCTTCGCCGGGGTCGCCGGGTTCGTCGTCGCCTTCTTCCTGTATCTGCTCACCGACAGCGTGTTCGCGGCCCTCGGCGGCGCCTTCTTCGGGGCCTTCGGCCTGCCGCCCTACCTGCTGCGCCGCCTGCGCCTGCGCCGGGTCGCGAAGTTCAACAAGGAACTGCCCAACGCCGTCGACGTGGTGGTGCGCGGCATCAAGACCGGCATCCCGGTGGGCGATTGCTTCCGCATGGTCTCGCGCGAGGCGGAGGAGCCCCTGCGCGGCGAGTTCCGCACCGTCGTCGAGACGCAGGCGCTGGGCCTCTCCCTCGGCGAGGCGGTGGCCCGGCTGCACGAGCGGGTGCCCACCGCCGAGGTGAACTTCTTCTCGATCGTCATCAACATCCAGCAGCAATCGGGCGGCAACCTGTCCGAGGCGCTGAGCAACCTCTCGCGGGTGCTGCGCGACCGCGCCAAGATGCGGGGCAAGATCCAGGCGATGAGCATGGAGGCCAAGGCCTCCGCCTCGATCATCGCCGCCCTGCCCTTCGGCGTGGCGGGGATCACCACCCTCACCAGCCCCGACTACATCTCGCTGCTCTGGACGACCGACGCCGGCAAGATCGCCCTGGTGGGCTCGGCGATCTGGATGACCATGGGCATCCTGGTCATCAAGAAGATGATCGCCTTCGAAATCTGACGGGGACGACGGCATGGTCGAAGAGATCGCCGGCAAGCTGTTCGACGCCCGCTTCGTGGGCACGGTGTTGGCCGCCGTGGCGGCGGCGGCGACCGCCTTCGCCGTGGCGCAGCCCTTCCTCGAGCCGGACAAGCTCGGCAAGCGGATGAAGCTCGTGAGCGACGAGCGAGAGATCATCCGGCGGCGCGAGCGCGAGAAGCTGACGCCCAAGGGCAGCCTGCGCACCGAGCCCAAGGCGTACATGAAGGACATCGTGGAGCGGTACAACCTGCGCCGCTGGCTCGGCACGGACACCGCCAAGCGCAAGCTCCTGATGGCGGGCTACCGGGGCCAGGGCGCCGAGACCGCCTTCCTGTTCTTCCGCCTCGTGGCGCCGGTCGGCGCCGTCATCGCGGCGATCTTCTACCTGTTCATCCTGGAGGCGTTCGACGTCTCCTACCTGATGCGCGCGGCCATGACGATCTGCGCGGCCTTCCTCGGCATCAAGGCGCCGGAACTGTTCCTCGTGAACGCCGCCAAGAAGCGCCAGACGGAGATCCGCAAGGCGTGGCCCGACGCCCTCGACCTGACGCTGATCTGCGTCGAATCGGGCATGGCGATCGAGAACGCCTTCCGGAAGGTGAGCACCGAGATCGCGGTCTCGTCCGTGGTGCTCGCGGAGGAACTGGCGGTGATGGTGGCCGAGATGTCGTTCCTGCCGGACCGGCGCATGGCCTACGAGAACCTCGTGATGCGCACCGGCCTCGATCCGGTGAAGGCGGTGGCCACCGCCCTCAGCCAGGCCGAGCGTTACGGCACGCCGGTCGGTCAGGCCCTCCGGGTGCTCAGCCAGGAAAGCCGCGACCTGCGCATGATCGAGGCCGAGAAGAAGGCCGCCGCCCTGCCGCCGAAGCTGACGGTGCCGATGATCCTGTTCTTCCTGCCGGTGCTGTTCGTGGTGATCATCACCCCGGCGGTCATCCAGATCATGCGCACCCAGTGAGGGGCCACACGCTCGGATCGTGTTCGCGCAGGTCCGGCCGGGACCGTCAGGCGGGCGAGCCGTTCATCACCTTGCCGCCGGCCGCCCTCCCCCCGTTCGCCTCGGCGATGTCGTCGAGGCGGCGGTCCCGCGTCTCGGGCGTGAGGGCCAGGGCCGCCACCGCGATGACGGCGTAGATCCCGTAGACGACGG
This sequence comes from Methylobacterium sp. Gmos3, assembly GCF_056430985.1. Classification (NCBI taxonomy): domain Bacteria; kingdom Pseudomonadati; phylum Pseudomonadota; class Alphaproteobacteria; order Hyphomicrobiales; family Methylobacteriaceae; genus Methylobacterium; species Methylobacterium sp. Gmos3. Next base: position 70,108 of record NZ_JBWJYL010000010.1, read on the forward strand.
GGATGTAGAACCAATTCCCCGCCACGTCCTGCCCGATCAGCCCGGCGAGCAGCGGCGGCGCGATGCCGCCGCCGAGGATCGCCGACAGGCTGTAGGAGATGCCCGCGCCGGAATAGCGATACTTGGTCGGGAAGCTCTCCGAGTTCAGGATCGGCGCGAGCCCGTGCAGGATCCCGACACCGGTGAGGGTGATGATGAATTGCAGGCCGAGCACCAGCCAGACCTGCTGGTGCAGGATGGCGAGCGCGTAGGGCACCGACAGCACCGCCGTGAGGATCACCGCGACGTAGCCGAGCTTCTTCCGGGTCATGAGATCCGCCGCCGGGCCGCTGATCACCACGCCGAGGAGGTCGCCGATCCGCGCGATGAAGATGATCACCGCCGTCGTCGCCAGCGGGATACCCGCCGACTTCATGAACGAGATGGCGTAGGTGCCGCTGACATAGCCGTCCATCTGCTGGAAGGCGCAGAACAGGGCGAGCAGCAGGATCGGCCGCCAGTGCTTACGCGTGACGTCGAGGCTCGGCATCTGGGACAGTTCGTCCTTGGCCTTCAGCTGCTCGAAGAGCGGCGAATCCGCGAGCTTGGACCGGGCGAGCAGGCCGGGCACCACCACGACCACCGAGAGCAGCATCGCGATGCGCCAGCCGCCGGTCGAGAAGCTGTCGGCCAGGACGTAGAGCACGGCGCTCGCCGCCATCGCCCCGCCGGGGATGCCGAGATTGGCGAGCGACACCCAGAAGGCCCGGTGCTTGCGCGTGGCGCCGAACTCCGCGAGCAGCGAGGCCGCCCCGCCGAACTCGCCGCCGAGCCCGATCCCCTGGACGATGCGCAGGGTGATGAGCAGGATCGGCGCGGCGATGCCGATCGTCTCGTAGCCCGGCAGCAGCCCGACCAGGAAGGTCGTGGCGCCGACGATCAGGATGTTGATGAGGAACGAGGTCTTCCGGCCGGCGCGGTCCCCGAAATGGCCGAACAGGTAGGCCCCGAGGAGGCGGGCCGGGAAGCCGGCGCCGAAGGTCAGGTAGGAGAAGATCAGCGCCCAGGTCGGCGAGATGTTCGGGAAGAAGGTGTGCGGGAAGGCGCTCGCCGCCGCATAGCCGAAGATGAAGAAATCATAGAACTCGACCAGCACGCCCGATGTCGCCGAGAAGGCGAGGAGCGAGATGGTCTTGCGATCCGTCGTCTCTGGACTCGGTGGTGCGGGCTGGCGCGTGGTCATGGCTCGACATCTCCGGGCTGGCGGTCTCGGCCGCGAGGAGCCCCGGCCCCGCTCGTCCCGATCGGGATGGGCCGGAGGCGCATGTCGGAAGGCCCCGCTGCGGCGGGGCGCGTGTCAGCGATGGCGGTGTCTGGAATGACGGCGCGTGCGCATGGGACGGGTGACCCCGTCGGTGCCGGCTTCTCGCCTCATCGCTCCCTCCCAGGAACGCCTGTGGTAGAACCGGCCAAGCCGGTTCGACTGTCCCCTTCGCGGGGATCTGCCACTAAGCTGGTCGTGAGGTCTTATATAAGATATCTAACGCAGTCAAGGCAGAGACCGCCGCCCTTCCGACGTCCCCCGAGCCCGCGATGAACGACCACCCCGCCGCGACCTTCAAGCCGGAGCTGAGGCCGCTCTACGTCCAGATCCAGGGCCTCATCACGAAGCGGATCGCGGATGGCGCGTGGAAGCCCGGTGACCTCCTGCCTACCGAGCACGAACTCGCCGCCGAGTATGGGGTGAGCCAGGGCACGGTGCGCAAGGCGCTGATCGCGCTGGAGGGCGAGAAGCTGATCGTGCGGCGCCAGGGGGTCGGCACCTATGTCGCCCGGCACGCGCGGGACACGGTGCTGTTCCGGTTCTTCCGCATCGTCACGCCGGAGGGCGCCCGGCTCTCCCCCAAGAGCCGGCTGATCGCGCAGGCGATCCGCCCCGCCACGGCGGAGGAGGCGCGGCAGCTCGCGCTCAAGGAGGGCGCGCCCCTGCACGCCGTCACGCGGGTGCGGACGCTCAAGGACGCCCCCGCGATCTACGAGTTCGTCTTCGTGCCGGCCGCCATCATCCCCGTCCTCGACCTCCCGGCGACGGAGGAGATGAGCGAAGAGATGTACGTGATCTACCAGGAGCGCCACGGCATACTGATCACCCGCGTGCAGGAGCGGCTCCAGGCCATCGCCGCCGGGCCGGAGGAGGCGGACGCCCTCGGCCTGCCGGAGGGATCGCCCCTGTTGGAGATCGTCCGCGTCGCCTTCGACGTGAGCGGGCGCCCGGTGGAACTGCGCATCAGCCGCTGCGACACCCGCGAGAACCGCTACTCGGCCGACATCGTCGACACCGACGGCGCCGTCGCCTGAGACCACCCTTGACCGCCCATTCTTAGGTCTTATACAAGACAGGCGGACCAAGCAGCGGGAGGCACGCAATGGGAGTTCCCCAACTCCTCGTCCACGACCCCAAGGATTCGGTGGGCGTCGTCGTGGTCGAGAACCTCAATGCCGGGACGGACATGCTGTGCGTGGTCACGCACGACAATTCGGACTTCCGGCTGACGGCGAAGCAGGAGATCCCCATCGGCCACAAGGTCGCCCTGAAGGACATCAAGTCCGGCGACACGGTGTGGAAGTACGGCCAGGACATCGGCAAGGCCGTGGCCGACATCGCCAAGGGCGAGCACGTCCACACCCACAATCTCAAGACGAAGCGTTGGTGAGGGTCCCATGAGCTTGCAGGCCGCCTTCGAGCATTCCATGCCCCCCGCCTATGCTGGCGGGGCCCCCGACCAATTCACCACCCAGGCGCTGCCGACGAAGCGCGCCTCGGAGGATTACGCCGGCGCCACCTTCATGGGCTGGCGGCGCGAGAACGGACGGGTCGGCGTGCGCAACCACGTCGTCCTCCTGCCCCTCGACGACCTGTCGAACGCCTCCTGCGAGGCGGTGGCCAATAATGTGAAGGGCACGATGGCCCTGCCGCACGCCTATGGCCGGTTGCAGTTCGGCGAGGATCTGGAGATCCACTTCCGCACCCTGATCGGCATCGGCTCGAACCCGAACGTCGCCGCCGTGGTGGTGATCGGCATCGAGGACGGCTGGACGTCCCGCGTGGTCGAGGGCATCGCCAAGACCGGCAAGCCGGTGGTGGGCTTCGGCATCGAGGGCCACGGCGACATCGCCACCATCGCCAAGGCGAGCTACGCCGCCAAGCGCCTCCTGCAATGGGCGAGCGAGTTGCCCAAGGAGGAATGTCCGATCACCGACCTGTGGGTCTCGACCAAGTGCGGCGAGTCCGACACCACGACGGGCCTCGCCTCCTGCCCGACGGTGGGCAACATGTACGACAAGCTGATCCCCCACGGGATCTACGGCGTGTTCGGCGAGACCTCCGAGATCACCGGCGCCGAGCACCTGTGCCGGGAGCGCGCGGCGAGCCCGGAAATCGCTGAGAAGTGGTACGCGATGTGGAAAGCGTACCAGGAAGACGTGATCGAGGCGCACAAGACCGACGACCTGTCGGATTCGCAGCCGACCAAGGGCAACATCGCGGGCGGCCTGACCACGATCGAGGAGAAGGCGCTCGGCAACCTCGAGAAGATCGGCCGCGAGTGCCGGTACATCGACGCCCTTCAGCCGGCGGAAGCCCCGGCCAAGGGTCCGGGTCTCTACTACATGGACACGTCCTCGGCGGCGGCCGAATGCGTGACGCTGATGGCGGCGGCGGGCTACGTGATCCACACCTTCCCGACGGGCCAGGGCAACGTGATCGGCAATCCGATCGTGCCGGTGATCAAGATCAGCGGCAACCCGAAGACCCTGCGCACCATGGGCGAGCACATCGACGTGGACGTGACCGGCGTGCTGCGCCGGGACATGACGCTGGATGCGGCGGGCGACGCGCTGATCGACATGGTGGTGCGCACGGCCAACGGCCGGCTCACGGCGGCCGAATCCCTCGGCCACCGGGAGTTCGTGATGACGAAGCTCTACCGCAGCGCGTGACGATCATCCCCTCTCCCCGCACGCGGGGAGAGGGGTAGGACCCGTTGGCAACTCCCGGAGCGCCATGGCCGACATCCTCACGATCCCGGACGCCGAGACGTTGGTCGCCGATGCCCTCGTCCGGGCGAACACCGCGCCGGGCAATGCCCGGCATGTCGCCGCCGCCCTGGTGCGGGCCGAGGCGGATGGCTTGAAGGGCCACGGGCTTTCGCGGGTGCCGAGCTACGCGGCGCAGGCCAAGGCCGGCAAGGTCGACGGCCACGCGACCCCCACCCTCGCGAAGCCCCGCCCGGCGGTGGCGGCCATCGATGCCGCGAGCGGTTTCGCCTATCCGGCCCTGGCGCTCGCCCTCGATACCCTGCCCGGCATGGCGCGGGAGAGCGGCCTCGCCGCCGCCGCGATCCGGCGCTCGCACCATTGCGGCGCGGCGGGGCTGTTCGTGGAGGATCTGGCGAGCAAGGGCCTCGTCGCCCTGCTCTTCGCCAACACTCCGGCGGCCATCGCCCCCTGGAACGGCAAGCGCGCCGTGTTCGGCACCAACCCCATCGCCTTCGCCTGCCCCCTGCCGGGGCGGGAGCCGGTGGTGGTCGATCTCTCCCTGTCGAAGGTGGCCCGGGGCAACATCGTCTCGGCCAAGCAGCGCGGTGAGCCGATCCCCGAGGGCTGGGCCGTCGACGCAGAAGGCCGCCCGACCACCGACGCCACCGCCGCGCTCGCGGGCACCATGCTGCCGCTCGGCGACGCCAAGGGCACGGCGCTCGCCCTGATGGTGGAGCTGCTGGCCGCCGGCCTGACGGGCGCGACCTTCGCGGCCGACGCCTCCTCCTTCCTCGACGACAAGGGCGGACCGCCCGGCACCGGCCAGCTCATCCTGGCCTTCGACCCGGACGCCTTCGGGGACGGTGCCCTGGACCGCTTCGCCCTCCTCGCCGCTGCCATCGAGGACCAGCCCGGCGCGCGCCTCCCCGGCCAGCGCCGGCTCGGGCTCCGCCAGAAGGCCGCGCGCGACGGGCTCGCGGTGGATGCCAAGCTCCTGGCCGAGATCGCCGCGATCTGAGCCCCCCGCGCCGTCATGGCGAGCGCAGCGAAGCAATCCAGGGGTGGCGGGCCGTTTCCGATAGTGGCGTGTCCCTGGATTGCTTCGCGTCGCTCGCAATAACGGGGTGGCAAGTCTCCCGAGGAGGATACCCGATGCCGGACATCGTCATCACCGAGTTCATGGACGAGGACGCGATCCGCGAATCCCTGTCGGGCTTCGACGTGGCCTACGATCCGACCCTGGTGGACCGGCCGGACGACCTGCGCGCCGCCCTGTCCGGGGCGCGGGCGCTCATCGTCCGCAACCGGACGAAGGTGAACGCGGCGCTGCTGGCCGCCGGCCCGGCCTTGCGCGTCGTCGGACGCCTCGGGGTCGGCCTCGACAACATCGACCAGCCGGCCTGCCAGGCGCGGGGCATCACGGTGATCCCGGCGACGGGGGCGAACGACGTCTCGGTGGCCGAGTACGTCGTCGCCACGGCGATGCTGCTGCTGCGCGGGGCCTACGGCGCCACGGCCGACGTCGCCGCCGGGACCTGGCCGCGCGGGCGGCTGATAGGCCGGGAGATCGCCGGCAAACGCCTCGGCCTCGTCGGCTTCGGCTCCATCGCCCGCGAGACGGCGCAGCGCGCCGCCGCCCTCGGGATGCAGGTGAGCGCGCACGACCCCTTCCTGCCCGCCGATCACCATGCCTGGGCGCAACCCGGCGGTCGCGTCGCCAGCCTCCCCCTGCACGACCTCGTGGCGGGGGCGGACGTGCTCTCGCTGCACGTGCCCCTGACGGACGCGACGCGGGGCCTCATCGATGCGCGGATGCTCGCGCGGCTGCCGAAGGGCGCGATCCTGATCAACGCGGCGCGCGGCGGCGTCGTGGACGAGCCCGCCGTGGCGCAGGCCCTGCGGGACGGCCATCTCGGCGGCGCCGCCCTCGACGTGTTCGACGCCGAACCCCTCTCGGTCGAGGCCGGGGCGATGTTCGCGGACTGCCCGAACCTGATCCTCACGCCGCACATCGCGGGGGTGACGGTGGAATCGAACGTGCGCGTCTCGCGGATGATCGCCAAGGCGGTGGCGGGGGCGTTGTAGGGAGAGGACGCCGCCCTTCCTCCGCCAACTTCATCTCCGGGTGCGGGTCCGAAACTGACTGTCGACAGCCGGAGCGCAACGTCTCTCGGTCGAGCGCGGGTTCCCCTCTCCCCGCGTGCGGGGAGAGGCCCGTTTGCACCCTGCCGTGCAAACGGGAAGCGGAGGCGAAGCCGAAGCGGCGGTGAGGGGGGGCGCCGGATGAGACGCCTCCGGGTCGCCCCCTCACCCCCGGCTGCCGCCTTGCTTCGCCCCCGGCAAGGGGGGCTCAGCCCTCTCCCCGCAAGACGGGGAGAGGGGGCAAGACAAGCCGCCCAGACTTCGCCCGATGCGGTGAGCCCCTTCACGCAGCCTCCCGCCAGTCCTCCCCCCGCCGGAAGCGGGCGAAGCGCAGGGCGAGGATCGGCAGGATCAGGAGGTTCAACACCGTCGAGGTGACGAGGCCGCCGAGGATCACGGCGGCCATCGGGCCCTCGATCTCCCGGCCGGGCTCGCCCGCGCCGAGCGCCAGCGGCAGCAGGCCGAGGCCGGTGACGAGGGAGGTCATCAGGATCGGCACCATCCGGTCGGCGGCGCCCTCGAAGGCCGTGGCCCGGTCCCAGGGGCGGCCCTCGCGGGCGACCATCTGCTCGTAATGGGCGATCATCATCACGCTGTTCCGCAGCGAGATGCCCGACAGGGTGACAAAGCCGACGATGGAGCCGAGCGACAGCGTGCCCCCCGTCAGCAGCACCGCCGCGACGCCGCCGACGAAGGCGAAAGGGAGGTTCGCCAGCACCAGGGCGAGGTTCGCCCCCGAGCCGGTGACGATGGCGAGCAGCACCACGATGCCGAACCCGGCCAAGGCCGTGTGGAACAGGAGGTCGCGCCGCGCCCGCGCCTGCGCCTCGGCGGCGCCCGCGAAGGTGATGTAGACGCCCGCCGGCAGACGCACCTCCTTGGCGATCTTGCGCTTGGCCGCCGCGACGAAGCCCGCGATGTCCCGCCCGACGACGTTGGCCGTCACCGCCTGCACCCGCTGCGCGCCCTGGTGCTGCACCTGATAGCGGCCGGTGCTCTCGTAGACGTCGGCCACCTGCGACAGCCGGAGGTAGCGTCCGCCCGGCGTCCGAAGGGGCAGGTCGCCGATGGTGCTCAGGCGCTCCCGCGCATGGGCCTCGAGGAGGACGATCACGTTGAACACCGCGTTGCCCCGGTAGGTCTGGCCCACCGTGTCGCCCTGGTAGGCGGTGCGCACCGCTTCCAGCACCTCGATGGCATCGAGCCCCCAATGGCGCAGATCGACCTGCCGCAGGGCAACCGTCACCTGCGGCAGGCCGGCGGGGGCGGCCTGCTGCACGTCCCGCGCCCCCCGGACCTCGGCGAGTTCCCGCGCGACGGCGCGGGCGGCGGCCTCGATCCGGTCGAGGTCGTTGCCGACCACGTTGACGACGACCGGCGCCGTGAAGCCGGAGATGACCTCCTCGATCCGCTCCGTCAGGAACGACTTCAGCGAGAAGGCCGGGCCGGGAAACCCGGCGATCAGGTCGCGGATCCGCCCCTCGATCCCGCGTTGCGCCGCCCCGCCGAGGCCGGGTTCGAGGTCGATGTGGATCTCGCTGTAATGCGGCCCGGCGGTGTCCTCGCCGGCCTCGGCCCGGCCGATCTGCGAGGCCACCGCGCGCACGCCGGGGATGGCCTTCAGCTCGGCGGTGATGAGGGTGCCGAGCCGCTGCGATTCCGTCAGCGAGGTGCCGGGCGCGGCCACCATGTGGAGGATCAGGTGCCCCTCCCTCAGGTCGGGCAGGAAGGACAGGCCGAGGCCGGGCACCAGCGCCGCCCCGGCGAGCGCGGAGACGATCCCGAAGGCGACCACCGTCCGCGGCGCGCGGCCGGCGCGGGTGAGCAGCGCGAGGTAGAACCGGCGGCTCCAGCGCACGGCGGGCGGGTCCATCGCCGGCCCGGCGCGTCCGGTCCTGCCGCCGAGGAGGACGAGCGACAGCGCAGGCGTCACCGTCAGGGCGACGAGGAGCGAGGCGACGACGGCGGCGACATAGGCCAGCGCCAGCGGCCCGAACAGCCGTCCGGCGACGCCGGTGAGCGACAGGACCGGCAGGAACATCAGCAGCACCGCGAGCGTCGCATAGGCGACGGAGCTGCGCACTTCCAGGATGGCGTCGCGCACCAGCCGTGCCCGCTGGCCGAGGGTGGCGCGCCCGGCCTCGCGCAGGCGGCGGGTGACGTTCTCGACGCCGATCACCGCATCGTCCACCACCTCGCCGATGGCGAGCGCGAGGCCGCCGAGCGTCATGGTGTTGAGGCTTTCGCCCCAGGCTTGCAGCACCAGGGCCGCCGCCACGAGCGAGAGCGGGATCGCCGCCGCGCTGATGAGCGCCGTGCGCCAATCCCCCAGGAAGACGAGGAGCACGATCACCACCAGCCCGCCGCCGAGGCCCAAGGCGAACAGCACGTTGCCGGTAGCGACCCCGACGAAGTCGGCCGGGCGGAACAGGTCAGGGCGCAGGGACACGCCCTCGCGGTCGAGGGCGGGGCGCAACTCGTCGAGGGCGGCTTCGAGCCGGGCGGTGACGGCGAGGGTGTCGACGCCGACCTGCGCGCCGACCATCATCAGCACGCCGGGCTTGCCGTCGACCAGGGCGGCGCTGATCGCGGGCTCCGGCGCGGCGGTGACGGTGGCGACGTCGGCCAGGATCACGCTGGCCCCGCCCTCGTTGGCGAGCACCGTGCGGCCGAGCGCCTCCGGGGTGAGGGCCTGCCCCTCGGTGCGCAGCACGACGCGCTGGTTCGGCGTGTCCACGAAGCCCGCCCCGCGCACGCCGGTCGCCTTGCGGGCGGCGGCGAGGACGTCGTTGAGGCCGATCTGGTGGCGGATCAGGTCGTCGGGGCGCACCTGCACCTGGAGGGAGCGCACCGCGCCGCCATAGACCGAGACCTGGGCGATGCCCGGCACCGCCTGGAGGCGCGGGCGCACGGTCCAATCGGCGAGCGTGCGCAAGTCCATGGCGTCCCGACGCGCGGAGGTGAGGCCGACGAGGAGCACCGTGAGGGTCGAGGAGGTGAGCGGCGTCATCGACGGCGCCGAGACGCCCTGCGGCAGGCGCCCCGGCAGGGCGGCGATGCGCTCGTTCACCCGTTGGCGCAGCTGATCGACGCCGCTCCCCGCCCGGAAGGTGGCCGTGACCACCGACAGGCCCTGGATCGAGGAGGAGCGCAGGGTCTCCAGCCCCGGAAGGCCGGCGACGGCCCCCTCCACGATCTGCGTCACCAGCACCTCGACCTGCTCCGGGTCGAGGCCGGGCGCCTCGGTCTGGATCGTGGCCGTGGGCGGCGTGAATTCGGGGAACACGTCGTAGCGCGCCCCGGCCAGGGCGTAGAGCCCGAAGACGAGGAGGGCGCAGGCCAGCGCCAGCACCACGCGGGGCAGCCGCACCGAGGCGCCGACCAGGGCCGCCTGGAGGCCCGAGGGCGTCTCCTCAGTCATCGTCGTCGCCGACGACGCGGATGCGGCTCCTCAGCTCCTCCGACAGGAGCGCCTGCGCCCCCGAAAGGACGATCTTGCTACCGTCGGGCAGATCCTCCACGACGAAGCTGTCGGCCGACATCGGCGCGTCGGGCCGCACGGGGTGGCGCACGTAGGAATCGTCCCCGAGGCCGCGATAGACCCAGGTGCCGCCCTCGGCATGGACCACCGCATCCTCGGGGACGAGCACGCCGGTCGCGGCCTTGCCGGTGGGCAGGAAGGCCATGACGCTCATGCCGGGCAGGAGCCCGCTCTCGCCGGAGACGAGATAGTAGAAGCTCTGTCCCTGGATCCTTGGATCCGTGCGCGTGGCGGGAGAGACGAGGCGGAGCGGCACCCGCTCGCTCTGCGGCGGCACCTCGGCGAAGGCGGTCTGGGGCGGCTTCGCCAGGGCTTCCCCCGGCGGCAGCGTCACCTGCATCAGGAAGTCGTCGCGCTCGATGAGCCGCGTCACCAGGGCGCCGCGCTCGATGATCGCCTTGCCGATCACCGAGCCCCATTCCTGCCGGGCGGTGGCGGCCAGCGTGCGCACCTGCGACTCGGCCGCCGTGACCGCCGCGAGGTCGGTGAGCGCCGTGCCCTCGGCGGTCTCGATCTGCGCCGTGGCGACCGCCGCCGCGCCGAGGCTCTTGAGCCGGCGCGCGGCGCTCACCGACACCTCGGCCCGCGCCTTCGCGGTCTGGAGGGCGGCCACGGCGCCCGCATAGCTGTTCGTGAGTTCGGTGACGCGGGCGACGTCGAGGAGGCTGCCGTAGCCGGTCGACTCGCGCGGATGCGGCTCTGCGGGCAGCACCTTCGTGACGATGCCGATCCGCGCCCGCTCGGCGGCGGTGAGACGCACGATCGTGCGCCCGTCCTCGACGGCCGTGCGCGGGGCCGGGAGCCGGGCGGCCGGAGCGGGCGTCCGGCCGGGCAGGAAAGCGTCCAGGGACTCGCGCCACCCGGCGAGGGCGGCGGTGGCGCCCGGCCGCGTCATGGCGAAGGCGCCGCCCGCGACGAGGACGAACAGCGTTCCGGTGAGCACGACCTTGCGCGCGAGGCCCAACGCCAACCCCCTCCCCGCCGATTGCCAAATCATCCCGTTTCCCAGGCGTTACACGCAACGGGAGCCCACGCCTACCCGGCGACACGCCGGCGTCCCGGAAACTTGAGCGGAGTTCCGTGGGTAGCCAACCCGAGCGGCATCCGTGCCGCGTCAGTTTCGGGAACACCGGCCATGCAGCACAAACCCCTCGCGGACCAGACGATCGTCGTGACCGGCGCCTCGTCCGGGATCGGGCTGGCCACGGCGCGGAGGGCCGCCGCCCAGGGCGCGCGGGTCGTGCTGGCGGCCCGGAGCGGCGCGGCCCTCGACCGGATCGCCGCCGACCTCGTCCGCGAGGGCGGGCAGGCCTTGGCCGTCGGCGCCGATGTCGGCGAGCGGGAGCAGGTGGAGGAGATCGCCGCGAAGGCGGTGGCCGCGTTCGGCGGTGTCGACACCTGGGTCAACGTCGCCGGGCTGACGATCTACGGCCCCCTCGCCGAGGTCAGCCAGGAGGATCACGAGCGCCTGATGCGCACGAATTTCTGGGGCACCGTCCACGGCTCGCTGGTGGCGGTCGGGCTGATGAAGAAACGGGGCGGGGCGCTGATCAACGTCGGCTCCATCGCCTCGGACCTCGCCTTCCCCTTCCAGGGGATGTACTCGGCCTCGAAACACGCGGTGAAGGGCTTCACCGACGCCCTGCGCATGGAACTGCGCCTCGACGACGCGCCGATCTCGGTGACGCTGGTCAAGCCCGCCTCCATCGACACCCCCCTTCCCCGCCGGGCGCGCAACTACCTCGACAAGGAGCCGATGCTGCCGCCGCCGGTCTACTCGGCGGACGAGGTGGCGCGGGCGATCCTCCACGCCGCCGTGCGCCCGCAGCGGGACATCGTGGTCGGCGGGGCGGGCAAGATGTTCATCGCCGGCAAGGAATTCGCGCCGGGGGCCTACGACCACCTCGCCGGGCAGATCGCCGCCCTGCAGAAGCGCACCATGGCGCCCCGCCGCCCGGCCGGGGCGCTGCACGAACCGCAACTCGACGACACCGGCCATGTCCACGGCGACCAGCCCTTCCCGGTGCTGCGCCGGAGCGCCTACACGCGGGCGAGCCTGCACCCGCTCGCCACGGCCTCGGCGGTGGTCGGCCTCGGCCTCGCCGCCGCGACCCTGCTCCGGCCGGGGCGGCGCTCCTGAGCGTGGACACGCCGGCGGGCGATATCGCGCGGACCCTCGTCACGCTGGCGGACGGGGGCAGCATCGCCTGCGCCGATACGGGTGCGGGCGAGGGCTGTGACGTGGTGCTGATCCACGGTACGCTGATGGCGCTGGAGGACATGTGGCTGCCGCTGATGCCCGGCCTCGCCGGGCGGCACCGGGTCGTCGCCGTGGACCGGCCGGGCCATGGGCTCAGCAGCCGGCGGCGGCTCGTGGACGCCTCGCCCTGGCGGCAGGCGGCGGCGATCCGCGAGGCGATCGACCATCTCGCCCTGCGGCGGCCGGTGGTGGTCGGCCATTCCTTCGGGGCGACGGTGGCGCTCTGCCTCGCCCTGTCGCACCCGGACTCGGTGAGAGGCGTGGTGGCCCTGGCGCCGCTGTGCTTCCCCGAACCACGCCTCGAACAGGCCCTGTTCGGCCCGCGCGCCGTGCCGGGCCTCGGCGACGGTCTCGCGACGATGCTGGCCGGAAGCCTCGACCGGGCGATGCTGCCGCTGCTCTGGCGGGCGATCTTCCTGCCGCAGGCGGTGCCGCCGGACTTCGCCGCGCGCTTTCCATGGCTCCGGGCCAGCGGCCCGGCCCGCATGATCGCGGAGGGCGAGGACGCGATGAGCGTCTGGCCGGCGCTGGCGCGGGCGGCGGCGGCCTACCCGACCTGCCGGGTGCCGGTGCGCATCCTCGCCGGCACGGCCGACATCGTCGTCAACAACGCCCTGCACGGCGCCGTGGCCGCCGCGATGATCCCCGGCGCCCGCTACACGTGGCTTCGCGGCACCGGGCACATGCTCCACCATTTCCACCAGGACCGCGTGGTCGCGGAGGTGGAGGCTCTGACCGGGGCGGCGGTCGCGATGGCCTGACGCGCCTCAGCGCAGGGCCGAGAAATCCGTCGGGGCGAGGAAGGTGTTCTCGATCCGCGCCACGATGGGCTTGTCCTTCTCGGTCTCGCCGCGCTTGGCGATCCATTCGGGATCGGCCTGGAAGGCGTTCCACTTTTGCTCGCGATCGGCGAGGCTGTCCCACTTCAGGAAGTAGGTCAGGGCGTGGTTGTCCGGCCCGACCAGGGTCGTGAAGAAGCCGACCTGCTCGATCCCGTACTTCTCGAAGAAGCCCATCGTGATGGTGCGGAACCGGTCGAGGAGGGCGGGAAGCCGGGTCGGGGCGCAGTAATAGACGCGCATTTCGACGATCATCGCTCGGTCCTTCGCGAGGGAGACGGAAGAACCCGGGCGTAGGCGCCGGCCGCGCCCACGTCAATTTCCCCCGCACGCCCTTTCAGGCGGCGAGGGTGCTGTCCTCAGGCGGATGGGTGAGGTGGGCGAAGGTCGCGATCCGGTTGGGACGGCCCATCAGGTAGCCCTGCGCCGCCGCGCAATTCTCGCCCACGAGGAAGCTCAGCTCCTCCGCCGTCTCGACCCCCTCCGCGAGGACCGGCATCCCGAGGCCCCGGCCGAGGCCGAGCACCGAGCGGACGATGGCCGCCGTCTGCGCGTTCGAATCCACGGTGCGGATGAACGAGCCGTCGATCTTGATCTTGTCGAACGGGTAGGCGCGCAGGTTCGAGAGCGAGGAATAGCCCGTGCCGAAATCGTCCATGGCGATGCGCACGCCGAGGGTCTTCAGCTGCCGGAGCGTCGTCTGGGCGCGGGCCGGCTCGCGGATCAGCGCGGTCTCCGTTACCTCGATCTCCAGGCGCTCGGGGGCCAGACCGGTCTCGCGCAACACCTCCTGCACCAGCGGCACGAGGTTCGGCGCGTGGATCTGCACCCCCGACACGTTCACCGCCACGGTGAGCGGATTGGTCCAGCCCGCCGCCTCGCGGCATGCCTCGCGCAGCACCCATTCGCCGATCGACAGGATCAGGCCGCTCTCCTCGGCGATGGGGATGAAGATCGCGGGCGAGACCGCCCCGCGCACGGGGTGCTGCCAGCGCAGCAGGACCTCGAACCCGATCACCCGGCCCGAGGCGACATCGCTCTGCGGCTGGTAGACGAGATGCATCTCGTCCCGCGCCACGGCATGGCGCAGGTCGTGTTCCAGGAGCCGCCGGTCGCGCACCTGCGCGCCCATCGTCGCCTCGAAGAAGCGATACGTGCTCCGCCCCTCCGACTTCGCCCGGTAGAGGGCGGTGTCGGCGTAGCTGAGAAGCAGCGCGCGCTCGTCGGCATTGTCCGGGTAGACCGCGATGCCGATGCTGGCGGCGGCGGCCGGGCCGACCATCTCGAGATTCTCGGTGCGCAGGGCGTCGAGCACCGCCTCCGCGAGGCGGCCCGCCGCCACCGCGTGGTCGCAGGGCATGAGGATCGCGAATTCGTCGCCGCCGAGGCGGGCCATCAGCTGGTTCTCGTCGAGGAGCGCCGTGATCGTCCGCGCCACGCTGACGAGGAGCGCGTCGCCCGCGGCGTGGCCGAAGAGGTCGTTGACCTCCTTGAAGCGGTCAAGGTCGAGGCACAGCACCGCGAGCTTGCCTTTCGTGGCCGCCGCCCGCTTCATCTCCCGCTCCAGCCGCAGGGTGAAGCTCGCGCGGTTGGCGAGGCCGGTGAGCGCGTCGTGGTGGGCGAGGAACTGGATCTGCCCCTCGGCCTTGCGCCGGGCGCGCAGGTCGCGCACCGCGACGGCGAAGTGGGGCTCGCTGCCGTAGGTGACGGGGCGGACGATGAGTTCCACCGGAATGATCTCGCCCTGCGCCCCGCTCAGCTCGGCCTCGATGGGCAGATCCCCCTGCCCGACCAGCGCGAGTTGCGCCCCCGCCCCCGGCAGGAAGCGCGTCAGGGGCACGCCGCCGAGGTCCGCAGCCGGCAGCCCGACGAGGGCGCCGAAGCTGTCGTTGCCGTTGACGATGGTCTCGCCCCGGCAGACCAGAAGCCCCTCGACGGCGGCATTGGCGAGGCTGTTCAGCCGCTCCCGCGCCAGGATCGCCTGGCGGCGCTCGCGCAGGTCGAGCATCAGCGCGCCGATGGCCATCAGGAGGATGGCGACGCTGGCGAGGGCGACGCCCATTCCGAGCCAGCGGGCCGGAATGGCGCTGTCGGTGATGGCGACCGATGGGTCGGGCACGATGGTGATCGCGCCCATGGCGGTGAAATGGTGGCCGCAGATCGCCGCCAGCAGCAGGAGCGCGCCGACGCCCCGCCCGGTCAGCCCCTGGCGCGCCAGTCCGACCTGAAGCCCGGCGGCGCCGAGCACCCCGCCGAGGATCAGCGAGGCGACGACGAGGGTGGGATCCCACCTGAGGTGGCCCGGCACCTCGAAGGCGGCCATGCCGGTGTAGTGCATCGCCGCGATGCCGCCGCCGAGGATCAGGCCGCCGAACAGGGGTGCGCCCGGCAGCGCCCGCCACAGCGCCACCGCAAGCCCAGCCCCGGTAAGGGCGATGGCATAGGCCAGCGAGAGGATCGTCAGCCTGATCGTGTAGCCGGTCGGAAGGCTCGGCTCGAAGGCGAGCATGGCGATGAAGTGGGTTGCCCAGATTCCGGAGCCGCCCGCCACCGCAGCGACGGCGATCCAGGCCCCTCGCCAGGGCTTCGGGCTCCGCCGGGCGTGGTGGAGCAGCACGATGCAGGCGGCCGAGGCCAGCGTGCAAACGAAGGCGGCGAGCGCAACCAACCATAGGTCGTGCTCACCGAGGAAACATCCTAACACCGTCAGCATCAGGCAACCGAAGATCGTTCTGTCGTTGCCCCTTACGGTAGCTGCCTCACCTTAACTTCCTTTTCCGCTCGACGAGGAATGCGGCCTCGATCGCGCGGAAAAGTCTGACGCATTTTGTCGCGAGCCTCCGTACGACGCTCGCTCAAGCCCGGTCTCAGGAATGAACCGGCTGGATCACGTTGCGCAGGGTGCCGAGGCCGACGATCTCGGTCTCCATCACGTCGCCGGGCTTGAGGAATTCCGGCGGCTTGCGGGCGAAGCCGACGCCGGGGGGCGTGCCGGTGGCGATGATGTCGCCCGGCACCAGGGTGAGGCCCCGCGACAGTTCCGAGACGATCCGCGCGACCTTGAAGTACATCTGCTGGGTCGAGGCATCCTGCTTCACCGCGCCGTTGACCCGCAGCAGCAGGCGCAGGTTCGAGGGGTCGATGTCCGAGGCGGGGACGATCCAGGGACCGAACGGCCCGTGGCCGTCGAGGCTCTTGCCCTTGAACCACTGGCCGCCGTGCAGGGTGCGCTGCATGTCGCGGGCGGTGGTGTCGTTCATGACGCTGTAGCCGAAGACGTGGTTCAGCGCGTCGGCTTCCTTGATGTTGGTTCCGCCCGTGCCGACGATGATCGCCAGTTCGGCTTCCCAGTCGATCTGCGTCGAGACCTCGGGATTGTAGGGAATCGGGTCGTAGGGGCCGTTCACCGTGTTCACGCCCTTGGTGAAGAACACCGGGTGGGCCGGGTATTCGGTCTTGGCGAGGCTGGTCGCCTGCCCTTCGGCGAAGTGTTCGAGGTAGTTCCAGCCCACGGCGTAGACGTTGCGCGTCGGCGCCGGGATCGGCGCCAGCAGGCGCACGGTCTCGACCTTCGGCCCGTCGCCGGAGGCGGCGGCGCGGCGCACCATGTCGAGGGCCTTCGGACCCGCCTCGATCAGCGAGACCATCCGCGTCGTGTCGAGCCCCGGCACGGCGACCTGCGACAGGTCGATCACGCGCCCGTCCCCCGTCACGGCGCCGAGGCGCGCGGCCTTGCCCGCATCGGGGACGAAGGTGACGAGGCGGAGCATGTCACCGCCGCTGGGCGGGATCGGGTGCCCCGGTCCGGTGGCCGGGCTCTCGGCCCTGGCCGGGGCCGCCAGGGCGCCGACGGCGGTGGCCGCCGCGGTGAGATGCAGGAAATCGCGCCGTGTGCTCATGGAAACCGTCTCCTCCGGCCCACCCTTCGTTGGGGCGGTACCGGAGAAGCTTCTGCCTCGCGCATTCAAAATGCAATGCGCTGTTTCACGTCGGCGCCGGCTCGGCCTCCCGCGCCTTTTCGGCGGGCTTTTCATCCTTGTCCTTCGCCGTGTCCTTGCTGCCGAGCAGGCGCTCGAAGGCGACGTAGAAGGTCGGCGTCACGAACAGGGTGATGAAGGTCGCCACCACGAGGCCGCCGATGACCACCGTCCCCATGGAGACGCGGGCGTTGGCGCCCGCCCCCGAGGCGATGGCCAGCGGGATCGAGCCGGTGATGAAGGCGAAGGAGGTCATCAGGATCGGCCGCATCCGCAGCCGCGCCGCATCCTGCGCCGCCTTGAGCGCGTCGTCGCCCTGCCGCCGCAGATCCTCCGCGAAGGAGACGAGCAGGATCGAGTTCTTCGCCGCGAGCCCGACGAGGAGCAGCAGCCCGATCTGCCCGAAGATGTCGAGGTCGAGCCCGCGCAGGGCGAGCGCCCCCACCGCGCCGAAGATCGCGATGGGCGTCGCCAGCAGGATCACGAAGGGCAGGCGCAGGGATTCGTATTGCCCGGCGAGCAGCAGGAAGATCATCAGCACGCCGAGCCCGAAGATCAGCGGCGCGTAGCCGCCCGCGACCTTCTCCTGATAGGCGACGTCAGTCCATTCCACGGCGTAATCCGAGGGGAGCTTGCTCTTGGCCAGCGCCTCGACCTCCTTCAGCACCGTCCCGGAGCTCGCGGTGGAGGCCACTTCGATGGCGACCTCGATGGCCGGATAGGTGTTGTAGGACAGGACCGCCGTCGGCCCGCTGGTGAATTCCGCGCGCACCAGGGAGCCGATCCGCACCGGCTCGCCGCGCCCGTTGAGGACCGGCAGGGCCTCCAGGTCCTGGATCGTGCGCCGGCCCGAGGCCTCGCTCTGCACGTAGACCTGATAGACGAAGCCGAACCGGTTGAAGAGGTTCACGAAGCTCGACCCGACATAGGTGCCCAGCGCGTCGAACAGGTTCTGCAGCGGCACGCCGAGCTGCTCGGCCTTGGCCCGGTCGATCTCAAGCCGGATCTGCGGCACGCCGTAGCTCGTGGTCGGCAGCGCCTGGCCGATATTCGGGTTCTTGCTCATCTCGTCGATGAAGGACTGCGCCGCCTCCGCGAGCTTGATCCCGCCCGTGCCGCTGCGATCCTGGATCTCCAGGGTCAGGCCGCTGCGGGTGCCGAGGCCGGGCAGCGGCGAGGGGTTGACCACCCGCACCTTGCCGTCCGGATCGTGCCGGAACTCCTTCTGCACGCGGGCGATGACGTCGTCGGCGGTGGCCGTGCGCTGGCCCCAGGGCTTCAGGATCGGGATCTGGAAGCCGTAGAACGGCGCCACCGCATCCGCGAGGATGCTGCGCCCGATCACCCCGATCGTGTGCTCCGCCTCCGGCATGTCCCGCAGGGACTTGCCCAGGCGCTCCACCATCCTGTCGGTACGGTCCACCGAGGCGCCCTTGGGCAGGGCGACGTCGGCGAAGAAATAGCCCTGGTCCTCGTTCGGCACGAAGCCGGTGGGGCGCTGCATCACCAGCAGCACCGTCACCGCCGCGAAGGCTGCGAAGGCAAGCCCGACGAGGACGACGTGGCGGCTCAGCGCGCCGATCATCGTCGTCAGCCCGTTCGCCGCCTTCTCCAGCGCCCGGTTGAACCAGCGCAGCGGCGCCTTCCAGCGGCTCTGGCGCTTGTCCGCCCCCTCCGGCCGGTGCTTCAGGATCATCCCGCACAGGGCCGGCGTGAGGGTGAGGGAGACCACCGCCGAGATCATCACCGAGATGGCGATGGTGAGCGCGAACTGGTTGTAGAGCTGGCCCGTCAGCCCGGGGATGAACGCCACCGGCACGAACAGCGCGGCGAGGACCAGCGTCGTCGCGATGACCGGGCCCGCCACCTCGTTCACCGCCTCGCGGGCGGCCGGGCGGGGCTCCATCCCCTCGTCCATCAGCCGCTCGGTGTTCTCCACCACGATGATCGCGTCATCGACCACGAGCCCCACCGCCAGCACCATGCCGAGCAGGCTGAGGGTGTTGAAGGAGAAGCCGAGCAGGGCCATCGGCCCGAACGTGCCCACCAGCGCCACGGGCACTGCGATGGAGGGGATGAGCGTCGCCCGCCAGTTCTGCAGGAAGATGTAGGTGACGACGACCACGAGGATCAGCGCCTCGAACAGGGTGTGCACCACCTCGGTGATCGCCTCGCGGACGAATTCCGTGCGGTCGAGGGCGATCTTGTATTTCAGGCCCGGAGGAAAGCGCCGGGCCAGTTCCTCCATCGTCGCCTTCACCCCGTCCATGACGTGGACGGCGTTGGCGCCGGGGGTCTGGTAGAGGCCGAGCGTCGCGGACGGCTTCCCGTCGAAGCTGGACCGGACGCCGTATTGCTCCGAGCCCAGTTCCACCCGCGCCACGTCGCGCACCCGCACCACCGAGCCGTCCGGGTTGGCGCGCAGGAGGATGTTGGCGAATTCCTGCGGCTGGCTGAGGCGCCCCTGAGTCACCACCTGCAACTCGAACGGCGTCGGCTTGCCGTCCGTCGGCGGCTTGCCGAGCGAGCCGGTGGTGATCTGCTCGTTCTGCTGGCTCACCGCCTTGATCACCGCGTCGGGGCTGAGCGCCAGGGCCTCCATCTTCACGGGGTCGAGCCACAGCCGCATGGCGTAGCGCTTCTGCGAGAAGTTCTGGATGCGGCCCATGCCGTCGACCCGGCGCAGCGGCTTGATGACCTGCGTCTCGGCCCAGTTCGCCAGGAACAATTCGTCGTAGGGCGAGCCCGGCTCGGCATAGAGCACGATGTTGCCGAGCTGCTGCCGGGTGCTCTTCTGGATCTCCAGACCTTGCGAGCGCACCGAGGCCGGCAGCCGCGCCTCCGCCCGGTTGGCGCGGGTCAGCACCTCGGCGGCGGCGGCGTCGAGGTCGGAGCCGATCTCGAACGTCGCGTCGAGGTTGACGCTGCCGTCGGTGTTGCTGGTCGAGGCGATGTAGAGCAGGTGCTGCGCGCCGTTGATCTCCTGTTCCAGCGGCGTCGTCACCGCGTCGTAGGCCTGCTGCGCGCTGGCGCCGGGATAGGTCGCCTGGATGTTGATGATCGGCGGCGCGATCTCCGGGAACTGCGCGATGGGCAGGGTCAGGCCCGCCACGGCGCCGATCAGGGTGATCAGCACCGAGATCACGCCCGCCAGGACGGGACGATCGACAAAGCGGGCGAACATCGAACCTCGTCGGTACAGGGATGGCCGCGAAAACCGGGCATGCAACGCGATCCGGTTTGGCGTGTTCCCCGTCCTGTTCGACGCGGGGGGTTCAGCGGCGTGCGCAGGGGCGTGAAGGTTGGGCTGGTGGGCGGCGGGCTCGCCCTCGCCCTGGCGGGAGGCGGCTGGTACGCGGCGGGCAGGCCCTCGCCCTCTGCGATGCTGGCGATGCTGCCGGGGGGGCAGGCGCCCGCCAAGGCCGACGAGGCCGAGCCCACGCTCACCGTGACGGCGGTGCCGGCGCACCGGCAATCGGTGCCGATCAACTTCGTCTACACGGGGACGATCATCTCGCAGCAGGACGCCGCCCTGCAGGCGCGGGTGACGGGCGACGTGACCGAGCGCCCGTTCGAGCCCGGCAGCCACGTGAAGAAGGGGCAGTTGCTCTTCCGCATCGACAAGCGCCCCTTCGAGGTCGCCCTCGCCCAGGCCAAGGCCCAGGAGGCGCAGGCCAAGGCGCAGCTGCAATTCGCCCAGGCCGAGGTGGACCGCACCGATTCCCTCGCGGACAAGGGCTACGCCTCCGAGCAGCGCCTGCAACAGTTGCAATCGAACGCGGCCTCGGCCGCCGCGCAGGTGCAGGGCGCCGAGGCCTCGATCGCCCGCCAAAACCTCAACCTCGACTACGCCGAGGTGAACGCCCCCTTCGACGGCCGCGCCAGCCTCTCGATCATCAACCCCGGCGATCTCGTCATCGAGAACCAGACGCAGCTCGTCACCGTGGTGCAGCTCGACCCGATCGACGTGCAGATGGCCCTCTCCTCGGAGGATTCGGAGGCCCTGCGCGAAGCGATGCAGAAGGGTCCCGTCGCCGTCGAGGTGCTGGACGAGTCCGGCAAGCCGATCCGCAAGGCCAGGGTCTACCAGCTCGACAACCGCTTCGACCCCCGCACCGCCCGCCGCCTCGTGCGCGCCCTGCTCCCGAACGACGACGAGCGCTTCCTGCCCGGCCAGTTCGTCCGCGCCCGCGTGACCCTCGGCACCGAGGACAAGCTTCTCGTGCCCACCATCGCGCTCTCGGCCCGCCTCGCGCAGCAGATCGTCTACGTGGTCGATGACCAGGGCGTCGTGCGCCAGAAGCCGGTGACGACGGGCGACAGCTTCGGGGACAACACCGCGATCATCGCAGGCCTGAAGGAAGGCGAGCGGATCGTGACCGACCACCTTCAGGACATGCGCCAGGACCTGAAGGTCGAGGTCCGCGCCCCGCAGGACGCGAACCGGGGCATGAAGGCCGACGAGACCGGGAGCACGCGCCGTGACTCGCAGTGACGCCCTCCGCCTCGCCCTCGTCGCGGCGGCACTGGCCGCCCCCCTCCCCGCCGCCGCGAAGGGCTGCCGGGTGGACCGGGCGCATTACGCAGCCCTGCACACGGGCATGACCCTCCACCGGGTGACGGAGCATCTCGGCTGCAAGGGGCGCCGCGTCTCCCACCTCACCATCGGGGACATCCACCGGGCGACCTATAGCTGGTCCGGACACGGCACCTATGGCGCGAACCTGACCCTGACCTTCCGCAACGGCCGGCTCACCGACAAGGCCCAGCTCGGCCTGCGGTGAGAAGGCCCTCCCCCGCACTCCGCGCGGGATTCATCCCCGTTCCGCGCCGGTCTCCGCGAGCAGGTCGCCGAGGGCCGGTCCGAGGGCGACGGTCTCGATGGACAGCGGGGCCGGACGCGCGAAGGGCGACCGGACCGCCGCGAGGGACGCGCGAACGCCCGCCTCGACCGAGCAGAGGACGGGCACCGGCACATGGGGCTGCACGCGCGACGCCAGGCCCGCCAGCGCCGCGCCACCCAGGATGACCGTCTCGGCCCCGTCCCGTTCCGCGCAATCCCGGCACGCCGCCGCGAGCGCCGCGAGGGCCGCCTCGGGATCCTTGGCGATCTCCCCGCCGGTCTTCTCGACGATGCGGATGCCGGCGAGCCCGTCGCCGAGGCCGAGCCCGGCGACGATCTCCTCCAGCATCGGCTTCCACAGGGCGCCGCCCGTGACGATGCCGTAGCGCCCCGCCATCCGCCGCGCTTCGAGGCAGGAGGCTTCGAGCATCCCCACGACGGGGACGGGCGACACCTCGCGCAGGGCGAGGAGGCCCGGATCGCCGAAGCAGGCGAGGAAGACCGCGTCGCAGCCCCGCGCATGGTCGGCGAGGCATTCGAGGGCCGCGTGCCCGGCGATGGCCAGGGCCGCGCGGCTCGCGATGTAGGCGGCCCCGAATCGGGCCGTCACCGGCACGAAGGTCGCCGCATCGCCCGCCACCTCCGCGACCCGGTCGGCCACGAGCCTCGTGACCGAGACGCTGGTGTTGGGGTTGATGAGGAGGATCCGCATGAGCCGCTTCCGGGTCGGGACGGGCGCGCCGCGTAGCGGGGCCGACGACGCATGGTGAGCGGGTCTAGCGCGAAGTCCAGCCCGCAGCCGAGGACGCACGCGGCGCGCGGCGTTCCACGAGCAGCGAGACCGCCCAGATCGCGAGGCCTCCGAGCGCCAGCCCCACGCCGACCCATCCCGTCGCGGGCAAACCGTACCCGGCCGCGAGCGCCAGGCCCGCCAGCCAGGGGCCGAGGGCGTTCGCGACGTTGAACGCGGAATGGTTGAGCGCGGCGGCCAGGGTCTGCGCATCCTCGGCCACGTCCATCAAGCGGGTCTGCAAGATAGTGGCGAGGCCGCAACCGCAGCCGATCAGGAAAACCGTCGGCGTCAGCGTCCACAGGCTCGCCGAGGCCATCGGATACAGGGCGAGCGCCGCCGCGCTCCAGACCAGCGTCGCCCCGGCGGCCGGCATCTGCGCCCGGTCGGCCGCCCAGGCGCAGACGAGGTTGCCGACCGTCATGCCCAGGCCGAACACGGCCAAGATCGCGGGAATCGCGACCGGCGCGACATGGGTCACGTCGAGCAGCGTCGAGGCGAGGTAGGTGTAGACCGAGAACAGGCCGCCGAAGCCGATGGCGCCCGTGGCCAGGGTCAGCCAGACCTGCCCGCGCTTCAAGGCGCCGAGTTCGCGCAGGGGGCTCGCGCCCTCGGCCGGTTCCCCGAGGGGGGCGTGGAGGCGCACCAGGAGGGCGGTGAACAGGGCGAGCAGGGCCACGAGGCCGAAGCTCCAGCGCCAGCCGGCGATCTGGCCGATGCCGTTGGCCAGGGGCACGCCCACCACGGTGGCGACGGTCAGCCCCAGGATCACCCGCGACACGGCCTGCGAGCGCCGCTCGCGCGGCACCAGGGAGGCGGCGACCAGGGCCGCCACGCCGAAATAGGCTCCGTGCGGCAGGCCGGCGAGGAAGCGGAAGGCGAGCATCCAGCCATAGCTCGGCGCGAGCGCCGACAGGCCGTTGCCCAGGGCGAACAGAACCATCAGGCCGATGAGCAGGCTGCGCCGGGCGACCTTGGCCGCCAGCACCGCGATGATCGGCGCGCCGACCACGACGCCGAGCGCGTAGGCGCTGATGACGTGACCGGCGGTCGGCGCGTCGAGGCCGAGGTCCGGCGCGAAGTCCGGCAACAGGCTCATCGCCGCGAACTCGGTCGTGCCGATGGCGAAGCCGCCCATCGCCAGGGCCGCGAGGACCAGGGTCGGGTTGGCGCCCGGTGCGGCCGTGGGCGGCGCGGCAGCGACCGCCGCCTCCGCATCGAGCGGAGCGGTCTCGCGAAGGTCGACAAGGGTCATGGATCAGCTCTGGGGCAGCGTTCGCCGGAATGGCACCGCCGTGCCGGCCTCACGCGGAAACGCCGCCCTCTTGGTTCGATCGGCCCCCCAATTCAACCTCGGCGGCGATACGACAGGATTTTGACAGTTGGTATGTGGTATGCCATCTTTGTCCGCGTGCTGGATGACCGTCGCGATCCTTTGCGTGTCGCGAGGGCGGCTCCGGCATCGACAGGCGCGCAGCGGCGCAAGGCGAACAAGCCCCCGCGACGCGTCCCGAGGACAGCGACGAGGGAGGATGCCATGATGGGCGCGCCGCTCGAGGGCGTGAAGGTGCTGGATTTCACGCACGTTCAGTCCGGTCCGACCTGCACGCAGCTGCTGGCGTGGTTCGGCGCGGATGTCATCAAGATCGAGCGCCCCGATGGCGGCGACGCGACCCGGCAGCAATTGCAGGACATCCCCGGCGTCGACAGCCTCTACTTCACGATGCTCAACCACAATAAGCGGTCGATCACGATCGACGTGAAGCACGCGACGGGCAAGGAGGTGCTGTGGCGCCTCATCCGCGAATGCGATGTCCTCGTCGAGAATTTCGCCCCCGGTGCCCTCGACCGGATGGGCCTGACCTGGGACGCGCTCCAGGCGGCCAATCCGCGCCTCATCCTCGCCTCCGTGAAGGGCTTCGGGCCCGGCCGCTACGAGGATTGCAAGGTCTACGAGAACGTCGCGCAATGCGCGGGGGGCTCGGCCTCGACCACGGGCTGGCGCGGCGACAAGCCGATGGTGACCGGCGCGCAGATCGGCGATTCCGGCACCGGGCTTCACCTCGCCCTGGGGATCGTCACCGCGCTCTATCACCGGGTGCAGAGCGGTCGCGGGCAGCGCGTCGATTGTGCGATGCAGGACAGCGTGCTCAACCTCTGCCGGGTGAAGCTGCGCGACCAGCAGCGCCTCGCGCGCGGACCGCTGGCGGAATACAGCCAGTTCGGCGAGGGTGTCCCGTTCGGCGATGCCGTTCCGCGGGCCGGGAACGATTCCGGCGGGGGCCAGCCCGGCCGCATCCTGAAATGCCGGGGATGGGAGCAGGACCCGGACGCCTACATCTACTTCATCGCGCAGGCGGCGGTGTGGAAGCCGATCTGCGACATCATCGGTGAGCCGGACTGGAAGACGGACCCGGATTACAGCTCACCGCAGGCGCGGCTGCCGCATCTCAACGAGATCTTCACGCGCATCGAAGCGTGGACGATGAAGCACGACAAGTTCGAGGCGATGGATATCCTCAACGCCTACGACATACCCTGCGGGCCGATCCTCTCCATGAAGGAGATCGCCGAGGACGAGGCGCTGCGCGCCAGCGGGACGGTGGTCGAGGTCGATCACCCGACGCGCGGTTCGTACCTCACGGTCGGAAATCCGATCCGCCTGTCGGCGAACCCGGTGGCGATCCAACGCTCGCCGCTCCTCGGCGAGCATACGGACGAGATCCTGCGCGACGTGCTCGGCTGCTCAGGGGCCGAGATCGACACGATCCTGTGGTCGGGCGCGCTCGGCCCGGCCCAGAAGATCGCGGCGGAATGAGCGGCAGCCGCCGGAGGGCGGGCTGCCCTTTCGTGAGCGGCGCCGGGCTCAGGCGTAGCGGGCGTGGCTGGGGGTGGGGCTCTGACGGCTGCTGCGGTCGTCGGCGGTGCCGGGGGTGAGCTTGTCGGCGACATAGACGACGAGCAGGCACTGCACCGAAGCGAAGAGGACGAAAGCGGCGAGGGCGGTGGCGAGCATCGTAATCTCCGGGGCCTATGTTGCGCTGCGATGAGAGCGATATAGGGCTCGGACTCGTTGTATACCAAGTGCAAAATACCAAGTTCGCGCATGCAAATTGTGCATGGCACAAAAGGCGCGAACGGGCTTCGGGGAGACGTGGCCCCTCCCTGCTAGGCCGTCGTCGCGAGAGACGCGAACCAAGGACGGTGGTGGGGACCCGTCAGGCCGTTGGTGCAGCGCGAAATCCGCCTGAACCGAGGGTCAGGTCCGCCGTGAAGGGCGGCCTGTCCGGCGGGCTCTCAACACCCTGTCCGGCAGCGAAGAGGCCTATGGCATCGCAGGTCGCGCGGAGCGTGGCATCGGCGCAGACGCGCTCCAGCACCACCCGGTCCCGCTCGACCAAGGCCCCATGCGCGAAGCGCGCATAGACGCGGCCCGTCCCGCGCTCGGCGAAACGCACCTGCCCGAGCCGGCGGATGCAGGCCTTCAGGAACCCGATATTGTGCTCCGGGGCGCGGTCGACGCCCGCGTAGACCGCGTCCGGCGTCTCCGCATAGACGTTGATCTTGCGGAAGCGCTCGATGTCGAGGAGCGCCGCCGGGTCGAGGATCGTCATCGCGTCGTTACCGCCGAAGGCGATCGTGCGGGGCACCTCGCCGTTCGGCACCGTGTTGTCGAGGAACTCGAAGGCGACGACCTTGTCGCGCCGCAGCGCCCACAGGAAGAACAGGCGCGGGATCCCCGCGAAGGCCTCGACATTGTGGGCGAGCAGATCCTCGACGGCCTTGTAGCGGCCGAACTCCTCGCCGCGCTTCCACGCCCGCTCCACCGTCTCCTCGGGGGGCGTCACCATGAATTGCAGGTAGATCGTGTGGCCGAAGCGGGTCAGCAGCTGGCCGGGACGGTCCATCGCGGCATCGACCGCGAAACTGTCGAAGCGGAACCGGTCGATCAGCAGATGGGACATCCGGCCCTCGGCCGCCTTTTGCGCCATGTAGAGGTCGAGCTTCTCGTCGACGATCTCGACCTCGTACCCGGTGAGCGGACCGGCGTAGCGCCGCGCCGGCCCCAGGCTGTCGTAATCGAGGAGGAACTTGCGCCAGACGTCGGGGGTGATGACCGCGAAATCGTGCCAATCCGCCCCGGTGCGCTCGGCCAGCGCCCGCTGGTAGGGGCGGATGGTGCTCTTGCCCGAGGCCGAGGCCCCCTTCACGTTCATGACGACCGGGCGCTCCTGGGCGCGGACCCGGCGATAGCCCTCGCGGGCGACGACGGCGTCGAACCAGGGCTCGATCATCACGCCGATCCGCCGGCTTCCGTAGGCGTTGGACACGAGGATCGCGCCGATCCGGCGCAGGAGATCCGCGTCGCGGGGCAGGTAGCCCTGGCGGGCGACGAGGCTCGCGGTCACGCTCCGCAGGGCGTCCCACACCGCCCTTTCCAGGCTGCCCGGTTCGCCGGCCGGCTCGTCGGGGCTTCGGGGGGCGGGCTCGCCGACGGGATCCGGTACCGTCGCGCGCAGGCCCCAGGTCAGGCGGTCGAGCCAGGTCCGGGAGACGCGCATCGGCGGCGCCTCCCGGACCGGTCCGTCGAGCAGGGTCGCGATCTGACTGCGCAGAAGCGAATCCGCCTTCTCGCGGATCGCCCCGAGTTCATCCCGGATGTCCGGCAGGCGCGCTTCGATGCCTTCGCGCCAGATCGTCGCCACGATCCGGCGGAAGTTCACGCCGAGATCGGCATAGACCGCGCCGAGGGGGATCGAGAGATCCGCCATGACGCGGACCAACAGTTCGTGGACGACGAGCCGGTCCGCCCGGAACAGGCTGAGCCGGCTGGCCTGGATCCCGCAGACGTCGCTCAGCTCTTCGCTCTCCGCGAAGCGCGTCTCGGCGTTCTCGGGCTGGAAGACGGTCGCCAGCGGCCGGATGTGGCGCGGCAGGCCCGAGCCGAGGCCGGGGTTCCAGGCGTGGAAGCCGGTCTCGGCGGACACCGCGTCAGGCGGCGGAGGCGGCGTCGATCGGTTCGAAGCGGATCTGATACTGGCCGTCCCAGATCGCCTCGGCCTTTTCGGACCAGTCCTTGCCGAAGTAGCGCTTGGCGAGGAACTCGCTCGTCCAGATGCAGACGGAGGTGATGCGGGCATCCAGCACCCGCACATGCTGGCTTTCGAGGCCCGACGTCACGCCGAAGCGCGGCAGCATGTCTTTGCTCGCCAGCCCATGATCGTTCTCGGCCGAATAGACGACCGGGCATTCCAGGATGGTCAAGTATTTCATCGGGTCGCTCGCCGGCTCGGTTGCGATTTCACGCGGACGATCGGTCATGCCGTTCGAGCCCCTGAACGGGCCACGGCTTGGCGATATCGGTGAACGGACACGGATCCGTGCGCGGCGACCCGGGCGGTTGCCATGGCGTCGTGCGTCCGGCCTGATAGGCTGGCCATCACGCTCCTCCTTCGGGTCCGCCCTTCTCGGAGCGGTTCCTCGGCTAAACTTTGGTATACATAATACCTGTTGTCAACAGGTGGTGAGATCCGCGCGCGAGACAGAGGGTTCGCCTTGTGTTTCGAAGGCCGAACGATCATCTTCCGAGCGTTGCGCGGCGGCGCCTTCGTGCCAGCGTCGCTCCCGTTTCAGCGCAGAAGTGTTGCGGACCAGCATGCAGAATCTTGCGATCAACCCGATCGTTCCGGCGACGAGTCTCCGTACGCTTGCCTATGAAGCGCTGAAATCCGCGATCACCGAAATGGATATCTACGGCCAGCCCGGCGATATCCGGCTGGACGAGCGCAGCCTGTCGCAGTCGCTGGGCGTCAGCCGCACGCCGATCCGCGAGGCGCTGACCGTGCTCGAACAGGAAGGCTTCGTGCGCAACGAGCCCCGGCGCGGCATCTTCGTGGTCAAGAAGACCCGCAAGGAGATCGTCGGCATGATCCAGGCCTGGGCGGCCCTGGAGAGCATGGCGGCGCGGCTGGCCTGCACGCGCGCGTCGGAGGACGACCTCGCCTGCATCCGGCGGATGTTCCCTGAATTCTTCGAGGGCAAGCCGCAGGAACACCTCGATGAGTATTCGGAAGCGAATATCCGCTTCCATCAGAAGATCCTCTCGCTGGGCCAATGCGAGGTGATCCAGGGCCTGTGCGGCAACCTGCTGATGCATGTCCGGGGCATCCGCAACATCGCCGTGCGGCAGAGCGACCGCGCCTCGACCTCGATCGAGGAGCACGTGAAGATCATCGAGGCGCTGGAGGCGCGTGACGCCGATCTCGCCGAGCGGCTGGTGCGCGAACACGGGCTGGGCCTCGCGACCCATGTCGAGACCTACGGCGACCATCTGGACTGAGGGCCGAATGCGAGGACGGTGCCGACCGATCCGGCAGCGCCTCCCGCCGAATCCGCTTCAGCCGGTGCGCAGGCCCGCCACGCGACGCTCGGGCACCGGCACGCCGGCAGGGTCGCTGGCGATGTCGGCCAGCATCGCGCCGATCAGGTCCATCTGGTCGACGATGCCGATCAGCCTGCCATCCGCACCGACGACCGGCGCCTGGTGAAGGCCCGCCTGCATCATCCGCCAGGCCGCCTGCCCGGCGACCATGCCCTGTTCCAGGGTCACGGCCCCCGTCGTCATGACGTCGGCGACCGTGCCCTGGGGGGCGCGACCGCGCTGAAGCATCAGGGCGAGCCGCCGCCCGAGGCCGAGGCGGGGCGTCCGCCGCTCCCAGTTGATCGTCTTGTCGATCAGGTCGTTCTGCGTGACGACGCCGAGCACCCGCGCGCTCTCGTCCGTCACCGGCACCATCGTCACGCGATGGTGGCGCAGGCTCGCCAGCGCGTCGCGTAGCGGCGTGTCCGGCGCGATCGCCCGGGTGCCGCGCGTGAGCAGGGCGCCGCAGGTCGTCTGGCCGGATTGGCGCAGGGAGGCATGCATCTGCGCCCGGCGCAGGATCGCCTGCAGGTCGCCGGGATCGATGTCGAGGACTTCGTCGAACTGGGCAAGCGCGGCGTCGATGTCGGCGCGGGTCAGGCCGGAGCCCGTCGCCGCGCTCGCATCGTTGGCCCCCTGGTTCGCTCCCGGCGCGGCGTGAGGGTAGCGGCGCCCCGTGAGGTTGTTGAACAAGAGCGCGCAGATCAGGAGCAGGAGCGAGTTCGCCCCGACAGGCCACAGGACGAAGGTGTAGCCGAGGTCGCGGATGGCGGGGCCGCCGAGCACCGCCGTGAGCGCGACCGCGCCGCTCGGGGGATGCAGGCAGCCGAGCAGCATCATCACCGCGATGGCCGCCGCCACGGCGACCGCGCCCGCGAGCATGGCGTCACCGATATGGGCGGCGGCGGTGACGCCCACCAGCGCGGCGACGATGTTGCCGCCGAGGATCGACCAGGGCTGCGCCAGCGGGCTCGCGGGAACCGCAAAGAGCAGCACGGCGGAGGCCCCCATCGGGGCGATCAGGATGGGCAGGTCCGGCCCCGAGCCGACGGCGGCACGGGCGATCAGGCCGGTGCAGAGGAGGCCGAGGAGCGCGCCGCAGGCGGATCTTGCACGCTCGAGGAGGCTGACCGGCGCGAGGCGGGGGACGAAGCGGTCTCGGAAGCGGGTCATCATCGATCCGTGTCTTCGCACCGGGGATGTGCCGCTGAAAAGGGGAACGGGGGCGGACCAGGTCCGCCCCCGCCGGGCCTTATCCTGCTCAGACGGCCTTGGCGTCGTGCAGTTCGGCGATCTGCTGCTGCGTGTAGCCGAGCTGGGCCAGGATGTCGTTGGTGTGCTCACCCAGCAGCGGCGAGGCCTTGATGTCGACCTTGAGGTCCGAGAACTTGATCGGGCTTCCGACCGTCAGGTACGAGCCGAGCTTCGGATGCGCGACCTCGACGATCGTCCCGCTCTCGCGGAGCGACTTGTCCTCGGCGATCTCCTTCATGGTGAGGACCGGCGAGCACGGGATGTCGAACTTGCGCAGGATGTCGACCGCCTCGAACTTGGTCTTGTCGGCGAGCCAGGCTTCGATGGTGTTGAAGATGTCGAAGATCTTGTCCTGGCGGGCGCGGGCGGTGTTGTAGGCCGGATCGTCGATCCACTCCTCGCGGCCGATGGCCTTGCAGATCGGCGCCCAGGCATGGCCCTGGATGGTGAAGTAGATGTAGGCGTTCGGGTCGGTCTCCCAGCCCTTGCACTTCAGCACCCAGCCCGGCTGGCCGCCGCCGCCCGCGTTGCCGCCGCGCGGAACCACGTCCGAGAACGTGCCGTGCGGGTATTGCGGGTATTCCTCGAGGTAGCCCACGGCCTCGAGACGCTGCTGGTCGCGCAGCTTTACGCGACAGAGGTTGATCACCGAATCCTGCATCGACACGGCGACCTTCTGGCCCTTGCCGGTCTTGGTCTTCTGGTGGAGCGCCGTCAGGATGCCGATGGCCAAGTGCATGCCGGTGTTGGAATCGCCGAGCGCAGCGGCCGACACGGTGGGCGGGCCGTCCCAGAAGCCGGTGGTCGAGGCGGCGCCGCCGGCGCATTGCGCGACGTTCTCGTAGACCTTCAGGTCCTCGTAATGGTGGCCGTCCGAGAAGCCCTTCACCGAGGCGAGGATCATGCCGGGGTTCAGTTCCTGGATCCGCGCCCAGGAGAAGCCCATGCGGTCCAGCGCGCCGGGGCCGAAATTCTCGACCATCACATCCGACTCGCGGATCAGCTTCTCGAGGACTTCCTTGCCCTGCTTGGTCTTGGTGTCGAGGGTCAGCGAACGCTTGTTCGAGTTCAGCATCGTGAAGTAGAGGGCGTCCGCATCCTCGATGTGGCGGAGCTGGTTGCGGGTGACGTCGCCCGCGCCGGGGCGCTCGACCTTGATGACGTCGGCGCCGAACCACGCGAGGAGCTGGGTGCAGGCCGGACCCGCCTGGACGTGGGTGAAGTCGATGATTTTGATGCCTTCGAGCGGCTGAGACATTTTAGTTCCTCCCGTGGATGGAATACTGACTCTCTGAAAGACTTCGTCTTTCAGGTCGGAATGCGCTCTTTGCTTTCGGCTTCTAAGTCCGAAATTCGCTGGCGGAGGCGCTTCTCCTCGCTCCAGCGCTCGGTTTCGTCGCGGATGACGGCGACGATTCCGGTCACCGTGCCGTCCTCGTCCTTGAGGAGGCCGACGGTGAAGGCGATGGACAGGCTGTGCCCGTCCTTGTGCAGGGCCGGCACGCGCAGGAGCTTCGTGCCGTACTTCGTGACCCCCGTGCGCATGGTGTTGGCGTAGCCATCCCAGTGGCGGCGGCGGTGGCGGTCGGGGGTGATCAGATCGAGGGGCTGGCCGAGCGCCTCGGCTTGGCCGAAGCCGAAGATCCGCTCGGCGGCCGGGTTCCACACCACGATGGCCCCGTCGGGATCGGACACCACCACGGCGTCGCCGACGGCATCCACTAGCCCGGAGAGATCGAGATCCTGTGCCATGATGCGCTCAGGCGCTCGGCCGGTCTGTGACCCGCGGCTCAATCATGGCGTTCTCTCCCTTGCTTCCTGCACGAGAGGCTCTCCCTCCCGACGGGTGACTCGGTGATTGGTATTTGGTATGCCACATGTAGAATGGCAGTCAAGCCGAATGTTCGATCCGCATCCGCGGGGCGAGCCGGAGATCAGCGGAGGACGCGGACGGCATGACGCTCGCACCCAGCATCACGATCACCCAGATCGAGGGCTTCAAGTTCGTGGTCGATTTCGGCGCCGCGTTTCCGACGCTGAACACGGACGAGCCTGATCCGATCGGGCACGGGTCGGGGCCTGCGCCGGAGCAATTGCTGATCGCGGGGGTCACCAACTGCCTCTGCGCCAGCCTCGCCTTCGCCCTCGGCAAGTTCGGGCAGGAGGGCGGCGGCGTCACGGCGCGGGCCTCCGCGGAGATCGTCCGCAACGCCGAGCGGCGCCTGCGCATCGGCGGGATCACGGTCGACATCACGCTCGGCGCCTCCGCCGGGGCCATGCCCCGGATCGAGCAGGTGCTCGCCCAGTTCGAGCGGTTCTGCACCGTCTCGGAGAGCGTGAAGGCGGGCGTTCCGGTCACGGTGGCGGTGCGGGACGGCAACGGGGAGCGGCTGCGATGAGCCGCCGGGAGGACACCATGCAGGAACAGCAGCAGACGCGCGCGGGCGCACGGGAGCCGGGGGACCTCGCGGGCCTGTTCAATGCCCGCGCCAATGCCGGAGACGTGGAGGGTCTGGTGGCGCTCTACGAGCCCGAGGCGGTGCTGGCGGCCGGCGCAATCGTCGCCACCGGACATGACGAGATCCGCCGGTTCTACACCGACCTTCTCGCCCGGAAGTCCGAGTTCCCGCAGGCGGAGACGTTGCCGGCCCTCGTGCGGGACGGCCTCGCGCTGACCTTCGCCCGGCTCGCGAACGGCGTCCTGTCCGTCGAGGCGGCGCGGCGTCAGGCGGACGGGACGTGGCTGTGGGCCATCGACCAGTTGAAGATCAAGCCCCGTGCGGAGGCTCCCGCTCGGTCATGAAGAAATCGACCGCGCGCCGCACGACCGCAGGGTCGTAGGCGTGCGGTCCGTCGTATTCGACGAAGGTGACGTCGTAGCCGGCCGCGCGCAGCAGTTGCGCATGGGTCCGGCCGCTGCGGTCGATGGGGATCTGCTCGTCCCGCGTGCCGTGCGAGATGAAGACGCGCGGTGCGCCGACCTGCGTCTGGACCGACATGAACCCTGCGGAGGACACGATGACGTGGCTGACGAGGTCGCCGTTGGTGAGCCCGAGGGAGAGGGCGTAGCTCCCCCCATCCGAGTGGCCCGCGAAGGCGATCCGGGCCGGATCGAGCAGGAAGTGCGAACCCAGCGCCTGGAGCGCGTGTTCGAGCCGGTCACGGTCGGGGCCGTTGCCCGCGATGACCAGATCCCAGGTCGGATGCAGCGATTGCGGGACGAGCAGCAGGAAGCCGCGCGCCTCCGCGTGGACCGCGAGCATCGGCATGATCTTCTCGGCGCTGCCCCCGCCGCCGTGGAACAGGACCACGAGCGGGACGGGCCGGCGCGGCGCGAGGCCTTCCGGCACGTAGAGCCGCGCGTCGCGCTCGGCGAAGAGGCCGAGGATGTGGCTGCCCGGCGGAAGGGGATCCTCCGTCGGGAGCCGGAGCGGGGCGTTGAGCCGTCCCGCGAGCTTGGGGGCGATCATGGTGGATTCCCGATCGGTTGTCCGGCCCGGCCACCGTTTGATCCCACCCTGTTCCTCATCCTGAGGTGCTGCGAAGCAGCCTCGAAGGAGAGATCCAGAGATCGCCGAGCCATCTGGAGCCCTCCTTCGAGGCCCGCCGAGGCGGGCACCTCAGGATGAGGTCGAGTGTGGGATCGATTGCCTTCTTTTCGCGAACGAAGTTTTCCCGTTACTTGCGCTTGATCACGCTCTGCGGGTTGAGGCTGCCGATATTGCCGCTCTCGCTGCCGGCGGCGGGGTCGATCACCGCGTTGATCAGCGTCGGCTTGCCGGAGTCCATCGCGGCCTCGACGGCGCGCTTCAGCTCGTCCGGCGTGACGACCTGGGCGCCGACGCCGCCGAAGGCCTCCATCATCCGGTCGTAGCGGGAATCCGGAACGAAGGTGGTCGTGCCCGGGTCGCGGCCGGTCGGGTCGGTGTCGGTGCCGCGATAGATGCCGTTGTTGTTGAAGACCACGATGCAGATCGGCAGCTTGTACCGGCAGATGGTCTCGACCTCCATGCCGGAGAAGCCGAAGGCGCTGTCGCCCTCGACCGCGAGGACCGGCTTGCCCGTCTCGACGGCGGCGGCGATGGCGAAGCCCATGCCGATGCCCATGACGCCCCAGGTGCCGACATCCAGGCGCTTGCGCGGCTGGTACATGTCGATGATGCCCCGGGCGAGGTCGAGGGTGTTGGCGCCCTCGTTCACGAGGATCGCGTCCGGCCGCTCCTTGATCACGGTGCGCAGGGCGCCGAGGGCGGAGTGGAAGTCCATCGGCGCCGTGTTCTTCATGAGCTTCGGGGCCATCTTGGCGATGTTGGCCTCGCGCTTGGACCGGATCGTCTCGACCCACTCGGCCGGCGCCCCCGTCCAGCCGTCGCGCATCCCGTCGAGCAGGGCGGCGACGCAGGAGCCGATGTCGCCCACCACCGGCGCGACGATCTCGACGTTCGAGTCCATCTCGCGCGGCTCGATGTCGATCTGGATGAAGCGCTTGGAGCCGGGCTCGCCCCAGGTCTTGCCCTTGCCGTGCGAGAGCAGCCAGTTGAGGCGCGCGCCCACCAGCAGCACCACGTCGGATTCCTTCAGCGCCGTCGAACGCGCGGCGCCCGCCGAGAGCGGATGCGTATCCGGCAGGAGCCCCTTGGCCATGCTCATCGGCACGTAGGGGATGCCGCTGCGCTCCACGAGTTCGCGGACGAGCTCGTCGGCCTGGGCGTAGGCCGCCCCCTTGCCCAGCACGATCAGCGGACGCTTGGCGTTCTTCAACTCGGCCAGAGCGCGGGCGATGGCGGACGGCGCCGGCAGCTGCGCGGGCGCCGCGTCGATCACCTTCACCAGCGACTTCGCGCCGGCCTCGGCATCCATCACCTGGGAGAACAGCTTGGCCGGCAGATCGAGATAGACGCCGCCGGGACGGCCGGACACGGCGGCGCGGATCGCCCGCGCGATGCCGATGCCGATGTCGCAGGCGTGGAGCACGCGGAACGCCGCCTTGCACAGGGGCTTGGCGATGGCGAGCTGGTCCATCTCCTCGTAGTCGCCCTGCTGCAGGTCGACGATCTCACGCTCGGACGAGCCGGAGATCAGGATCATCGGGAAGCAGTTGGTGGTGGCGTTGGCGAGCGCGGTCAGGCCGTTGAGGAAGCCCGGCGCCGAGACCGTGAGGCAGATGCCCGGCTTCTTGGTGAGGAAGCCCGCGATGGCGGCGGCGTTGCCGGCGTTCTGCTCGTGCCGGAAGGACAGGACGCGGATCCCCTCGGCCTGGGCCATGCGGCCGAGATCGGTGATCGGGATGCCGGGCACGCCGTAGATCGTGGTGATGCCGTTGAGCTTCAGGGCATCGATCACGAGGTGGAACCCGTCGGTCTGCTCCGTCGGCGAGTAGAACTCGGCGATGGCATCGTCGGCGGCCGACATGTCGACCTTCTTCGCCACAGCGGTCATGGTTGGGCCTCCCAGCAGCTTGTTGTGGTTACGGTACCGTCCCGACCGTCCGATCCGGTGCGGGGCACGATGCGCTCGGCTCGTTTGGCCAAGATTGGTATACGATATACCAGCGTTGAGAACAAGATTTCGCGTTCGAAAGGGCGCGCGCCGGCTCGGGGGCGGCGCGCGTCTTCGTTCACGCCATCCGTGCCGCCTGGACCTTCGCGGCCTCGGCGGCCCCGGCGGGCGCCTCGGTGAGGTAGCGGCGACGCAGGGGCTTCAGCACGAACATCGCGAGCGACGCGGCCACGATGTTGAGGCCGATGATCAGGGTGAAGACGGCCGACCAGCCGTAGCTCGCCGAGATCATGCTCGCGAAGGGGACGAGGAAGGCAGCGGTGCCCTTGGCGGTGTAGAGGAGCCCGGCATTGCTCGCCGCGAACTTCGACCCGAACGTGTCGCCGCAGGTGGCGGGGAACAGCGAGTAGATCTCGCCGAACACCCCGAAATACACGGCGGTGGCCAGGATGAAGACGTAAGGGTTCATGCCGAAGTTGAGCAGGACGATCATCGCCGTCGCGGCGATGCTGAACGCGAGGAACATCGTGTTCTCGCGGCCGATATTGTCGGACACCCAGCCGAAGAACGGCCGGCCGAAGCCATCGAAGATGCGGTCGAGGGAGATCGCCAGGGTCAGGGCGGTCATCTGAAGGCCGAACGGGCTGACCGCCACACCGGCGACCTTGAAGTCGTGGGCGATGGGGGCGATCTGCGCCGCCGCCATCAGGCCGCCGGAGGCGACCATGACGAACATGGCGTACATGACCCAGAAGACCGGGGTGCGCACCGTCTGCTTGGGCGTGCGGTCGACCTTCGTCTGGGGCACGCGCACGCTGCGCTTCTGGACCGGGCTGAGGGTGGACGGCTTGCGCAGCAGGAACGACACCAGGATCACCACGAGGCCCTGGCCGATTCCGAAATAGAGGAAGGCCGTCTCGTAGCCGCTCGACGCGATCGTCTTGGCGATCGGGACGACGGTGATGGCTGCGCCCGCGCCGAAGCCCGCCGCCGTGGCGCCGGCCGCGAGGCCACGCCGATGGGGGAACCACTTCAGGGCGTTGCCGACGCAGGTGCCGTAGACCGAACCCGCCCCGATGCCGCCGACCACGGCGCCGACATACAGCAGCGTGAGGGAATCGGCGTAGGAGTTGATCACCCAGGCGAGGCCGATCATGACGCCGCCGAAGCAGACCACGAGGCGCGGGCCGTACCGGTCGACGAACCATGTCTCGATCGGGACGAGCCAAGTCTCGGTGGCGACGAAGATCGTAAAGGCGATCTGGATGGCCGCGCGGCCCCAGTGGAACTTGCTGTCGATCGGGTCGACGAACAATGTCCAGCCGTATTGCAGGTTGGCGATCATCGCCATGCACAGGACGCCGAAGGCGAGTTGCCACCACTTCGCTGATTCGGGATCCCTCGGGGCGTCGCGATGAACCGCCGCCGTGCCAGAGGCTGATCGGTGTTCCATTGGCTTCCTCCCGCGTCGGCTTCTTCGAGCTCGCGTGGCTGCATCCTGCACGTTCCGCACAGGTATGCAATATACCAGAGTCGAGAAAACGGGACGCCGGCACTATCATGCAAGCGCAACGGGCCGTTTCGCCGGCCTCGCGAGCGGGCGGCGGGTCAGCTTCGAACGGGAGTGTGCGGGGACATCGGCCGCGACGCCGCAGGCCCGTTAGAGTGTTTCCGGGGACACTCGGCTCATACGGTATCACCCGTCTTCGCGAGCGGAGCGACACCATCCGGGGAACCGCCACATCCGGTCAGGTCCCGCACCATAAGGCCTGCTTCGCGACGATCGGGTCGACGCTTGCGCCCGGCTGTCGGAGCGCGATTCGGAGCTTCAAGCGGTGAAAGAGAGGCCGAATCGGCGCCGCCTTTCCGGGACGGACCCGGAAGGACGGCACCGGACGAGGTTCAGATCTTGGCGGCCAGGAGGCCGAGCCCAAAGCCGACGAGACCGGCGACCACGAGGGACGCATGGGGCCATTCGACGGAGGCCTGATGGCCCTCCCAGGCGTAGCGCCGGCCCTGTTCGAGCACGTCGCCGGCCTGATCCGAGACGTCGTCGGCCACATGCCGCGCGGCGTGCTGCACCTTGCCACCGAGTTCGCGGGCGGCGCCCGTGACCCTGTTCGTATCGACCATGTCGCTGCCCTGACGTCGTCTTCCGAGCGGGGAGGCCGCTCCCTTCGATGATCCTCAGTAGTTGTAGGACCGGCGCGGGTAAGTCTGGGACGAACCGTAACCGGTGTCGCGCGGCTGCACCCGCGAGCCGTATTCGATCTCCCTGCGCCGGGCATCCTGCCGCTTGGCGAGGTAGCGGCCCCCCAGGCACCCGGCCACGGCGCCGACGACGCCGCGCTCGGCGAGGTAATGGCCCGCGAGGCCGCCGATGATCGCGCCCTTGATGCAGCCCTTCGCCTCGGCCGCGCCGACGCCCATGAGCGTCACGAGGGCGATGGCGGCCGCGTGTCCGACGATGCGCATGCTGATGCTCCTGTTCGATCCCGAGGAGAATGCGCGCGCATCGGTCCCGTTCCGGGGGATATCGCCCCGAGGCTCACCGGCCGGGTTCAGGCCGCCGAACTCGCGCGCTCCCCGGCCCGCGCGAGGTGGCGCTCGATGAGGGCCTGCAGGTGCGCCCGGTCGAAGGGTTTGCCCACATGGTCGTCCACGCCGGCCGCGAACAGCGCCCGGACCTGCTCCGGCAGGACATGCGCCGTCATCGCGATGATCGGCAGGTCGCGGACCCGGCTGTCGAGGCTCCGGATCGTCTGAGTCGCGGTGACGCCGTCCATGATCGGCATCTCGATGTCCATCAGGATGAGATCGAAGGATTCGTCCTGGACCATGGCGATGGCCTCCCGCCCGTCGCAGGCGGTCGACACGCGGTATCCCATGGCTTCCAGGACCATCTGGGCGATCTCGCGGTTGATCGCGCCGTCCTCGACGACGAGGAGGTGGGCGGGCTGCGGCAGGGACTGGCCGAAGGCGCCCCGCGAGGCCGCCACGGGCGCACGGTCGGGGCGTTCCGCGGCGGTCGGCGCGGCGGGCAGGACGAGGCTGAACCAGAAGGTCGAGCCTTCGCCGTTCCGGCTCTCCAGGCCGATGACGCCGCCCATCGCCTCGATCAGCTCCTTGGCGATGGCGAGGCCCAACCCCGTGCCGCCGAACCGTCGCGTGGTGCTGCTGTCGGCCTGCACGAAGCGGGTGAAGAGCCGGGACTGGGCTTCGTCGGGGATGCCGATGCCGGTGTCGCGGACGGTGACGCGCAGGGCGATGCCGTCGGGCGTCGCCGTCTGGGTGATCGCGACGGTGACGGACCCGCGCGGCGTGAATTTCACCGCGTTGTTGACGAGGTTGAGCAGCACCTGCCGCAGCCGGGTCTTGTCCCCGATCACGAGCGCCCCCTCCGCCGGATCGCCCTCCATCCGCAGGTCGAGGCCCTTGCCCTCGGCGGTGCCGGCGACGAGGGCCACGGTCTCCTCCACGAGGGCGTAGGGCGAGAACGGAGCCGCCTCGAGCGTGACGCCGTCCGCCTCGATGCGCGCGTAATCGAGGATGTCGTTGACCACCGTGGTCAGGACCTCGCATCCGGCGCGCATCTGATCGATGCAGCGGCGTTGGGCCGGGGTGAGGCTCGTGTCGTCCCGCAGCAAGTCGCCGAAGCCGACGATGGCGTTCAGGGGCGTGCGGACCTCATGGCTCATCGTGGCCAGGAAGTCGCTCTTGGCCCGCTCGCCGGCTTCGGCGCGCGATTGCGCCGCCTCGGCCCGGTCGCAGGCCTCGGCCAGTTCGGTGGTCCGGGCCGCGACACGCCCCTCCAGATCGGCATTGGCCTGTTCGAGGGCGCGGTCGCGCTCGCTCAGGCGCGCGAGCAGGGCGATCAGCGCGTCCGTCAGTTCGGTGATCTCTAGATACCCGCGCGGCTTGGGAAGCCGCGTGCCGGCGGGGGCGTTGCTGATGTCGCCGGCCGCCCTGGCGAGGGCGCGCAGCGGATCGGCCAGACGCTCGGCCGCCCACCAGCCGAGCAGCGCGAACAGCAGCGTGAAGGCCGCGCCGCCGAGCATCAGCCGGTTGATGATCGGATCGGAGATGGCCTTCGCCATCTCGACGGGCTGACGGACCAGGATGGTCCAGGGCAGGGACGGCTTGTCGGCGGAGGGCTGCCCCCGGCTCGCGCCGGTGAAGAAATCGCCTCCGTCGGGCCACCGGCCGCGGGCGCTGGCGAGTTCGGCGCCCGCCGCCAGCCCCGACAGGGCAGGAAGATCGGTCTCGATCCTTTCGCCGGACTGGTCGCCGGGGCCGAGGACGACGGTGCCGTCGCCCGCGAGAATCAGCACCTCGACGTTCGGCTCCCGTTTCAGGGCCCTGCCGATGGCCGCCCGGCTCATCTCGCGCATCCAGCTGACGCTCAGATGGCCGCCGACGACGCCGACCTTGGCCCCGGACGCATCGCGGACCGGCATGGCGACATCGACGAAGCGCCGGGGTTCGCCGTAGGGCAGCGCCGGCAGATGCGTGGCGAGAAGCTTCGCCTCGTGGATGTCGATGACGGACGGCGCCTCGATGCCGCGCTCGAACCACGGGCGCGCCGCGACGCTCTCGCCCTCGAGGATGCCGCCGCTGCTCGCGAGGACGACGCCGTTCCTGTCCGCGAAGCCGATCCAGGCATAGGCGGGGTAGCTCGCGCGCAAGGCATCGACCCAGGTGCGCCGCGCCTCGGGCGTGGTCGCGTTCGTCCGGGCCACCGAGGCCAGCACGGTCATGTCGCCGAGCCGCTCCGTGATGTTGGCGTCGATGATCTGGCGGAGATGCTCCGCGAGTTCCGCCGTGTGCGCTTCGGCGCGGATCTGCACCCGCTTGGCGACGAACTGGGAGACGGCGATCGTGGCGGCGAAGGTGAGGAGCAGCGCCCCGGCGGCGAAGACGAGGGCAAGGAGCGTTCGCAACCGCATGACGACGTCCTCAACTGAACCGCCGGACCGTCGCGCGACCCGCCGGATCCGAAACCGGCGTGTCTCCGACGAGGCGGCCAGCGAACCGAACGGGTTCGGTCGGAAGAGCTGTCCGCCGCCGCGATACACGCACCTTTTCAAGACCGGAAGCTTAATGAACGAACCGTATGAAGTCGATTCGCGACACCACAGAGCATCTTCGTCACAACGTTCGGCTTTGTGCTCATCGGAACGCGCGACCATGCTGTCTCGGTAGGCCGAATACCCTGCATCCGCCGCCCTTGGGCCGCGCCGGGGGCTTGCCCCCGCGTCGATGCCCGCGCACATGCTACCCGAATTGAAGGGAGAAGCGGCATGTCGGATCTCGTCACCCTGCGCAACCTGTCCGGTCTCAGCCCGGAGCCGGCATCGCTCGAGGGCTCCGCCCTGGTGATGGTCGATCTGCAGAACACCTACCGCGAGGGCGTGATGCGCCTCGAGGGTGTCGAGCCGGCCCTCCGCGAGGCCGCCGCCCTGCTCGCACGGGCGCGCGACGCCGGCATCCCGATCATCCACATCCAGCACGATGCCGGGCCGGGCTCGCCCTACGACGTCCGTGCGGCGATCGGCCGGATCAGCGACGAGGTGGCGCCCAGGGGCGACGAGCCGGTGATCACCAAGGCCTATCCGAGCGCCTTCGCCGGCACCGACCTTCAGGCGAGGCTGGAGGCCGCCGGCGTGAAGGACGTGGTGCTGGCGGGATTCATGACGCACATGTGCATCAACTCCACCGCGCGCAGTGCCTTCACCCTGGGGTTCCGCCCCACCGTGGTCGCCTCCGCGACGGCGACGCGCGACCTTCCCGCGTCGGACGGCTCGGTCGTCCCGGCCGCGCATCTCCAGGCGGCGAGCCTCGCCGCCCTCGCCGATCTCTTCGCCGTGGTGGCCGCGCGGCAGGCCGACATCGCCGGCTGAGCCGCCCGCGAGACCCTTGGACGCCCGCGGCCCCAGCGCCGCGGGCGGGGCCGGCGTCCCTCCCTGCCAGGATGCCGCACGCATACGCACGGACGTTGCGGGGTTGATGCCATGCATCGCAACCCTCGTGCTCCATGCCGTTCGCCAACCCTGCCGAGGGATCATCATCGCAAAGGCAGAGTGTGGCCCCCGACCGTCCGAACCTGCGTCTGCTCATCGCCGAGAGCGAAACGCCCGACGCCCGCGAGAAGCGCCGCGCCAGCGTCGGCCGCTCCTCGGGCGAGACCTATCTCGATGTCCTGGGCCGGCTCGCGCCCGGCGCCGTCTGCGACCGGGTCTTTCCCGCCGACGCCGAGGCCGCGTTGGCCGAAGGCACCGCGCTCGCCGATTACGACGCGGTGCTGCTCAGCGGGTCGCCGCTCCACCTCTACGAGGAAACGGGCGAGACCCGGCGCACGATCGCGTTCATGCGGGCCGTCTTCGAGGCCGGCACGCCGTCGTTCGGCTCCTGCGCCGGGCTGCAGGTCGCGACCGTCGCGGCGGGGGGCAGCGTCCGTCCGAACGCCCGCCGGCCCGAGGCGGCGTTCGCGCGGCGGATCACCCCGACCGAAGCCGGCCGCACGCATCCGCTCCTGGCCGGCCGGCCCGGCGCCTTCGACGCGCCGTCGATCCATACGGACGAGGTCGAGTCGCTGCCGCCCGGCGCCGTGCTGCTGGCGGAGAACGGCGTCACCACGGTCCAGGCCGCCGAGATCCGGTTCGGGCGCGGCACGTTCTGGGGGGTGCAGTACCATCCCGAGATCGGCCTCGACGAGGTGGCCGGCGCCCTGCGGCGACAGGCGGACGGGCTCGTGGAGGCGGGCCTCGCCTCCGCCCGCGCCGATGTCGAAGGCTATGCCGACCAGATCGACGCGCTCCACCGCGAACCGGAGCGGCCCGACCTCGCGTGGCGCCTCGGCCTCGACGCCGAGGTGACCGACGAGCGGCGCAGGCTGACGGAGCTGCGCAATTTCCTCGACATGCTCCGGCGGGCTGCCCCCCGGAACTCGCGGTGACGCCGCGCGCTTGCCACCCATGCCGGCCCATCGGCCGGCCGGGAGGCGTGCCATGTCCAGCGACACCGAGAAGCACCATCAGTTGCTCAGCGCCCTGAAGGAGGCCCAGGACAAGCGTGACGGGTCCTTCGAGAAGGCGGTGACCGCCGCCTTCGACCATGTGTTCGAGCATCTGGCGCGGTTGAACGATCATGTCTCGCCCGGCGGCCCCGGCGGGGGTGAACCGCACCTCAAGCCGGGCGAGTCGCCGACGCTGCGCTAGTTTCGGCGGCGAACCGTCGATGCCGGGAGGCTGACCCGAACGCGGGGCATCCGCGTTGCGTCACCGCATCGTCTGAGACGGCGCGAGCGGGACGGGATCTGTTTTGCCTTCATCGAGCATCGCGCGGCTCCGCAGCGCAGCCGCGACACAAGCCGGCCCCCTCCGGCACCTGCCCGCCCTGTTCCGGCTCGCGTGGACCACGAGCCGCGCCCTGACGCTTCTGAGCGTCGGGTTGCGGCTCGCCCGGGCGTCGGTGCCGGCGCTGATGCTCTATGTCGCCAAGCTCGTCGTCGACACGGTGGTGGCGGGGCGGGCCGATGCCGCCGCGCAGGCGGGCGCCTCGGCCTGGTTCGCCAGCCCGCTCGTGCACCAGGTGGGGTTGCTGATCGGAATCGAGCTCGCCCTGGCGCTCGCCTCCGACCTGCTCGGGCGCGCGACGAGCCTCGTGGACGGCGTCCTGGCCGAGATGACCGGCAACGTCATCACGCTCCGGCTGATGGCGCACGCCGCGACCC
This sequence comes from Methylobacterium sp. Gmos3, assembly GCF_056430985.1. Taxonomy (NCBI): domain Bacteria; kingdom Pseudomonadati; phylum Pseudomonadota; class Alphaproteobacteria; order Hyphomicrobiales; family Methylobacteriaceae; genus Methylobacterium; species Methylobacterium sp. Gmos3. The sequence goes on from NZ_JBWJYL010000010.1 coordinate 113,423, forward strand.
TCGATCTCGCCCAGTTCGAGGATTCCGCCGTGCAGGACGGGCTGGAGCGCGCCCGGCGCCAGGTCGCGTGGCGCGCGAACCCGATGGGCCAGTTGCTGGGGCAGATCCAGGACGGCCTCACGGCCCTCTCGCTGGCCGTGGCCGTCGTCGCGTTCCTGCCCTGGCTCGTCGTCCTGCTGGTGCTCGCCCTGATCCCGGCCTTCTTCAACGAGCTTCACTTCAACCGGCAGGGCTATCGCCTCGCCTACCGGCGCTCGCCGGAGCGTCGCGAGGCCGACTACATGCGCCAGCTCGGGGCGGGGGCCGAGACCGCCAAGGAGATCAAGCTGTTCGGCCTCAGCGGCTACCTGGCCGAGCGTTTCGGCGCCCTCGCCGACCGGGCGCTGCGCGAGAACACCCGCCTCGCGCTACGCCGGACCCTGGCCGGAGGGCTCTTCGCCGGCCTCGGCACGCTGGCCTACTACCTCGCCTACCTCGTGATCGCGCTGCGGGCGGCCACGGGCACGCTCACGCTCGGCGACCTCACCTTCCTGACGGGCGCCTTCCTGCGCCTGCGCGGCCTCGTGGAGGGGCTGCTGCTCGGCCTCTCCCAGCTTTCGGGCCAGGCGCAGTATCTCGACGACCTGTTCACGTTCCTGGCGCTGTCGCCCCGGCTGCGCGCGCCGGAGCATCCCGCGCCGGTCCCGACGCCGATCCGCGATGGCTTCGTGTTCGAGGGCGTCGGCTACCGCTATCCCGGCGCGGAGCGCTGGGCGGTGCGGAACCTTTCGCTCACGATCCGGGCCGGCGAGGTCGTAGCGCTGGTGGGCGAGAACGGCAGCGGCAAGACCACGATCGTCAAACTGCTGGCGCGGCTCTACGACCCGACCGAGGGGCGCATCCTGCTCGATGGGCGGGACCTGCGCGAGTACGACCCGGATGGTCTGCGTACGCGGATCGGCGTGATCTTCCAGGACTTCGTCCGCTTCGATCTCACGGCGAGCGACAACATCGCGGTCGGGCGCATCGAGGCGCGGGCGGATGCGGCCCGGATCGAAGGCGCGGCGGGGCTCGCGCTCGCCGACGCCATGGTGAGGCGGCTTCCGGCGGCCTATGACCAGCGGCTGGGACGGCGCTTCGAGGACGGCGTCGATCTCTCCGGCGGCGAGTGGCAGAAGCTCGCGATCGCGCGCGCCTACATGCGTGAGGCCGAGGTGCTGGTGCTGGACGAGCCGACCGCCGCGCTCGACGCCCGCGCGGAGGCGGAGGTCTTCGCCCGCTTCCGCGCCCTCGCGGTGGGGCGCACCGCGCTCCTGATCTCGCATCGCTTCTCAAGCGTGCGCCGCGCCGACCGGATCGTCGTGCTGGAGGACGGCCGGGTACGGGAGGCGGGCACGCACGAGGACCTGGTCCGCGAGGGCGGTCGCTACGCCGAATTGTTCGAACTCCAGGCGGCGGCCTACCGCTAGGGCAGTGACCGATCACGTTGAGGCGGCTCCAACCCTCTCACCTCATCCTGAGGTGCCCGCGTCAGCGGGCCTCGAAGGAGCGCTCCAGCCTGCCGCGCGATCCCTGGAGCCCTCCTTCGAGGCCGCCGCTTTGCGACGGCACCTCAGGATGAGGGGACGATCTGGAGAAGGCTGGCTGAACCAACATGATCGGATGCCGCTCTAGGGCAGTGACGCCCCCACTCCGTACATGCGCCTCTGCACGGGTGTGTGGACGGCGGGCGCTGCGCCGCCGATAGTCTCGGCAGGACGCGCCAGACGTCCCGGGAGGATGACGATGCTCAAGACCGTACTCATGACGGCAGGTGCCCTGCTCGGGCTGATGGGCGCCGCCGCCGCCGACCCGAAGCCTTCGACGCCGGATGTCCCCGCCGTCTTCAAGCCCGCCCAGCGCGAGGGCTATTTCTTCGTCGGAGGCCGGTACGAGACCGTCGGCGGAAAGGACATCGCCCTCGGCCAGATGTTCGTCCAATACCACGCGCCGGAACAGGTCACGCAGCCCTATCCCGTGGTGATGGTGCACGGCACGGCCCAGACCGGCGTCAACTTCCTCGGCACGCCAGACGGGCGGCCGGGCTGGGTCGACCGCTTCGTGGAACGCGGCTTTGCCGTCTACGTCATCGATCAGGTCGGGCGTGGGCGCTCGGGCGACAACCCGGAGGTCTACGGACCCTACGCCCGCCTCACCACCGGTGATCTCGAGAGCATCTTCACCGGGCAGGAGAGGTTCGATCTGTTTCCGCAGGCCAAGCTGCACACCCAATGGCCGGGGGGGCCGGGCGTGAAGGGCAACGCGGCCTTCGACCAGTTCTACCTGTCGCAGGTGCCCTACCTCGCCAGCGCCCTGAAGAGCGAGGAACTCGTCGACCCGGCCCTCATCGCCCTCTTGGAGAAGATCGGCCCCTCGGTCGTCCTCACCCATTCCCAGGCCGGCGTTTTCGGCTGGGCGGTCTCCGACCAGCGACCGGACCTCGTGAAGGCGCACGTCGCCGTCGAGCCGAACGGGCCGACCTTCTTCGACATCAAGTTCAAGGGCGGGGCGGACTGGTACGAGCGGATCGGCGACGCCCGTGCCCGGCCCTACGGCATCACCCGCGTGCCGCTCCATTTCGAGCCGCCGGTGACGTCCCCGACCGATCTGACCGTCGTCCAGGCCGACCGGCCCGCCCGGCCGGACCAGATCCGCTGCTGGCTGCAAGCCGAGCCGGCGCGGCAGCTGCCGCAATTGGCCAAGGTTCCGGCCGTGATCGTGACGGGCGAGGCCTCGTTCCGGGCCACGATGGACGACTGCACCGCCGCCTTCCTCACGCAGGCCGGGGCCAAGCCGGATCGGCTCGCGCTCGCCGACCACGGCATCCGAGGCAACGGTCACATGATGATGCTAGAGACGAACAATCAGCAGGTGGCCGATGCGATCATCGGCTGGATCGTCGCGAAGACGCATTGAACGGCGGCGTCGCGGGTCTTCCCGGTCCGGCCCGACCCGCGACATCGAAGGACGCGACATGGATTACGCGATCATCGCCACGGCGATCATCATCGTGCTGGGTCTCGGCCTCAAGACGCTCGGCATCAACCAGGAATACGAGCGGGCGGTCCTCTTTCGCCTGGGCCGGCTCGGTACGACGAAGGGGCCGGGCTGGTATTGGCTCATCCCGTTCATCGACCGCGTCGTGAAGGTCGATACCCGGACGATCACCGTCCAGCTCGAAACGCAGGAGACGATCACGCGCGACGGCGTCGCTGTCAAAGTGAATGCCGTGCTGTGGTATCGCGCGATCGATCCCGCCCGCGTGGTGACGGCCGTCGAGAACTGGCGCACGGCCGTGATCCAGGCGGCGGAAACCGGGATGCGCGACGCCATCGGCCAGAGCGATCTCGATCAGATGCTGAAGGACCGCATCGCCATCAACAAGCGGCTGCTCGACCTGCTGTCCTCCGCCGCCGAGCGCTGGGGCATCGAGGTCGATGCCGTCGAGATCAAGGACGTCGATATCCCGGAGCAGATGCAGCGCGCCATCGCCCGCGAGGCCGAGGCCATCCGCGAGAAGCGCGCCCGCATCATCAAGGCCGAGGGCGAGAACGAGGCCGCGCAGAAACTCGCCGAAGCCGCGACCATGATCGCCACCGCGCCGGGGGCGCTGGAACTGCGCCGCCTCCAGACGCTCACGGAGATCGGCGTCGAGCACAACAGCACGATCATCGCCATGCTTCCCGTCGAACTCCTGCACGCGGCCGGCAAGATCGCCGGACTGCCCGGCAAGACCGCAGAGTGAGACGGTCGAAGCCCGACGGACGTCCATCGGGCAGAAGGCCCGGCCCCCGACCGACCTCGCGTCAGCGGAAGCCGATACTCCCCTCCCCGGGCCCGATCTTGGGATCGCAGGACACAGGCCGCCCCTTGCCCGCGCCGGCGAAATCTTCGGCAGACCGTATACTGCAGCGCGGCATCCTCGTTGCTCGCGGCACGGGTGACCTGCTTGACCGAATATTTACTTCCCGCTCAACACATCTATGAAGACATGGAGTTCGTTCCAATTTTACCGATTGCAGGTACGCAATCTCAGGTTGGTTATCCCATTCTCGTCTCCATCACCGGCGACAGAGACCGGTCGGGGAGTGCGGACATGAAGACGTTTCTGGCGATGACGACGGCGGCGCTCACTCTCACCCTCGCGGTCGCTCCGGCGGCGGAGGCCGCCGGGTTCCGTGGCGGCGGCGGCGGCCGGGGCTTCGCCGGCGCCCATGGCGGCGGACGCGGGTTCGGCGGCTTCCATGCGGGACGCGGCTTCGGAGGCGGATACCGCCATTTCGGCGGGTATCGCGGCGGCTACCGGCATTACGGCTACCGTGGCTATTACGGGCGTCCTTACGGCTATTACGGCCCCGGCTATTACGCACCCGATGCCGGCGCCCTGGCGGCCGGCGCGGCGCTCGGCCTCTTCGGGGCTGCCCTGGCCGGCGCGGCGGCCTACTGATCCGTTCGGGGCGATCACCGACGTTGCAAGCATCGGCGAAGCAATCCAGGCGGCGCGGCCTTCTTCGGACAGGTCGCGCGCTGGAAAACTTCGGCTCCGCTTGGCAATGACAGCAGGGCGATCCCATCGAACACGGTGGGAGATCGATGACGTCTTCGCCTCCACTTGGGCGCAGCCGCCAGTGTCGGACATTGGCGCACAAGACTTCTGGCGGCTTCGCCGCACCTCCATGACCTGCCGCAACCGCGAGTGTCACACATGAAGAAACGTGTTCTGCTGGGCGCGGCGTTGCTGCTGTCCCTTCCGCAAGCGGCGAGCGCAGCGACGCCTTCCGGTCCCGCCGGAGGCGCCGTCAGAAAGTGGTTCACGACCGATCGATCGCTGAACTGCTACGACCGGCAGGGAAACCCGAGCGGTTGCCGCCTCGACGCGGATTCGCACGTGACCGTCAGCTACGCGCCGTCCGGATCGACGGCCGTCGCCTTCGCGACCTACGTCAACGATCCCACCGGCAATGCCGAGATGTTCGCCGCCGCCGTGTTCCGCAAGGAACAGGATGGCTGGCGGTTCCTTCGGACGCTGCCCAACCTGAGCGGCAAGTCCGCGACCAACGTCTCCTTCACGCCAGGCGGCGTCTCCTTCGAAACGGAAGTCTGGCGGAAAGGCGATGGGCATTGCTGCCCGACCGGCCGGAAGCGCTGGTCCGTGGCGCTGCCCTAGAGCAGCGATCCAGACGAAGGTTTCAGCCGTGTCTGGAAACAACCGATGCAGAAACAATAAGCTAGAGCGGTTTCGGTTTGATCCGGATCACCTGCTTCACCGTCTTTGCGAGCGACAGCGAAGCAATCCAGGGCAGCGGGCCGCTTCAGGATGTTGCGGATCCCTGGATTGCTTCGCTTCGCTCGCAAAGACGGGAGGCGCAGCATGATCCGGTTTTCCCGAAAACGCGCTAGGGCAGAGGCGCATCAACGGAGTGAGTGCGTCACTGCCCTGGAACCGGGCGCCGGCCCGGCAATCGAGCGAGCGGATCGTCATGACGTCTCATGCCCGTCGTCACGCCTGTGTCGCAGCCGCGACCCTGGCCCTGATCCTGTCCCTCACCCCCGCCTGGGCGGGGGGACGGACGATCGTCGGCGACTGGGCGCCGGACCCTCACCAGTGCTGGCCCTCTCAAGGGGCCATCGCCATCGGGCCGCTGAGCGTCGTCGGCGACGACTTCCGGTGCACCTTCGAGGGGGTGTCCCGCCTCGGCGACGTCGTGACATGGCGGGGCGCCTGCGGCTTCCCCGATCCGGCCCGGCCCCCCACCGTCGTGGCGTCCCTGCGGGGCGACACCCTGTCCATGCGCATCAACGGCGGCGAGAACGGGCCTTATCGGCGTTGCCGTGGTTCGCGGCCGTGACGACACGACACCGAAAGCCTCGCGAGGCCGGAGAACACCGGACGAGGGATTGTCCCCTCGCGATCCGAGCGCGCCATTCACCCAGGCCGGACTTCCCGTCATAAGGGGGCCGACGCGCGTCTTCCCGGAGAGTGTGTGATGCCCGAATCGCTGTTGGATCGCCTCGGATTGACCGTCCCCGTGATCCAGGCGCCGATGGCGGGGGTCGCCACGCCTGCCCTCGCGGCGGCCGTGTCGAACGCCGGAGGCCTCGGCTCCATCGGCGTCGGCGCCACGGATGCGGCCGGCGCACGGACGATGATCGAGGCGATCCGCGCGGGCACCAACCGTTTCTTCAACGTCAACCTCTTCGTCCACGCGCCCGCCAAGGCGGACGCCGCGCGCGAGGCGGCATGGCTCGACGGGCTGGCGCCGCTCTTCTCCGAATTCGGGGCCGCGCCGCCCAAGGCGCTGCGGACGATCTATCGAAGCTTCGCCGACGATCCGGACATGTTGGCGATGCTGCTCGACCTTCGCCCGCCGGTCGTCAGCTTTCACTTCGGCCTGCCTCCCGCCGACACGCTCGCCGCCCTGCGCGCGCGGGGCATCCTCATGATGGCCACCGCGACCAGTCCGGCCGAGGCGCGCGCGGTCGAGGCGGCGGGCCTCGACGCGATCGTCGCGCAAGGAATCGAGGCCGGGGGTCATCGCGGCATCTTCGATCCCGAGGCTCCCGACGCCGGCCTCGGGACGATGGCGCTGACCCGCCTTCTGGTCCGCGAGACCCGGCTGCCGGTGATCGCGGCGGGCGGCATCATGGACGGGGCGGGAATCGCCGCTGCCCTCGATCTCGGCGCCGTCGCCGCGCAGATGGGTACCGCGTTCATCGCCTGTCCCGAGAGCGCGGCCGACGACGGCTACCGCCATGCCCTCACCGGGCCGGGCGCCGAGCACACGACGCTGACCCCCCTCATCTCCGGGCGCCCGGCGCGGGCGCTCGCGAACCGCTTCACCGCCCTCGCGGAGCATCTCGCGGGGCGCCTGCCGCCCGCCTATCCGATCGCCTACGATGCCGGAAAGGCGCTGCACGCCGCCGCCAAGGCGCGCGGCGAGCATGGCTTCGGCGCCCATTGGGCGGGCCAGGGCGCGCCACTCGCGAGAGCGATGCCGGCGGCGCTGTTGGTGGACACGCTTCGCGACGAACTCCGTCAGTCCCGTCGCTGAGCGGCCCAATCCCCCGGGTGACTTGGGACACCAGGGCGGTCAGTGTCATCGGGCAGGAACGCGTCGCTTCCACAGGGAAGCCGGGCACTATAAAACTGCAATGTATCATTCTGTGCAATGACGGCAATTCGCATCATCCTGCGGTTGCTTGAACGCACACAAAGCTCACGCGCCGCACTGCCAAGTAAACATCATGCATGACGCAGCGCCAATTAAACGGGCAGGTCGAAAGCCATTCTCGCGAAGTTCGAACTTCAACGCGATTCCAATTGCAGGTTTCATCCTTACATAAACATTACTCAGGCCATCCATCAGCAGATTAGTCCGACGTTTACATGCCGATCGCGCCCATAAGCCAACAATGACTTGATGGCATATTATAGATCATTTTAGTATTCTTCGAAGCATCGGAATACCCGATGAATTTAAAAATTCGAAAAACCGTGTAATGTAGATTAAATTTCTTCCAAAAGCCTTCGATAAAATCACAAAAAATATAAAATAAGTCGGCAGATTGTTTCGTATCCGCGTTGATTTACGATCATTAAGTATTTTATTGTCATTCACGGCGAATCGTATTATTCAAGCCCGGAAAATCGGCCGCCAGGGCAGTCGATCTAAAATGCAGATTTCAAATATCCCAGTAAATTGAAGAAAATTCCGGTAAAGATCCGATCATTTTACTATATATTTACCAGACTCATGTATCGAATATGATGATCGAGAGACTTGGAGAGAATTGACCGAACGGACGAGAAATCCATCAGGGGAGCGGCGACATGGACACAAACCGATTCCTACACTTGGTGGAAGACTGTGCCTCCATGCTCGCCTACACCGCCGCCATCCTGGAGGAGGCGGGCTTCCTGGTTCGGAGGCATCCCGATGCCAGCTCGTTCCTCGCCAACCCGGCGTTGCTGGATGGCAGTTGCGTTCTCACCGACATCCGGATGCCGCAGATCGACGGACTCGAATTGCTCACGCGCCTCCGTGCCGTCGGCGCCACCATCCCGGTCATCGTCATGACCGCGCACGGGGATGTCGCGACGGCGGTCCGCGCGATGAAGCTCGGCGCCTCCGATTTCATTGAGAAGCCGTTCGCACCGGAAGCCTTGCTGCGGGCGGTGCGGGCGGCAAGGCACAGCCGCCGCATCGAGCAATTCTCGCTCGCCCGCGCCGTCACGACGGAACGCCTGGCCCGGTTGACCGGCCGCGAGCGGCAGGTCCTCGAGCGCGTCCTCCGCGGCCGGACACACCGCGAAATCGGCCACGAACTCGCCATCAGCCCCCGCACCGTCGAGGTGTTCAGGTCGCGCCTCATGGCCAAGATGGAATGCGAAACGGTGCAGGATCTCGTGCGCATGGCCATCGAGGCCGGCGAAGCCTGAGAGACAGGCGCCGCCTCGCGGCGTACGGGCAACCCCGTACGGGCGCGGCCCTACGGCCCCCTCCGAATTTCGGGCCCGAGCCAGTTCTGACAAGACTCCCATCGTCGGCAGAGATTCAGAGGCCGTCGACCGCCCGCCCCCGACCGAGAAGGGGCGTGCTTCGGGAGAAACGCTGTGGGACGCTGGTTCATCAGCACCCTGTGCACGTCCATCGCCGCCGGTGGGCTGACCATCCTGGCTGCGGGAACGGACCCTATCGCTGCCCGCGCGATCGTCAACGAACTCACGGTGTGGTCTCGCCAAGCCTACACCGACTTGCAAGCCTACACCGACTTCACGGCGAACCCCGCCGCGACGCCCGACCTCTCGCATTTCATCACGGTGCCGATCCAGCGCGGCAGCCTCGAACAGACCGTGACCGCAACCGGGGCCCTGCAACCGGTCGACACGATCGAGGTCGGCTCCCAGCTGCCCGGCCAGATCGCCCAGCTCTACGTCGATTTCAACGACCGGGTGCACAAGGGCGATCCCCTCGCGCAGATCGATCAGCGCAGTTTCATCGCGAAGGTCGATCAGGCACGGGCATCGCTCGATGTGGCGGTCACCAGCGTCCTCGTGCAGCAGGCCAAGCTGGACCGGGCGTATATCGATCTCGACAATGCGCGCGGCAACAGGTCGGTGTTGTCGGCGCGGCTGGAGAATGCCCAGATCCTGGAAGCCGCCGCGAAGCGCAACGTCGACCGCAAGACCGTCCTGCGCTCTCACGAGGTCGCCACGGCGACCGCGGTCGAGGAGGCGCAAACCGATCTCGCCTCCCGCAAGGCGCTCTCGCGCGAGACCGTCTCGCTGATGGATCTCAACACGTTCGCGGTCAACGCCGCCTCGGCGGAGGTGCGCCGGCTCGAAGCCGAACTCGCGCAGGCGAAGGCGTCCCTTCCCCTGCATCAGGCCACCCTGCGCGCCGCCGAGATCGAACTCGACCGAACCACGATCCGCTCGCCCATCGACGGTGTCGTGGTCGGGCGGTTCGTCAACGAGGGCCAGACCCTCGCGACGGGCCTGGAAGCCCGCACCGCCTTCAATATCGCCAAGAACCTCACCGAGATGGAGATTCACGCCCGTGTCGATGAGACGGATATCGGCCGTATCGTGGGGGGGCAGCACGCGAGCTTTACGGTCGATGCCTATCCGGGCCGGCACTTCGAAGCCGTTGTCCGGCAGGTGCGCAAGGCCTCCCAGATCAACCAGGGCGTGGTCACCTATACGGTCGTCTTGAAGACGGACAACCGCGAGGGACTTCTGTTGCCCGGGATGACGGCGCTCGCCCGCCTGACCATCCACCGCGACGAGAACGTCCTCAAGGTCCCGCTCGCGGCGCTTCGGTTCAAGCCCGCCAAGACCGCCGCGCCCTCGCCGCGGGATCAGGCCGTCTGGATCCAGGACGCGGGCGGCGGGCTCCGGGCGGTGCCGGTCAAGACCGGCGCTTCGAGCATCGATCAGGTCGCGCTTCGCGACGGTGCCCTGTCGGAGGGGGATCGGGTCGTGGTCGGCCAAGCCGACGCCGCCGAGCCGACGCGCTTCTTCGGGATCAAGTTCGGGCTATGAGCGAGCTCGTCGTCAGCCTCTTCGCGGTCAGCCGGACCTTCCGCATGGGCGACATCAGCGTGCCCGTGCTCCACGAGATCACGTTCGACATCCTCCACGGCGAGAGCGTGGCCGTCGTCGGCCCCTCGGGCTCCGGCAAGAGCAGCCTCATGAACCTGATCGGCTTGCTGGACCGGCCGACCTCGGGACAGATCATCATCGACGGCGTCGACGCGGCGCGGCTCTCGGCCGACCGGCGGGCCGTGCTGCGCAACCGCCGCATCGGGTTCGTCTTCCAATCTTACAACCTGCTCGCGCGCCACTCCGCCCTGGACAATGTGCAGGTGCCGCTCCTCTACGCGGGCGTCGGACGGGCGGAGCGGCGCAAGCGGGCCGAGAGCGCCCTGGATTCCGTGGGCATGGGCCATCGGGCCGGGCACCTCCCCTCGCGCCTCTCCGGCGGCGAGCAGCAGCGGGTCGCGATCGCCCGGGCCCTGGTGACGGATCCCAGCATCCTCCTCGCGGACGAGCCGACCGGCGCCCTCGACAGCCGGACGGGTCAGGACATCCTCGCGCTGTTCCGCTCCCTCAACCGCGCGGGGCGAACGGTCCTCATGATCACCCACGATCTCGATGTGGCGGAAAGGTGCGCGCGCATCGTGCGCCTTCACGATGGCCGCATCGTCTCGGACCGGGTCAACGGTCCCGGCTGCCGCACGGGAACCTGGTGATGTTCGGACAAGCCCTTCACATGGCCCTGCGCGACCTGCGGCTGAACCCGCTGCGCAGCTTCCTCACGATGCTGGGCATCGTCATCGGCGTCGCCTCCGTGGTCACGGTCCTGGCGATCGGCAGCGGCGCGCAATCCCAGGTCAACCGTCAGATCCGCGCCATCGGGGCGAACGTCCTGATGATCAATCCCGGCGCCGCCCGGCAGGGCGCCCTCCGGCTCAAGGCCGGTACGCGCCCGACCCTGACCGAGGGCGATGTCGATGCCATCGTGGAACAGATACCGCAGGTGCGCGCCGCCGCCGGCTCCATCGCCGGGAGTGCGCAGGTCGTCCACGAGAACAAGAACTGGAACACGACGATCAACGGCACCACGACGAACCACTTCGTCGTGCGGGACTGGACGCTGGGCGCCGGGCGGACCTTCAACGAGGGCGAGGAGACGTCCGCCGGCAAGGTCGCGATCCTCGGCAGCATCGCCGCCCGCGAACTCTTCGCCGAAGAGGACCCCATCGGCGCCGAAATCCGCATCATGAACGTGCCGTTCCAGGTGATCGGCGTCCTCTCCCCGAAGGGTCCCGATCAGGACGATGTCGCCTTCGTCCCGCTATCGACCGCCAAGCTGCGATTCCTCGGCAGCGCGGGGGGCGTCGGGCGTGACGCCGTGGCCTACATCCTCGTCAAGGCGGTCGGCGACGAGTCAATGGCACGCGCCAGGGAGAGCATCGAGGCGCTGCTGCGGCAGCGCCACCGGATCACGGACGACCGCGAGGACGACTTCAAGGTCCTGGATCCCGCGGCGGCCGCGGAGGCGCAGCGCGGCGCCACGCGCACCGTGGCGATCCTGCTGACCTCGATTGCCGGAATCTCCATGATCGTCGGCGGCATCAGCATCATGAACATCATGATCGTTTCGGTGACGGAGCGGACCCGCGAAATCGGCATCCGCTGCGCCGTCGGTGCCCGGGGGCGGGACATCCGCCTGCAGTTCCTGTGCGAGGCGCTCGTCCTCTGCTTGGTGGGCGGCATCGTGGGGGTGGCTCTGGGGACGCTCGTGTCGCTGACGGTCGCGCGCTCGGCCGGGTGGATCACCGTCATCGATCCCGGCGCGATTGCCTTGGCGGTGGGCTTCTCCGCCGCCACGGGCCTGTTCTTCGGCTACTACCCGGCCCACCGCGCGTCCCGGCTCGACCCCGTCGAGGCTCTGAAGGCCGAATGACCGTGGCGGCCTCATGCCGCGCCGACAGATTGAAGGCGGACGACATGACCTCTGAGAACGTCACATCCGGGAATGGCGGCCGTTCGGACGCATCCGCCCGTGCGATCCCATACGACCGGCCCGCCGAGATGGTTATCGCCAGGAAGGCCTGTCCGCCGACGGCACGGGAGAGCGAGTTGATCGCCTTGATCGCGCGCGGCCTGCCGAACAAGGTCATCGCCTACGAGATGGGGATTTCGCCCTATACGGTGCGCGCGCATATCGGCAACATCATGCGCAAGTACCAGCTTCACAACCGCACTCAGATCGCGATGCTGCTCACCCCGTTGCTGACGATTGCAGCGAACCGGCGGATGCGTGGCCATCGTTCGACCTCGGCGCGCGCTGGCATCGCGGGCGCGGCCGCCGGCGAACCCGGCTCAGGGGTGGAGTTCGGCGACGAGCCGCAGGCGGCCGAGCACCCAATCGAGGGTGCCGGCCGGGACTAGAGCCGCACCCGAACGAGTGAGTTCAGCCAGCCTTCTCCGGATCGTCCCCTCATCCTGAGGTGCGGCGAAGCCGCCTCGAAGGCCTCATCCTGAGGTGCCGTCGCGAAGCGGCGGCCTCGAAGGAGGGCTCCAGGGATCGCGCGGCAGGCTGGAGCCCTCCTTCGAGGCCCGCTGACGCGGGCACCTCAGGATGAGGTGAGAGGGTTGAAGCCGCCTAACCATGATCCGCCATAGGCGGTCGGGTTTCGCAGCCCTGGATGACCGCGCTCATCCTCGCAAAGACGGCTGGCGCTATCGGCCGCCGAACAGGTCACGCCAGTTCGGCGGCAAGCGGTCGAGCGGCAGGTCGGCCGGATCGTCGCTCTGCGTCACGACGGACGAATTGTTGCCCGACCGACTGTAGATCGTGGTCTTTCCGGGCGAGCGCTCGATCCGGATTTCGCCCTCGGCCGGATCACCGCTCTGGGTGATGACCGAGGTTCCGTGCTCGCCCTTCAGGATGATCGTTCGGGACTGCGCCGTGTCATGCACCTGGAAGAGCATGGCCGAACCCACCGTCAAGAAGAGAGATATGGCCTTCATGGCAGACTTCCTCGCTGGCCGGGTCGCACAACATGCGGGCACGGGTCAGGGACGGACCTGGCCGATGAAGGACTGGTTGAGCGCGCCGAACTGGGTCAGCGCGGCGGCGTTCGTCCCGCCGATCTGACCGATGGCCGAGACGTTGAGCGATCCGGTTTGGCCGATGGTCGCGCTCGTGGTCGACCCAGCCTGCCCGATGCCGGCGGCGTTGACCGTCCCGAACTGGGTTACGGTCGCTTTCGGGCTGCCGCCGATCTGGATGATTCCGACGAAGTTGCCGGTGCTGTCCTGGCTCACGCTGATCGGCTGAACGCCGGAGCCGACCTGAACATAGGCCTGGATCGATTGGGCGGTCGCTGGCTGCGCGCCGAGGCTCGCCAACAGCAGGAGGGGGGAAAGGAGGAGCCGCATGGGAATAGCCTTCGTTGCTGGAGGAGCCGGAGGGGATGGGCCTCGTGCATCGATCCAGACGAAGGTGTCAGCCCGGTCTGGAAAAATCGATGCAGAAACAAAAGGCTAGGGCAGAGGCGCAAGAACGGAGCGAGCGCGTCACTGCCCTAGGGTCGGACCTGGAACACGGTCGACGTGTTGCCGATGCCCCATTGCGTGATGGCGGCATTGTTGGTGAGCCCGCCGATCTGCGCGGTGACAGCCGTGTTGGCGAAGCCGGCTTGGCCGATGGACGAGGTGTTGATGGTGGTGGCCGATTGGCCGATGGTCGCCGTGTTGACGGCGTGCGGATTGGTGAGGCTCCCCACCTGCAGCGCGCTCGACACGTTCGCCGTGCCGACCTGAACGGACGTGATCGTGTTGCCCGTCGAACCGGATTGCAGCGATGTCGAGCCGTTGAGGCCGCCGATCTGCACGACAGTCGCGGTATTCTGAGCCAACGCGGTCTGGCTGGCCGCGATCAGTAATCCGGGAGCGAAGATCCAGCCCCATCGATGCTTTGCCATGACTGACTCCTGGGATGGAATTGATCGACCCTTCGGCATTCGATGCCTTCGGGAGCAGTAATGAGGAGTCATCTGTGCGGGATGGACGTAACAAGCGTTTGCCGCACTTGTGACAGATGTCATGCGATTGTGACAGAAATCGATTTCGGCGAGCGAGTGATGGTTCGCTCAATGCTGGCGGCGCGCGATCGGAAGATCTTCGATTGCGGGGTCGGGCGCCCGCTCTCAACACGAATACGCTCTGACTGCATTTCCAGGGGAGAGGCGGCTCATGCCGTGTCCCCCGTCTCTGCGCGCGGAGCGACGCCATCCTCGCAAAGACGGCCGGCAATCTCAGTCACGTCGCGCGCGAGTTCAGTCGCCGAGATCGGACCTATCAAGATTTGTCACAAAATCGTTCACCTTTTGGAATTTGGGTCGAATTCAAACAACAACCTGATTGCACTGATGGAGATGGAAGCGAGGCTTCTGCCACGACTTCTTAGAAGAACAATCTTCGGAGGTATCACCATGATTATTCGTCATGCTCTGCTCGCCGGCGTCGCTTTCTTCGCCGTGTCGACCGCCGCTTCGGCGCAGAACGTCGTCACGACCACGCAGGTCGGCCTGGTCAACAGCTCCACGACGACCCAGAACGGCGCCACCAACAACACCGCCTCGCTCGGTCAGCTGGGCATCATCAACAGCGGTACCGCCCGACAGGGCCTGACGACCCCCGGCCTGAACAACAGCAGCACCATGGTGCAGTTCGGCGTCAACAACGGCGCCACGTCCGCGCAGGTGGGGGGGGTCAACACCAGCGGCATCAGCCAGACCTCGTTCGGCGGCCTGAACAGCGCGTCCGTGGGTCAGCTCGGCCTCGGCAACCTCAGCACCGTGACCCAGACCCACGTTCCGTGATCGGCGGGAGGGGGCGCAAGCCCCCTCCTCTTCCACCCGACAAGGCCGAGGGGGCATCATGCGACGTATCCTGACGACCGGAGCCTTGGCTCTCCTCTGGACCCTGCCGGCTTCGGCCGAGCCGCTCGCCGAGTACCTCGCGATGCAGGCGGCCAGACCCGCACCCGCGGCCATGCCCGCGCAGCCGACGGTCCAGACCGGCCTCGTCCCCTTCCTCCCGCAGAACGCCGCGCGCTGGAGCGCCGATCAGCCGGTGGTCGTGCATCAATCGAGTTCGACGAATCTCGTCGACGTCGTGCAGATCTCCGCAGCGCCCGCCGCCCGCATCACCCAATCCGGGCAGACCAACGCCGCCCTGGTCGTGCAGATCGGGGGTGGAGCCGCCAGCGCGCAGGTGACCCAGCGGGGTGGCTCGAACGCGACCCTCGTCAGCCAGAACGCGGCGCGCAACGCGGCCGACGTGCAGCAGCTGGGCGGCCTGAACGCCGCGCAGATCGTACAGACCGGGCAGGTGAACATGCTGGTCTCGCACCAAATGTCCGCCGGCCGAATGGTCGATACGGTCGGGCTTCGATGACAACATCCGCGGGGATGCGATCCTATTCGGGCAGCGCTGTCGCGGTTCAGCGACAGAAAATCTCAGACGGATAACTTATCATCGGGTGCTGATAGACGAATCGGCACCAGCTCGATGGGACGAACGCGACGTGAAGGCCTGCGCTGCGAGCGGGCCCTCCTCATGGCCTTGAGCGTTCTGCCGGGCTGCGCCACCGGTGTGCGGGCGCAAGTGGCCGCACAAGTGTCGGCGCCGGCACCGGCCGCCGAAGCCGTCGGCGATCCCAGCGTGCAGCCGGGGCCGTTGCGGGTGACGAGCCCTGCGGTGCGGGCGGCGCAGCCCGAGGCGGCCTTCCCGGCCTTCACCCTCCTCACGCTGTTCGACGGCTCCTTCGCCCACAATGTCTTCCCCGGCCGGGAAACCAAGAGCCGGGGCGCGCAGGAGACGGCGCTGTTCAACGTCAACGTCTCGCCCGCACTGACGATCGGCATCGGCCAGACCTTCTCGACGGCCGACGCGCGCCTGCTCTACCTGGGCAACGGGCGGCAGACGACCGCCGGTCCCGGCGCGTTCATGAGCGTGGCCCTCTCGCTGGGCGATGGCTGGCTGGCGGCCAGCTCCTTCGGCTATTCCAGCGTCGATTCGAAGCTCGTCCGGTCCGTCGGCGGGGTGAATTCCGTCGCCGGCTTCCACACGCGCAACCTGTTCGGCTCCCTCGCGGTCAGCCGCTTCGTGCCCCTCACCGAAATCCTCTACGTCCAGCCCTCGGTGCGGCTGCAATTCACGAGCGCCCACAGCGACAGCTACGTCGAATCGGCCGGATTCTTCTCTCCCGAGAAGACCACCCTGCTCGGGCGCGTCTCCACCGGCGCCCAGATCGGAATCCTGCTGCCGGTCGAGGGCTGGACCCTCGTCCCCAACGCGGAGGCCAATTACCTCTACGATTTCAGGAAGCAATATTACCAGAACGACCGCACCGGCGTCGAAGTGAGGGGCGGCGCCTTCGCGGTTCGGGGCGACCTCTCGGTGGGGGTCTCGGTCTCGACCGTGCTCGCCCGGCGCGACTACAAGGCGCTCGATGGCGTCCGCGGGTTCCTCTCCTACCGGTTCGGGACGATCCCGGAGCAACCGCAAAGGTCGGCGGCCTATAGCTGGACCGGCTTCTACGCCGGGGCGGCCATCGGGTACGGAATCACGCGCGACGCCTGCGGGGGATTCGCCGGGGGGGCCGGCTGTTTCGGCGGGACGCTGACCGTTCCCGATTTCCCGAGCGGGACCCCCACCCCCGTGCCGACCGGTGCCGGGGCCTCCCTCCCCGGCACCTATGACAACCGGCGCACACGGGACGGAGGCCTCGCGGGCGGCCAAGCGGGCGCCAACTACCAGTTCACCCCCGGGTCCGGCTGGGTACTGGGTGTCGAGGCCGACCTGCAGGCGGTCGATTTCGGGAATCGCCGCGCGGGCTCCGGCCCGGCGATCTTCGGTTCCCAAGGCCTCTTCGCCGCGCCTGCGGTGCTGCCGGCGGTGTCGGTCTTCCCCGGCCAGGGCTACGGCCTGTCGCCCTCCACCGGTGCGGCGGGCATCGGTTTCAGCAACATCGCGGTGTTTCAGAACGGGGTCAGCCAGACGACGCGCGGTCGCACCGTCCTTTCCACCCTGCGCGGTCGCGCCGGCTACGCGCTGGATAGCACGCTGGTCTATGGGACGATCGGCCTCGCCCTGACCGCTGGACCCGATGGCGGCGCAGCCAGCCCCGGCTATGCCAATGGCGCCAGCGTGCCGGCCTCCTTCTTCGTCGGGCCGGCCTCGCAAGCGAACGGCGCGCTGGTCGCCCCGACCGGCACGCTGTTTCCCAAGCGCGCGACCGTCGGCTACGCCTTCGGGATCGGCGCCGAACACGCGCTGACGGAGGCGCTGAGCGCCAAGATCGAAGGCCTGTGCGTCGGCTTCGGGCGCAATGCGGACGTGCCCGGCGCCCGCATCGTCGGCGTCACCAATTCAGGGGCCCCCGTCACCGCCTGGGGTGTCGTCCGCAGCGGCGACCGGATCGGCCTCGTCAGGGGAGGCCTCAACTACCGCTTCCTGACCCTGTGAACCCCGTGTCGCCTCCGCCGGTACGATCTGCTCCAGATCCGGCTCCGGGGCGAACGGGAGGTCGAGGGTGATCGTCGTGCCGCGCCCCACATGGCTCTCGAGGGCGATCCGCCCGCCCGACTGCTGAACGAACGTGGCGACGCTGAACAGGCCGAGGCCCGTCCCCCTGCCGAGCGGCTTGGTCGTGAAGAACGGCTCGAAGGCGCGGTCGCGGATCTCGGCGGGCATCCCGATGCCGGTGTCGGCGAGCGTGATGCGGACGACGCGCGTCGGCGAACCGGGACCCGGCCCGACCGCCCTCGCCCCGATCAGGAAGCGGCCGCCCACAGGCATGGCGTCCCGCGCATTCAGGGCGAGATTCAACAGGGCCGAGCCGAACTGCGTCACGTCGACGGAGACCGGGAGCCAGGAGGTCCGGGTGGCGACGCTCAGTTCGACCTGCTTGCCGAGGGCACAGCGAATCAACCCGCCGAACTCCGACAGGAACGCGCCGACCTCGATGGTCTTCGGGAGAGACGGCTTTCCATCGACGCGGGTCAGGAGCTGGTCGGTGAACGCCGAGCCGAGCGCCGCAGCCTCGTGGATTTGCGCGAGGAGAACGCGGACATCCTCGTCCGCGCAGCGCTCCTCGAGCATCTCGACGTTCCCGGCGATGATCGTCAGGAGGTTACTGAAATCGTGCGCCACGCCGCTGGTGACGTGACCGATCGCTTCCAGGTTCCGGCGATGACGCTCCCGCGCCGCATCGGCCGCGCGCCCCGAGGCATCCCGGACGGACCAGGCCAGCATGGTGCCCTCGGGCGACCGCGCCAGGATCAGCTCCGCATCGAACCGCGTCCCGTCCGCCCGGAGCCCCGTCCCATGGAAACCGCGCGGCTGGCGGCCCTCCCCGGGGCTGTCCCGCAGGAAGCGGCCGATCGAAAGGTCGGCGTGTTCGATCAGAAGAGACAGGCTGCGCGCCGCGACCTGGTCCGCCCGCTGGGCGAACAGGTGCTCGGCGGCCCGGTTGATCGACGTGATGCGGAGATCCCGATCCGTCGTCACGATGGCGTCGGACGCGACCGCCAGGACGGCCCCCAACTCGTTTTCGCGGAAGGCGAGCTTGGCACCGATGTCCATGGCTTCGGCACCGTTCGACAGACCCGAATGCGCGCCCATCGTCGTTCGTCCCACGCCCCTCGATCTACGCCGCGATCTCGATCTGACGCGCCGGCTGGTTCGCGGCCGAGACCTCCGCGTTGCGCCTTGTCCAGTCGACCTTGCAGGAAAAGACGTAGCCGGTTCCGTGGACGGATCGGATCAATTGCGGCCTGCGGCTGTCGCACTCGATCTTCCGGCGCAGGCGCGACACCTGCGCGTCGATGGTGCGGTCGAACGGGTTGCGATCGCGCGCCCGCGTCAGGTCCATCAACTGGTCGCGGTTCAGGGCTCGGCCGGGGCGCAGGACGAACTGCTGCAGGAGGTTGTACTCGCCCGTCGTCAGCGGCACCTCGTTCCCGTCCGGGTTGACCAGCTGCCGGCAATCCAGGTTGAACGTCCAGCCCGCGAAGGTCGCGACCCGGTCGACCACCCTCTGACCGTCTCCCGCCGTATCGCGCCGGCGCCGGAGAACGGCCTTCACCCGCGCCATCAATTCGCGTGGGCTGAACGGCTTGGTGACATAATCGTCCGCGCCGAGTTCGAGGCCGACGACGCGGTCGAAGATCGTCTTCTGGCCGCTGACGACGATGAAGCCCGGACCACCCGCCGCCCCGAACTCCCTCAAGACGTCGAGCCCATCCTGGCCTTGCAGGCCGATATCCAGAAGCACGATGTCGAACCGGTTCGTCTTGATGGCATTCCTGACCGACGGGACCTCACTGGCGGTCGAGACCGAAAATCCGTGCTTTGAGAAGTATTTCAGCATCATGTCGCGGATCTTCTCGTTGTCTTCGACGATCAGAACCCGACCCTGCTCCACGCTCTCGATGGACATGCGAAGCTCCTGAAGCGTAACGATCTCTTCGCCGAGCCGCAATCCGACATGGCAAGATCAATCAATTTATGGAAAGACATTTCTGCGAATTTTTTAGTCGATGAACTAAAACGATTATTTTTATCGAGCATCTTGAAAGTCGGAGCAAAATAGATCTTATTGTATCATTGCCATATACCGCCTCGTCGGGACAAACTTTGCAACCCGTGCGGAAGTAGGCTGGCGGTTACACAATCGTAAATACAGTTGTCATTTTGTACTAAGGGCAAGCCCGTACACGCCGATCCGCGCCCGCTGAGGTGATGTCGCGCCCGAGAACGCCCCCATCACCCTGCGTCAGGTTGACGCATGACGAGGGGCGGAACCGTGTCGGCGTGGAGGGATCGTCGCCTGCCCTGCCGACACGAGGCGCTCGGCGAGGTCTCGCCCGCAGGGAACGGGCGTCGGATACCGGCGCCAGCCGCGATATGCTAAGGCTCCGAGCGACTTGCCCAGTTGCGGCTGGAGGAACGGGCGGCGATGATGGCTTCGCGGGGGACCGCGCTCGTAGTCGACGACCACGAATTGTTCAGGATTGCCCTGTCTTCGATCCTGACCTCGCAGTTGAACTATGCGCTCGTTCTGGAGGCCGGCAGCGTCGATGAGGCGATGGAAGCCCTGGCCGCCAACCCGGAGATCGAGTTCGTCACGCTGGATCTGATCCTTCCCGGCTTCGAGGATTTCGGCGTGATCGGTGCGATCCGCGAGGCATTTCCGGCGCTGACGCTCGTCGCGGTGTCGGGCTCCGCTTCCTGGAACGATGCGCTCGAGTGCTTGAGAGCCGGCGCGCAGGGCTTCGTCCCGAAGGCGCTCTCGGCGGAGGAGATCGCGACCGCGTTGCGCCGCGTGATCGCGGGAGAGGTCTTCGTCCCGTCGCCGGACAAGGCGGGGTCCCATCTGTTTGCCAAGGTTGCGGCGAATCCCGGAGAGTCGAGGATCGGCACGCCGCCGCCGAGGACGAACCTCACGGCCAGGCAGGGCGAGGTCTACGAGCTTCTCCGCGAAGGACTGTCGAACAAGCAGATCGCGCGGCGGCTTGGCCTGTCCGCGAATACCGTGAAGGTCCATGTGCTCGCCGTCTGCCGCCACCTCGGGGTGAACGACCGCCGCGACGCGGCCCGCATTCCGGCCTGACGCCGAGGCTGCCTCACGAACCGGCCATCGGACGCGACTCGACCTCGCCGAGACTCCGATACACCTTTCCGACGGAGTGTTCGACGCCGGGCCATGTCGACGGAGCTCGCGGCCGCCAAGTGCTGTTATTCCGGTCTTTTGTTCAGAATTCAAAAACATATGTGTTCGAATTCCACGCAATTCACGAAATCGCTACGCTTTATCCTGTGGTTTAGTACCATTTCTAATACGATTTAGCGTCAGGAGTACGCTAGAGCGGATGGCCTCTTGTGCCCGGCCTGTGGCAAGGTCTGCCTCCCGCATCGCCAACGAGATGAGTCGAAGGACCTTTTGACCCTAGAGGCTGCCGGCTGAAGACATCGGCCGGTGGCGTAGAACCCTGGTTACTGAGAGGCGACCCAGCGCCGAGCTTTGCCCGGATGCGGAGGTGTTGCGATGGCCGGGCGCACGATGCTGCATTCCTTGGGGCAGAGTCTGATCTCCCCAAGTTCCCGATGGCATCCGTTGAAGGCGGCGCTGGCCGTCGCCGTCGCCGGGATGATCCTGGCCCTGTGCGCCGCGAAGTTGACGGAAGTCCGCAACGAAGGGATCGCGCGGTCGCGCCACGCCCTGGCCTCCGCCCGGGTCGCTTCACTCGTCGTGGAGCGGATGACCCTCTACGAGAAGGCCTTGAGGGGCATCCGCGGAGCCATCGTGGCCGTCGGGTCCGATGTCGTGACCAGCGAGGAATTCGGCCGGTACGCGGAGACCTGGAATATCGACGCCGAGTTTCCCGGGCTGAGGGGCTACGGCTTCATCCGCCGTGTCGCCCCCACGGACAAGGAAATCTTCGGACACAAGCGGGCGGACGGCGAACCCGACGTCATCCTCAGTCAGTTGTCGCCGGAGAGCAGGGAACGCTACGTCATCGAGTTCGTCGCGCCGTCCGGCCGCAACGCCGAGGCGGTCGGCCTCGACGTGGCATCCGAGGACCATCGGCGTGCGGCCGCGACCGAAGCCATGGAAACCGGCCGGGCGACGCTCACGGCACCGATCACCCTCGTCCAGGCCTCCGGCATGAGGGGGCAAGGTTTCCTGCTGTTCCTGCCGGTCGTGAAGCCCGGCGCCGTGACCGATGCGGTCGAGAGCCGGCGTGCCGCGACCGTCGGGTGGGCCTACGCCCCCCTCGTGATCGACGAGATGTTGTCCGCCGCGAACCTGGACCGCGAGGACGTCTCGGTCTCCATCCGCGACAAGGCATCCGGGAACGTGGAGTTCTTCAGGACGGACGATGCCGCCGACGGCGTGCCCTATCTTTCTCACGTGACGACGATCGCGCTGTTCGGGCGCGAATGGGAGGTGGCGACGCGGGCGAAACCCGCCTTCGTCGCCAACCTGGAGCTTCCGCACCCCATGAACATCGCCCTGATCGGCGTCGTGCTGACAGGGCTCATCGCATGCCTGCTCGCCGTCAGGATCTCCGCCATCCGCCTTCAGGTGCGGGCGGCGGCGGAGAACGCCCGCCTGGCTGCCATCGTCGCGAACGCGCAGGACGCCATCGTCGGCAAGAGCCTCGATGGGGTGATCACCGACTTCAACCCGGCGGCGGAACGCCTCTTCGGCATCCCGGCGGCCGAGGCCCTGGGCCGGGTGGCGGCCGAACTGACGATCCCGGAGGATGGCCGGGCCGAGGAGCGGATGACCCTGGTTCGCGCGGCGCTCGGCGAATCGACGCCCCCCAAGGCGTCCTGGCGGATGAACCGGGACGGCCACATGTTTCCCGTCCAGGTCAGCGCCGCGCCCATCCGCGCTTCGGACGGGACGGTGACGGGCGTCGCGACGGTCATCCGGGACGCCACCGAACAGGTGGCCGCCGAGGAGCGGATCCGGGCCCTCAACGCCACCCTCGAAGGCCAGGTGGCCGAGCGCACCGCCGCCCTCCAGGCCAGCTTCGCCCTGCAGCGCGCGGTGATCGCCAATGCCGGGTACACCGTCATCGCGACGGACCTCGACGGGACGATCACGCTGTTCAATCCGGCGGCGGAGCGGATGCTGGGCTACACGGCCGAGGAGGTCGTGGGGAAGATGACCCCGGCGGCGTTCCACGATCCCGAGGAGGTCGCGCGCCGCGCGGAGAGTCTCTCGGCGGAGATCGGAAGGCCGGTCGAGCCCGGCATCCACGTCTTCATCCCTCCCCCGAAACGGGGCAAGACGGAGACCGCCGAGTGGACCTACCTCACCAAGAGCGGTGAGCGCCTGCCGGTGCTTCTCAACGTCGGCATCCTCCATTCCGACGACGGACGCGATCTCGGCTACCTCGGCATCGCCATCGACCTGAGCGAGCGCTACCGCCACGAGGCCGAGATGCGGGCGGCCGAGGCAGGGACCTGGAGCTACGACGTGGCGACGGGCCGGGTGCTCCTCTCGGCCGAGTGCGCCCGCCAGCACGGCTTGCCCGACAGGGAGGTCGAGATCGACGTCGAGCGCGAGTGGCGCCAGCTCGCGCACGCGGACGATATCCCCCACGTGCTGAGCGGCCTCGCGCACGCCATCGCGCATGGCGGGAGTTACACGACCGAGTTCCGGGTGGTGCTGCCGGACGGTGGCATCCGCTGGATCGATGCGCGCGGACGGGTCGAGACCGACGCCTCCGGCCGGACGGTCCGCATCATCGGCCTGACCCTCGACACCACGGCGCGCAAGGAGGTCGAGATCGCCCTGTCGGAGGCCAAGGCCGAGGCCGAGCGGGCGAACCGGGCCAAGACGGACTTCCTGGCCTCGATGAGCCACGAGATCCGCACGCCGCTCAACGCGATCATCGGCTTCACCGACCTGATGCTGTCTTCGGGGCGGCTCGATTCCGTCTCCCGGCGTCAGGCGAATCTCGTGCGCTCCTCCGGTGCCGCCCTGCTCACCGTCGTGAACGACATCCTCGATTTCTCGAAGGTCGAGGCGGGGGTGGTCGAACTCGTCGAACGACCGTTCGCCCTGCACCACCTCCTCGACAATTGCGTCGCCATCGTGCGCGGGGCGGCCGACGCCAAGGACCTCGCCCTGCGGCTGCGGCTCCACCCCGCGCTGCCGCCATGGGTGCTGGGCGACGAGAGCCGCCTGCGGCAGGTGCTGCTCAACCTCCTCAACAACGCGGTGAAGTTCACGTCCACGGGTTCGGTCACGCTCGACGTCGCGCCGGATGACGACCCCTCGGGCGACCGGGTGAGGTTCCAGGTCGTCGACACCGGGATCGGCATCCCGGCGGACAAGCTCGACCGCCTGTTCCAGCGCTTCAGCCAGGTCGACGGATCGATC
Organism: Methylobacterium sp. Gmos3; assembly: GCF_056430985.1. Taxonomy (NCBI): domain Bacteria; kingdom Pseudomonadati; phylum Pseudomonadota; class Alphaproteobacteria; order Hyphomicrobiales; family Methylobacteriaceae; genus Methylobacterium; species Methylobacterium sp. Gmos3. The sequence goes on from NZ_JBWJYL010000010.1 coordinate 137,425, forward strand.
CAGCGTGAGTACGGGGGCACGGGGCTCGGCCTCGCCATCTGCCAGCGGTTCGTCGGCCTGATGGGCGGCAGGGTGGAGGTCTCCTCCGAGGCGGGCGTCGGCTCGACCTTCGCCTTCACCGTGCGCATACCGCCGACCGAACCCAAAGAGGCGGGATCGGCCGTTCCGCCGACACAGCTCGGCCGCCGCGGCCGGATTCTCCTGGTCGACGATTCCGGCGTGAACCGGGAACTCGCCGAGGCCCTGTTGACCGGCGCCGGGCATTCCGTCTGCGCCGTCAACGACGGGCAGGCGGCGGTGGATGCGGTCAAGGCCGAACGGTTCGACCTCGTGCTGATGGACGTCCAGATGCCGGGCATGGACGGGATGGCGGCCACGCGCGCGATCCGGGCGCTCGGGGCGGCGGCCGCGACGGTGCCCGTGATCGCGATGACGGCGAACGTCATGCCCGAGCAGGTGGAGGCGTACCGCGCGGCCGGGATGGACGACCACGTGGGCAAGCCATTCGATCGTGCCGATTTGCTGTCGACCATTGCCCGCCTGCTGCCGGCCGCGACCTCCGAGGAGGCGACGCCGCGTTCCGGGCTCGACGAGACCGTCTACCGCGCGACCAAGCGGACCCTCTCGCCGGCACGCCTGCGCGAGGTGCTGGACATCTTCATGGACGAGCTGAGGGCGTGCTTCCAGGGAGATCCTGCGGACGCGGCCTCCCGGGCCGAACTCCGACACCGCGCCCATACGCTCTGCGCGTCCTCGGCGATGATCGGGTTCACCGCCCTGTCGGTCGCCTGCCGCGAGGTCGAGGGCTTCGATGAGGCGAGGGTCGACCGGGAGGGCATCCAGGCTTACGCGGCGAAGCTCGCGGAGGCGCGGGACTTGGCCGAGCGCGCCCAGGAGACGATCGTGGGATTGATGGCCGAGACCGTCATTTCTCGCGGAAGGCGCGCCGGGCCTGATCGACCAAGGGCTTCGTCAGGTATGACAGGACGGTCCGGTCCGCGGTGCGGATGAAGGCTTCCACCGGCATGCCGGGGATCAGCTTCGCCCCGTCCAACCGGCCGAGCTCGTCCTTCGTGACGCCGAGGCGGACGAGGTAGTAGAAGGTCCCCGTGCGCTTGTCCTCGCTCACGTCGGCGGCGACACGGCTCACCCGCCCGTTCAGTTCCGGCGTGGTGCGCTGGTCGAAGCTCGGGAAGCGCAGGCCGGCTTCCTGCCCGGTTTGCAGCCTGTCGATGTCCTGGGGCGCCACGCGGACCTCCACCACCAGGGAGTCGGCGGTCGGCACGATCAGCATGATTGGCTCGCCCGGCGTGATCACGCCGCCGCGCGTATGCACGGACAATTCATGGACGTACCCGGTCTGCGGCGCACGGATATCGATGCGCTGCAACTGATCGAAGGCGGTGATCTTCTGCTCGGTGAGGGTCGCGGCCTTGGCGCGGTTCTCGGCGAGTTCCTTGGCGACCTCGCTACGGAGGTTCTGCTCCAGCTGGATGATCTGGAGTTCGGTCTCGGAGATCTTGCCCTTGGTCTGGGCGATGGTCGCGACGAGCACGCCGCGCTCGCCCTTCAGGCGGGACATATCGCGCTCCAGGCTGGTGAGCCGGTTCAGCTGCACGAGGTTCCGTTTCCAGAGGCCTTCGACACCCTCGTATTCGCGGCCGATGATCGTCGTCTCCTGCTCCTTCGCCGCCGCCTGCTCCTCGAGCCCCTTGATCTCCTCGCGCAACTGCCCGATCCGCTGCTGCAACTGGGCCTTCTGCCCGTCCCGGGCGTCCCGCCGGAACTGGAACAGCTTGCGCTCGCCGTCGATGATCCGGGCGACCTCGGGGCCGGCTCCCGCCAGGTCCGCCGGGAACGCGACCGCGTCGCGGCCGTCGCGCTCGGCTTCGAGACGCGCGTTGCGGGCGGCGATCTCCCACAGGCTCTTGCTCACGCTGTCGAAGGTGGCCCGTGCCGTCGTGGCATCGAGCCGGATCAGGAGGTCGCCGGCCTGCACCCGCGCCCCTTCCTCGACGAGCAGGTCCGCGACGACGCCGCCGGTCGGATGCTGAACCTTCTTGATGTTGCTCTCCACCACCAGGGAGCCCGAGGCGATGATCGCGCCGGAGAGTTCCGTCGCCCCGGTCCACGCCCCCGCAGCGAGGGCGACCGTGACGATGGCGGCCACCCCGGCGATGTGGCGACGGAGGGAGCGACGCGTGCCGGCGGTGGGATCCGCCTCCGGTGCCGCAGGCCTGTCGAGCTTCGTCATGCGATCCTCTTCAAGCGACCCGTGTGGGAACCTGCCGCGTCAGCGCGTTCAGCTTGGCGAGAACGTCGTCGCGCGGGCCGTGCAGCTGCACCCGGCCGTCGGCCAGGACGAGGATGCGGTCCACCGCCGTCAGCGCGCTCGGCCGGTGCGCGACCACGACGGCGATGCCGCCCCGGGCGCGCACCGCCTGGACGGCGGCCGACAGGGCCCGGTCGCCCTCGACGTCGAGGTTGGAGTTCGGCTCGTCGAGCACGACGAGGAACGGGTCGCCGTAGAGCGCCCGCGCCAGGGCGATCCGCTGCCGCTGGCCGCCGGACAGGCCGAGGCCGCCCGGCCCGACGCGGGCATCGTAGCCCCCCGGCAACCGCAGCACGATGTCGTGGACGCCGGCCGCCCGCGAGGCATGGAGAAGGGCCTCGGGGTCGGGCTCGGCGTCGAACCGCGTGATGTTCTGCGCGATCGTGCCGTCGAACATCTCGATGTCCTGCGGCAGGTAGCCCACCGCGCGGCCGAGGGCGTCGGGATCCCATTGGTCGATGGCGGCACCGTCGAAGCGGATCACCCCCCGGTTTGGGCGCGCGAGGCCGACGAGGGCGCGGGCGAACGTCGACTTGCCGGATCCGCTGGGACCGATCACCCCCAGCGCGCTGCCGGGGGCGAGGGCGACGTTGACGTCGTGGAGAACCAGCGTGTCCGTGCCGGGCGCGGCGATGGAGAGGGCGGTGATCCGCACGCTCTCCCGGGGCGCGGGAAGGGGCGTGAGGGCGGCCGGTTCCCGCCGGGGCAGGAAGGCGACGAGCCGTGTCCAGGCTTGGCGGGCCGCCGCGAAGGCTTTCCAATTGGCGATGGCGAGGTCGACCGGCGCCAGGGCGCGCGCCGAGAGGACCGTCGCGGCCAGCATCACGCCCGCCGTCGCTTCCTCTCGCACCACCAGATAGGCGCCGAGGCCGAGGATGCCCGATTGCAACACGGTGCGCGTCAGGCGCGCGGCGGCGCCGAAGCCGATGGCGAGGTCGTTGCCGGTGATCGCCGTGTCGAGAGTCCGCTTCGCCCGGTCCTGCCAGAGCGCCGTCATCCGCGCCCGCATCCCCAGCGCCGACAGGAGAGGCGCCGTCCGGTGCGCCATGTCGACGAAGGCGCGGCGCTCGCCGGTCACGCGCACGCCCTCCCGGGTCGAGGCGGCGGTGGCCCAATCGGTCACCATGGTGAGAAGGCACAAGAGCACCGCGCCGACGGCGATGGCGGTGCCGAGCCACGGGTGGAACAGGAAGCAGACGGCGATGTAGAGCGGCACCCAGGGCAGGTCGAAGAACGCCGTGAAGGCGAGGCTCGCGAGGAAGCCCCGCACGGTGTCGAGGTCGCGCAGGGCCTGCGGGCCGTCGTCGGTGCGGGGCATCTCGGCGCCGCGCGCCAGCAGGGTGCGGAAGATGCGTCCGCCGAGCCGCTCCTCCACGAGGCGGCCGAAGCGGGCTAGGATCCGGGCGCGGAAGATCTCCAGAAGGCTCTGGATCAGGAACAGGAGCAGGGCGATGCCGGCGAGGCCCACCAGCGTCGCGATGCTCCGGCTCGGCAGCACGCGGTCGTAGACCTGGAGCATGAAGATCGGCGCCGTCAGCATCAGCGCGTTGACGAGGCCGCTGACGATCATGACCGTGGCGAGGGATCCGCGACCGGCCCAGGCCGCCGCCCAGAATTCCCGCCGTGTCGCGGCTCGCACTTCACGCTCGTCGCTCACGGGACGCATCTCCGGCTTCTCGATGGGGGCGTGTCGCTGGGGCGGCCCCCGCCACGGAGGGTGGCGGGGGCGCTTCGGCTCAGAGGCCGAGCAGGTGGATGCCGGTCGTCACGCCATGCGCCGTCGGATCGGCCTGCGCCGCATGGGCATGACCGCCGAGGTCGAGGGAGGCGAGGCCGAGATCGGTCATCACGTCGTGCGAGGCTCCCGCCTCGGTCGGAGCGGCCGCCGCCACCGGGACGATGGCGTGGAGCTGACCGATGAGGGAATCGGCTCCGCCCCCGGTCTGCGGGAAGGCGATGTGGTCTCCCGTCAGGAGGTTGGCGCTCAGGGCGCTCGGCTCGCCGGCCGGCGCGGAGAGCGCGCTGGCCTGAACGGTGTGGGAGACATCCGTGCCCGGCGACAGGACGGCGACGTCGGCGGCGGGCGTCGCCGTCGCGGGGCCGGCCGAGGCGACGACGAGCGGATGGCTTCCGGACGCGTCGCCGGTCAGCCCGCCGAGAAGGCCGCCGAGCGGGTTGCCCGCTCCGCCCGATCCGGCATTGGCGAGCAGGCCCGTCACGGAGCCCACCACGCCGCTCGCGGCCTCGACCCCATGCCCGGCATCCGCGACCGCTTGGCCGATGGCCGCCGTCCCGTTGCCGCTCACGAGGGCACCGGGCAGGTTCGCGGCATCGGTCAGGAGATTGCTGGTCTCGCCCAGTTCGCCCAGGCCGAGGGTGTTGCCGAGACCGATCACCGAATGGATGGGATCGTTGATGACGGGCACGGCGTGGCCCGCCTGCTCGAGACCCGCGTGCACGCCGTCGATCACCTGATTGGCCAGACCGGCCACCGGCTGGGCCGGGGCGCCCTGGCCCAGCACGTTGCCCACGCCGCTCAGCGGCGTCCCCACGCCGCCGAGCCCGCTCGCGAGACCGGTCACGCCGCCGAGAAGGCCACCCGCCGCGCTCGCCACCGCACCGGTATCGCTCAGGATCGGCGACAGGGCGGCGAGACCTTCGCCCTGGACGAGGCCGCCCGGCAGAGCCGCGACATCGGTCAGGAGGTTGCCGCCCTCGCCGAGATGGCCGAGCCCGACCGTCTCGCCGAGATGGGTCAGGCCATGGATGGCATCGTTGAGCGGAAGGATTTGATGCCCGACATCCTCCAGGGTCGTGTGAAGATCCAGGATCCCCGTATTGGCGAGGTTCGTGACCGGCGCCAGCGGACCGTTCCCGGCGAGAAGACCGCCTTGGCCCAGCGTGCCGGTCAGCGAGCCGACCAGCGTGTCGGCCGCACCGAGGACATGGCCGAGATCGGTCAGCACCGGGCTCGCCGAGGCGAGGCCGCCGCCGCCCAGGAGCGAGCCGGGAAGCGTGGACAGGTCGGTCAGCAGCGTTCCGCCCTCACCGAGATGGCCGAGCCCGACGGTTTCGCCGAGACCCGTCACCGCGTGGATCGGAGCGTTGAGCACGGGGATCTGATGGCCGGCATCCTCCAGGGTCGCATGGGTGTCGAGGACGGCTTGGTTGAGGGTCAACTCGACCGGCGCGAGGACGCTGCCGCTCCCGACAAGCCCATTGCCTTCGGCGGGCACCGCCGTAACCGCGTTCGCCAGCCCGTTGGCCGCCAGCGCGATGCTCCCGGCATCGTTCAGGATCGGAGCGACGGCGGCGGGGTCGGTCGGATTGGCCGCGATGCCGCCGAGATCGGTCAGGATGTTGCCACTCTGGCCGAGATGGCCGAGCCCGATCGTCTCGCCGAGATTGGTCACGCCGTGGATGGGCCCGTTCGCGGGCGCGACCTCGTGGCCGGCCGTCTCGAGCTGAGCATGCGTGCCGAGGACGATCTGGTTGGCGGTCGCCGCGATGGCGTCCGGAAGTTGCGACGAATCCGTATCGCCGGCGCCGGTCGCGCTTTCGACGATGGAGGCGATGGGGCCGAGGCTGCCGAGCTGCCCCGTCGAGAGGGCGGTCGAGGACAAGAATGCGCCCGGCCCGCCGAGCCATTCGAGGGAGCGGGACGACGAACCGAGAAGGGACAAGGGAGATGCGGACATGGAAACCTCCAGTTTCGCCGTCCAACATCGATGTACAATCCAGAGTTGCCGCTTCGAGGTTCTGGTATCGTCGGCATTATTAACCGATCACGACCAAACTGCACCAAGTTTAAGTCTCTCGCGCGGATCGATGCGCGAAGAAGCGTCTTTTACCCGCCAACTCGACGCGGTCCCGAAGGAAATTTCGTATTCAAAACACAGAGGCGCGAAAAACAACCCGGTTGAGCCTGCCGGAAATTCGCTCAACACTCATTCCATTATATAACTATTAACCGTGTGCTTTCTGCCGCGTGAACTCGCTTATAGGTTGTAAGTTGACCGGCCACTCGTGGTAAGCCGGTGATCGACATGCCGCACTCGATCTTCATCAAAGAACGAAAAGGTGCCGTGGGGCGTCCGCCAGAACTCATTGCCTACGACATCGACAGCGTGGCACTGGCCAATCGGCTGGTCCGATCCATCGCCAAGTCGAGCCGCGTGAATGGATTCGATCGGGCTACACGTCAGCGCTGGTTCAAAGTGAAGGACTCGCTCTTTTATGTGTATCGAATGAGGATTGACGGTCATTGAACGTCGTTCACTCAGATACCTGACAGCATCGGGTCGAAAAGCGCGCTCGGAATTTGACCTGGCCAGGCGGCGCGAGCGTCAAAGCCTATCGGCCGCCCTTCACGTCTGCCTGATTCACGTATAGCGCCGCCTCTCGCCGGGGCCGAAACTCATTCGCGCCAACGGCGAACTGGCGTCGATCTGTGGTGCGTGCGCGTGGGCGATGAATATCGCGAACAAAGCGCGGAACGAACTCCGTCTACGGTCGGTGATACTGGAGAAGCCGTCAAACGCTCCGTCCCGGTGCATTCGTATGGCTGATAGGGCTCGATACTGCTAGAACCGTCCGCGCCTGCGAAGTCGAAGAAAACGACGCGGCTGGGGAGAACGGATATGGCACCGACGAGCGTTCCCTCCGCGCTGCCGGAGATCGAACGGCGCACCATGCGCAAGGTTGGTTGGCGCATCGTTCCGTTTCTCGTGCTCTGTTACTTCATCGCCTACGTCGACCGGGTGAATGCCGGTTTCGCCGCCCTGACCATGAACAAGGATGTCGGCCTCACCCAGGCGATGTTCGGCATCGGGGGAGGTTTGTTCTTCGTTGCTTATGTTCTTTGCGAAGTGCCAAGCAACATCGCGATGGAAAAGTTCGGGGCGCGTCTCTGGATCGCGCGGATCATGATCACCTGGGGCATCGTCGGCGCGGCGATGGCCTTCGTGGTCGGTCCTTACAGTTTCTATCTCGGCCGCTTCCTGTTGGGCGCGGCCGAAGCCGGCTTCTTCCCCGGCGTGATCCTGTACCTGACCTATTGGTTCCCGAAGGCCTACCGGGCCCGGATCGTGGCCATGTTCATGGTGGCGATCCCGATCTCGTCCTTTCTCGGCTCGCCGCTATCGGCCGGACTGCTTCAGCTCGACGGTGCCGCGGGGCTGCATGGCTGGCAATGGCTGTTCATCGCCGAGGCGATTCCCGCGATTCTGCTGGGGCTGGCCGCTCTTTTCATGCTGCCGAGCCGACCGGCGGAGGCGACATGGCTGGCGCCGGAAGAGCGCGCCTGGCTGGAAGATCGGCTGGAGGCGGACAAGGCCGGGGCCGCGCCGGTCGCCCATCACCTGCCGCTCATGAAGGTGCTCGCGAACAAATACATATGGGCGCTGGCGCTGATTTACTCGGGCTCTTCAGCGACCAGTAACGCATTGTCGTTGTGGCAGCCGCAGATCATCAAGTCATTCGGTCTATCGAATCTGGAGACCGGGCTGCTCAACATGATCCCCTTCGGCATCGCCTCGGCGTTCATGATCTTCTGGGGTCTTCGCGCCGACAAGTCCGGCGAACGGGTCTGGAGCACGGCGCTGCCGCTGGCGCTGACCTGCATCTGCATGTTGGCCACGAACCTGACGAGTTCGCTGACTGTCACGATGATCCTGCTGAGCTTCACCCTGCTCGGTAACTACGCGATCAAGGGACCGTTCTGGGCGATGGCGACCGAGTGGCTCTCGGCGGGCACGGCTGCGGCCGGGATCGCGGCGATCAACACGCTCTCCCACCTCGGCACCGGCATCGCCTCCTGGCTGCTCGGCGTGATCAAGGATGCCACCGGCAGCTTCCCGATGGGCCTGCTGCCGCTGGTCTTCCTCACGGGCGCCGGCAGCATCATGACGTTGATCCTCGGCCGCGGCAGCCGCGCGCGGGCGGCCGCCCCTCCTCCGGCCGCCACGGGGTCGCGGGTATGATGTCGCGACGGCAATTCCAGGGTGGCATGGCCGCTGCCGCCTTGATGCCGCGCTCCGCGATGGCCGGGCCGATCACGGCGATCGACAGCCACGCGCATGTCTTCAAGCGCGGCCTGAAGCTCGCGCCATCCATCCGCTACGCGCCGGATTACGACGCGACGCCCGAGGACTACATCAAGGTTCTCGAGACCAACGGTATTTCGAACGCGGTCCTCATCCAGCCGAGCTTCCTCGGCACCGACAACAGCTACATGCTGGACGCGCGACAAAACCATCCGGCGCGCTTCCGCTGCGTCGCGGTCGTCGACCCCGATATCTCCGGCGATGACCTGAAGGCCCTGGATGCCGCCGGTGTGGTCGGCGTGCGCCTCAACCTGATAGGCCAGCCGGACCCGCCGCTGGCGAACCCGGTATGGCGCACGCATCTCGCGCGTCTCGCCGCCCTTAACTGGCATGTCGAGATCCAGGCCGAGGGGCGGCGCTGGCCCGACCTGCTCCCGCCCCTCCTCGATGCGGGGGTGACCATCGTGGCCGACCATTTCGGCAAGCCCGACCCCAAGGCCGGCGTCGACGATCCCGGCTTCCGCCGCATCCTGGAGGCCGGGCGCACAGGCCGCATCTACCTCAAGCTGTCGGGTCCCTACCGAAACGGACCCGAGGGCGATGCCATTGCGAAGGCGGCGATTCCGCTGCTCCGCGCGCATCTCGGCCTCGATCATCTCGTCTGGGGCAGCGATTGGCCGAACACGGGGTTCGAAGGCAAGGCGCCTTACGCCGCGATGCTGGCCAACCTGACGATGTGGCTGCCCGACCCCGCAGACCGCAAAGTCGTGCTGGTGGACACGCCGAGGACGCTCTTTCGGTTCCCAGCCGCCTGATCCTGCGGCGATTCCCGGCCCCGTCGCGGCGCGGGGAGCGCCTGTCCGGGCCGGCTATCGCGGCAGCCCCTCCGCCTTGGGGGCGACCGTCGCATCGTGTTGACCGCTGCGCGCGAGCGCGGCGGCCACGAAGCCCGATGCCTTCATCTCCTCGATGAAACGACTGAGGTAGGCCAGCGCCGCGTCGCGTCCTTTCGGCACCGCCATCGCTTGCTCGATGGCCATGAAGCGCCCGGGGAGCACCCGCACATCCGCATGATCGCGTGCGTAGAGTTCGAGCGGTTGCCTGACCGAGGCGACCACGTCGAGCCGATCCCGTTGAAACAGCTCCAGCGCCGCTTGCGAGGTCGGCGCGAACACGCGTTCCGCCGAGGTCAGGGCACGGCTCAGATAGAGGTCGTAGGCCGTATTCCGCCCGACAGCGATCTTCACGCCGGGCTGGTCGACCTGCTCGTTCGCCGTGAGGGGTGAACCCTTGGCCACCATGTACGCCCCCTCGATGATCACGTAGGGCGGAGTGAAGGCGATGGTCTCGGCCCGTTGCGGGTCGATGGCGAGGAAGGCGACGTCCCACGTGTGCGGGCCGTTCAGCGCCGCGACGACCTTGCCGGCCGTGTCGAAGGTCTCGAACGACACCGGAACCTTCAGCCGGCGGCCGAGCTCACGGGCGAGGTCGGCCGAGATCCCGGCGGGCTCTCCGTCCGGCCCCTTCTGGGCGAGGACGATGTTGCCGTAATTGATGGCGGCCCGCAGTGTCCCCGTCGGCGCGATGCCATGGGCGATTTCGCCATCGTCCGCTTTCGCCATGCTGCATTCTCCGATCATCAGCGAGACAAGTAGCACACCGATTGCGGCCGGCATTCGCATGAGGGCGATACGCGTCATCGTGGGCTCATCCTCCTGGCGCGACCCGGACTCGTTCCATCGCCTCGGCCTCGGCGCCGAATTCGGATCACAGGATAGACACTGGCCTATTCGCCGAGACCGATCCACCGGCGCCGCACGGCGTGGCGCCAGCCGATGTCGGTTCCGCGGACGATCCAAAGCAAACCGAAACCGCTCTCGTCGTGATCCGTCGAAAAAAGTGCGGCCAAGCCGCCAGTTGCATCAAATGCGACCCAAATTCTTTTGGTTCTTGACTGGGATAGCCCTCATTCTACAGCAGCCGGGCAGGTCGATTGTCGAAGCGTCAATCCTTCTCCGCTAAACAGAAAGTCTTGCAGAGTTGGGGTGTCTGTCCATGCTGAGGAGCGTCGTCACCTTCCTGTGCCTTGGCTTCGTGGGATCGCGGGCCTGCGGGAACGCGGTGCGCGCGATGACCCTTCTGGCCGCTCCCGCGTCCCTCTCTGTTCGCGGCGTTCGCGGTCCCTCGGGCGCGATCCGTTAAGCGCCGGGGCCGCTCAGGCCGCCCGAGCGAGATCGCCCTCGATCGCGGTGAGCGCCCGCTCCAGCGCACCGAAGCACAGGGGATCGAACGCGGTGCCGAGGTCCGCGCGCATGATGCCGAGTGCCTTGTCCAATGGCATCGCCGCCCGGTAGGGCCGGTTGGCCGTCAAGGCATCGAACACGTCGGCCACCGACACGATGCGCGTCTCGAAAGCGATCTCGTCGCCGTTCAGCCCACGCGGATAGCCCTTGCCGTCCAGTCGCTCATGATGGCCGCCGCCGATGCAGGCCATCTCATGAAAAACCGGGACGCGACTGAGGATGGTCTCGGACAAGGCCGCATGATTGCGCATGTCCCGCCACTCGGCCTCGTCCAGCTTGCCGTTCTTGTCGAGGATGGCGTTCGAGACCCCGAGCTTGCCGACATCGTGCAGGAGCGCGGCCCGTTTGAGCCAGCGTCGGCGTTCCAAGGTGAAGCCGAGTTCGGCCGCGATCATATCGGCGTAGACCGCCACGCGCTCCGAATGGCCGGAGGTGAAAGGGCTCTTGGCATCGATGATCTGGGCGAAGGCGCGCGCGATGTCGTCGAGGTAATCCTCATCGACCGTGATCGGGCTGACCGGTGCCAGTGCGAGAACCGCAGATTCGACCCTGTCCGAAGCCAGGGTCTCCCAGAAGCCCGGTTCGGTGGCGACCCTCTCGAAGCAGGCGACGATGTGAGGATCAAACCATGTGCCGGAGCGCGCCCGCACCTCGGCCAGCGCGGCGGCGGGGCCGGCCGCCGTGTGGAACACGTCCACCACCTGCGCCAGCAGCGCAACGCGGGCGTAGAGCGGGATCGCGGGACCCGCGAGACGGTCCGGCCGGCCGGTGCCGTTCCAGTGTTCGTCCAGGGCGTGGATGGCGTCGCAGACGCTCGCCGGAAAGCGGAGTTGCTTGGCGATCTGCGCCCCACGCTGGCAGCGGGTCTGGATGAGGTCGTCGACGATGGCGCCGCCGTTCTGCAGGATGTTGAGCACGGCGCGGAACCGGTCGGCCAAGCCCGCCTTCAGCCCCGTATGGGAGAACACGAAGCCCAGCACCTTCGGCAGGCTGTCGCTGACAGTCTTGAAGTCGCGCTTGAAAGTAAGGTCGTCGGACAGATACAGCTCACAAATGCGCGCAGCATTGCTGGAGCAGCCCAGATCCTTCAGCATGACGGTGTGATAGAGTTCCCACAGCTGAAGGTCCGGCAGGCCCATCGTCCGCCCGATGTGGAAGCCGATCCAGGTCGCGCGCACGCAATGCCCGACCGGCTGGCCCTCCGTCAGATCGAGGGCGTGACTGAGGGCACCGAGAACGTCAGCGAGCTGAACAATCCTCATCTCCGGATCATCACCCGATACCGTCCGCATGACGAACGCCCAGCCTTCCCGCTCACTGACGCAGAATGCCTGCAAAAGTTGAGTAAAGCGTTGCGCGCAGGCGCGACCAGTAAGGCGACAAGACTCTCGCGGCGTTGGGTTGTCCTGTCATACCCCTGATCGTCGGGCGCTTGCCGCCCCTGCCACTGATTCAGATCATATCCAGATCATATCGGTGGCCACGTTCATCCACCGCGGCGGCATCCGCTTCACGCATTCCGGGATCGCCCTGTCACCGCTCCCGCACAATGGGGAAACTTACTGCCCCGCTTCCGGTTGGCCTTCCACCCAGGAGGGATGCCATGACCAAACTCAGTTCACTCAATGCCGGCCACGGCGGTGAGACCCATCAGACTGCCGATGCCGATCACCCCGTGCTGACCACGAACCACGGCACGCCGGTTTCCGACAACCAGAACCAGCTCAAGGCCGGGGCGCGCGGTCCCGTTCTCCTCGAGGATGAGGTCTACCGCGAGAAGATCAATCACTTCGACCACGAGCGCATCCCGGAGCGGATCGTCCACGCGCGCGGCTCCGCGGCGCATGGCTACTTCGAGTGCACCGAGAGCCTCGCGGACATCACCGTCGCGGACCTGTTCCAGAAGAAGGGCCAGCGCACCGAGGTGTTCACCCGCTTCTCCACCGTGGCGGGCGGCGCGGGCTCGATCGACACGCCCCGCGACGTGCGCGGCTTCGCGGTCAAGTTCTACACCCGCGAGGGCAACTGGGACCTCGTGGGCAACAACATCCCGGTGTTCTTCATCCAGGATGCGATCAAGTTCCCGGACCTGATCCACGCCGCCAAGATGGAGGCCGACCGGGGCTATCCGCAGGCGGCCACCGCCCACGACACCTTCTGGGACTTCATCAGTCTCATGCCGGAATCGACCCACATGATCATGTGGGCCATGTCGGACCGGACGCTGCCGCGCACCTTCGCCAACATGGAGGGCTTCGGCGTCCACACCTTCCGGTTCATCAACAAGGAGGGGAAGAGCACCTTCGTCAAGTTCCACTGGAAGCCGAAGGCCGGCCTCGCCTCGACCATCTGGGACGAGACCGTGAAGATCGCCGGAGCCGACCCGGACTTCCAGCGCCGCGACCTGTTCGAGCGCATCGGCCGGGGCGACTTCCCGACCTGGGAACTCGGCGTCCAGCTGTTCGACGAGGAATTCGCCAACAGCCAGCCCTACGACGTCCTCGACGCCACCAAGATCATCCCCGAGGAGGTGCTGCCCGTCCGCATCGTCGGCAAGATGGTCCTCGACCGCTACCCGGACAACTACTTCGCGGAGACCGAGCAGGCGGCCTTCGTGCCGAGCCATGTCGTGCCGGGTATCGGCTTCACGAACGATCCGCTGCTCCAGGGCCGGCTGTTCAGCTACACCGACACGCAGCTCTCGCGGCTGGGCTCGGTGAACTTCCACCAGTTGCCGATCAATTCTGCGAAGGGGCGAGCCTCGGCGGCCGGCTGTCCGTTCATGAACCAGCAGCGGGACGGCCACATGCAGATGGCCGTGCCGAAGGGACGCGCCAACTACGAACCCAACAGCCTCGCCAAGGTCGGCGAGCCGGGCGGTGCTCGCGAGGACGCCACGAAGGGCTACATCACCTTCCCCTCGGAGGAGGAAGGGCAGAAGCTGCGCGTCCGGCCCGAAAGCTTCGCCGACCACTACAGCCAGGCGCGGCTGTTCTTCCGCTCGATGGACCCGGCCGAACAGGCGCACATCGCCTCCGCGCTGGTCTTCGAACTCTCGAAGGTGAGCCTGGAGCACATCCGGCTGGCGATGGTCGCCAACCTGCGCAACGTCGATGAGGATCTGGCGACCCGTGTCGCCGACGGGCTGGCGATGGACCTGCCCCCCGCCTCGCCGACCGCTGCGCCGGTGCTGGACATGGCGCCGTCACCGGCCCTGCGCATCATCCGTGGTCCCCTCGAACGGCACACGCTGGAAGGCCGCACCATCGGCATCCTGATCGCCGATGGGACGGATGCGGACGAGCTGCAATCGCTGAAGAAGGCGGTCAAGGCGGCGGGCGGGCACGCGATGACCGTCGCCCCGAAGGTCGGCAAGGTTCCGCTCTCGGACGGATCGGTCATCGCCGCCGACGCGCAACTGTTCGGCCAGCCGTCGGTGACGGTCGATGGCTGCGCGGTGATCCTGTCCAAGAAGGCCGCAGGCCAGCTCGTGAAGGAGGCCGCTGCGGTGCAGTGGGTGATGGATGCCTTCGGGCACCTCAAGGCGATCGGCCACAACGCTGCCGCCAAGCCCCTGCTCGATAAGGCTGGGGTCGAGGCGGACGAGGGCGTGACCGACCTCAAGGGCTTCGTCGAGGCGGCGAAGAAGCGTTACTGGGACCGCGAGCCGAAGGTCCGCACGCTGGCCTAACCTAACGGACGCGGCCGTTCGGTGGGCCCGTTGCCACCGGACGGCCTCCGCACTGCGGCGGGGCGATCTCGATGCCTCGGCCGTGGACCGAGCCCTCCCCCGCCACGGCTTCGGGGAAATTCGGCTCACGCCGCGTCGTCCACCTTCGCGAGCGACAGCGTCGATCGCATCACGAAATGCCGCAGCACGGACGGTTCGAAATCAGGAACGCCACTCTCGGAGTGAGGTTGCCCAATCCGCGGTCATCGACGGCCGCCGCTCAGCGCAGGTCTGCGCGTGTCTCGGGCTTCCAGCGTCATGCCATTGCCGTCCGACGAACGCACGCACCCGCGCGCCGGGGCCTCGCGAGCCTTCCTTCGCCATGCGTCGTTCCCCTGCCCAGGGGCGAACTCCGCTCGTCCGCGCGGGCGGTCGAGGATCGTCGCCCGCGACATCCGTTCGGGCTGCGACGACAGGCGGATCCACCCCGCCCTCCTGGCCATCATCGCCAGCGACCGGGCGCAGCCGGCTCGTGTCCGGAGCCTCGCCGTCGTCTTCGAAGGCCCGGCTGACGCAGACGAGGAGCGCCGCTGGCGACGCGTCCCATTCGGCGGGTGCTGGCGTTCGGCGCAGGCGGGGGAGTGCAAGGCATGATGGACCAGTCCAAGGCACCGATCCTCGACGCCCTCGCCGCCGTCGAGCGCGGCAGTATCGCGGGCTTCGGCGGCCCCGGACACGACGAGGGGCGGGCAGCCTCGTCCGACGTGGTCGCCCTCCTCGGCGAACGGGCCTTCCAGGCCGACGTTCTGACGCCGAAGGGGCTCGACGACCGGACGGAGTCGTTCGGGGTGATGCAGCAGGCCTACCGCCTCGCGGCCGAGGCGTGGGGCGCCGACCTGTGCCGATTCTCGACCGGCGGCTCGACGCAGAGCATCCAAACCGCCGTAGCGGCGGTTGCCGGCCCCGGTGACACGGTGCTGATCGCCGGCAACGAGCACAAGGCGGCCTTCAGCACGGCCGTCTACGCCGGCGTGAAGCTCGTGGCGATCCCGCCGGTGATCGACCGGGAAAGGGACATCGAGCACGGCACCGATCCCGAGACCCTCGCCCGGCTCCTCGACCTGCACCCCGGCGCCAAGGCCGCGCTCGTAATCAGCCCGACCTTCTTCGGTGTCACGAGCAATATCCGCGCGCTTGCGGAGGTCTGCCATGCCCGCGGCGTCCCGCTGATCGTCGACGCCGCCTGGGGGGCGGCCTACCCCTTCTGCGACCGCCTGCCGGACAACCCGATGGCCCTCGGCGCGGATGTGATGGTGGTGAGCGTGCACAAGACCATGGGCGCGTTGGCGCAGGGCTCGTTCATGCTGGTGGCCGGCGACCTGATCGACCGTGAGCGGTTCGTCTGGGCGTTCGAGATGCTTCAGTGCACGAGCCCGTCGGTGCCGATCCTCGCGTCGTTGGACGCCACGCGCCGCGCCCACGTCGCCGAGGGGCAGCGACTCTGGCAGCGCGTCGTGGATCTCGCCGCTTCGGTGCGGGATCGTCTCGCGTCCGTCGACGGTCTCGCGATCCTTGGCCGAGAGGTGATCGGCGGCCCCGGCGCGCACGACCTCGACCCGACCTTCCTGGTTCTCGATGTGCGCAGGCTCGGGCTGTCGGGCTACGAGGCCGACGAGTGGCTCCAGGCCGAACGCAAAGTGAGCGCGGTGCTGGGCGACCTGCGCCATATCGGTTTCAGCTTCTCGCTCGGCACGACCGATGCGGACGCCGAGCGTCTCGTCCAGGGCGTCCGCGACCTCGCCGCCGCGGCGAAGACGGGCGATGCCCGGTTCCATGAGGTCCCTGACGAGGCGCCGGACTACGCTTCGCTCATGCCGGCGCTCCCGGCGGCTCCGGCGCTGCCACCTCCGCTGGCGGCCGCAGCGCCATTCGACCGCGTGCCCTATGATCAGGCGGCTGGGCGGATCGCCGGCCAGTCGGTCGCCATCGTGCCCCCGGCCATCCCCCGCCTGCTTCCGGGCCAGATGATCACCGCCGCGCATGTCGCCTTTCTCCGCGCGAACCTGGACGCCGGAGCGTTCATCCTCGATCCGGACGAGCATGGCGACGGATTGATCCGCGTCGTCCGCGAGACCTAGAGCGGTTTCGGTTTGATCCGGATCACCTGCTTCACCGTCTTTGCGAGCGAAGCGAAGCAATCCAGGGCAGCGGGACCTGAACGGATGTGGCGGATCCCTGGATTGCTTCGCTTCGCTCGCAAAGACGGGAGGCGCAGCATGATCCGGGTTTTCCCGAAAACGCGCCAGCGGCCTTTACAGGCATTTCCGGAGCAGACATTTGCGCCGGTTAGGTCGAAGGCGGCGAACTGTATCGTGATTCAGAACAACAACAGCAAAAACTTCGAATTCCTATGAATTCTTATTTGCGCACAACATTGATACTGCATCTCGATCCGATGAAGCCCTAAAGCGCGGTCAGGCCGACGATGCAGAACCCGTGCCCGAAAGGATCACTACAGAAGGCAACCGGGGGAAAGCCCGCCACACGATGCACCTGCTCGGCTTTTGCGCCATTCGCCAAGGCCCGTGCGAGCGTCGCCTCGAAGTCCTCGACCCGAAAATCGATATGAACCGGCGTCCAATGGCGCTCATACCGGCGAAGGTCGTTGCTTCCCGGTGCGGGTGAGGATCCAGCCGGTTTCGCGAGAAGCCCGATCGTCGCCTCACCCGACGTCAGCGTCGCGTAACCGGGGTGGGGTCGGGACGTCTCGACGAAGCCGAAGACGGCGCCAAAAAACTTCAGTCCCTCATCGATCGACGGGACATCGATAGAAATCGTTACCTTCATCCCAGTCAGTCCTTCGGGTGTCTGTCGGAAGATCGCATCCGGCCGCCCGCGGGTCTCGGCGCCCCCGGCGCGATCAGGCGATCAGGCGAACTGCCATCCCGATCAGCACGGCGGCCCCCAGGCAGCGCCGCCACGGGTTGACCCCGCGGAGCACCTCATCGCCCGCCCAGACGGCGAGGGCGATCCAGGATGCGACGTCCGCCCATCGCCCGATGGCGCTCCCCTCTCCCGCGATCCAGGCGATGGCCTGCGCGAGGCCGAAAAGCCACAGCGGCAGGTTCGGCCACTGGCCGATCACGATGCGTCCGCTGGTGCGGTCGCGGAAGAACCAGTCGAGGGCCGCGCGCAGCATCGGAGAAACGGGGATGGGGCCTGTGGAGACCGGGGGCAGAAGGCCGGTGATCCGGCCCGGGAGATGCGGCCGAGACACGACCGCCGCGCGACGTCTGAGCTAAGCGCCTGACCTGTCGGGAATTTCGACGACCACCAGGATCACGCGATGTGCGCGAGACCCCCTGGTGGAGCTGAGGGGACACGAACCCTTCCAGGCATTAGTTATATAAATCAATCACTTGTCTGATTGTCAATGTGCCGCGGTGTACCGCCCTGGTGTACCAATCCGAGTTTGAACCCGGGTGCAAATTCACGTTCAGCACCTCTCGCAGGCATCAGCCGCTCTGCTCCCCAATCTCGCGTACGAACCATCAAAAGAGTGGTACGCCTTTGAGCTCCAAAAAGGGGAAAGTCGCCCCTTTAGGCCCTAGACGGATCGGCAACCGTTACCGGAGTGACGCCCACCACCAAAGCGGGCATGAGCATCTCCGCCACGTCGGCGCGGAGCCCGGACGCGATAGCGGCCGATACCGCGTGGTTTAACGCAGGTTCGATCGGCACGTCGCTGGACACCTCAGGCCAGCGAGCCAGGAAAGCCTGCACGGCTAAGCGCGCGTCGTCATGGTGGCTTGCTCCTTTGCCTATGCCGGATACGAACGCTTCCCACACGAACAGGGATGCGGCTCCCGAACGGAACCGCGCAAGGTCGACCGTGACGGAGATCGTACCTGCGGCCTCTCGGAGCCGGGCAAACGACCATGGCATCAACGCCAGAGCTGCTGCGAGAGCGCCGGTGCCAGCGCCTGCGGACCAAGCCCGGTTATAGGTTGTCTCGATACCGCCGCGGCGGCTGGTAATCCTCGCGAGCTCCGGCCTACGGGGTGTCCAGATCGGGGCCTCGAACCCAAGAGCCACAGGCTGTCCTTGGCGCAGCAGAGCGGATATGCGGTCTAACGCGACGCCTAGCTCTAGGCCCGAGCCGGCCGCGCCGGTATTGTCGGCCCACCCGATCTTTGCGGGGCCGCCGACGTCGATACAAAGAACGTGTGGAACGGTCATCACTGGAGCTTAGGGTCCGGATCAGGAATGGTTGGCCTCGGGCCGACGACCAACCAACAGGCTATGATCCGCGGGAGCATCGGCAGTGGCGGCACCAGCGTAACACGAGGCCTGATGAACCTGAACGAGCCATTCTCCAGGCGCCACGGCTATGCTGCACCCGAGGCCGAGATCACGGTCCGAGAGGATGCGCCTGATATAGTCCGCTCCGCTGTTCTCGCACTTGCCAATGCTCACGGGCTCTCGCCCGACACAGTGCGCGCTACGATCTGCGCCGTCCTTCTCCGCACGCCAGATCGCAACAACTGGAGCTCTGGCAACGTGGCGAGGGAGGCGGAGAGCCTCGTTTATGAGGCGCCTTGGTTCCGCGTCTATGATTTCGCCGAGGGCATCTACGACGTCGTGGAAGGGCAATCCTGGGGCCGCGGCGAGACATTCGCGGCGCGGCTGAACGAGGTCTTTCGTGAGCACGGCATCGGCTATGAAATGAAAGAAGGCAGGATTGTCGGCCGTGGCTCTCTGGCATTTCGCGAGGCTACCGAGGAAGCCGTTCGGCTGATGACGATGGCCCACAAGCCGACAGCTGCTACCGAGATGCGGCAAGCTCTTGCCGATATCATGCGACGGCCTCCGGATGTCACTGGAGCGGTGCAGCATGGCATGGCGGCGCTGGAGTGTGCCGCCCGCGACCTGACGGGACAGCCGCGGGCCAACCTGGGGCAGCTTCTGCCCGATCTAGAGCTACCGAAGCCGCTGGACGAGGCTGTGCTCAAGCTATGGGGCTTTGCAAGTCAACGTGGACGGCACATCGCAGAAGGGCAAGATCCGAAGTTCGAGGAGGCAGAGCTGGTCGTCACCACCGCTTCAGCTGTGAGCGTCTACCTGCTTCGACGGAGTTATCCCGAAGCGTAGCCCCACAGATTGACAGCCTTGTTGCGATAGGCCGCGAGGGTAAGCGGACGTCAACGCGCCTACTATAGACCTTCCCAGCATCATAAAAACAGCCATAGCACCTATCAGTGACGCAGCCTCCAGCACCGCGTGTCCGTAAGCGAACCTGGCTCTACGACTTTGCGCAGGGATGCAAGAATGGCATCAGTCCGCAGCAAGGGTGGGTAGATCGCCTCAAGTTCGGCCTGCCTGGCATCAACATCTCCTGTGCCTGCGCACATGAGGACCTGAAGGGTTACCTCGGCCGACGAAGCCGCGAGTACGATGACCCCTTCGAAGTCGAGCAGCTGCCCAATCGCAACTTACGAGTGACGTTCCCCGCCAAGCGTTGGCTGTTCAACCTCCAGATCACAATCAGTTTGCGAGACGGGCTGTGGTCGGGCGCGGGAGCCCTCGAACTCAACACGACGCGCTTGTTCGCCTCGGCTGGGGAGACGGGAGACCTAGCCACATCGCCGGCAGTGAACCGCATAGAACTCATGCGTCCGGTTGGATTGAACCCGAACCGCGCCCGCACACTCGATGGCAACGATAACTTCGTGCCGGACCATCTGGTCCCGATGGCCATCCAAACGGATTGGGCACGCCTGACCCAGAACTACGCTGCCGCTGTGCTCAATGTCGTGAGAGAGACGGTCGGCACAGTGCACGATCTCGATCTAGACAGCCGATCGCATGAGCCACTTCTGCGCCTGCCGCCGTTCGACCGGTGGACACTGAAGCACGCAGAGGTCTACGCCGAGTTCAAGGAGGCCGAAGCGCCTTTACGCGTCGCCGAGATCGCGGAGCACGGCCCAAGTCTGGCCGCTTTCTTTGCCGTGGAGAACCATGGGAAGGAGCCCATCTCTGGAAAGAGCCGGACCGGCAACATGCCTGCGATGAAGATCGGCCTCGGTGCGGACGGGGTCGATCTCTCCATCTATGCCAAGGCCCATGACCGCCTCCGGGTCGAGGTCCGATACAAGGATGCGCCCCTCAGAACGTGCCGTCTTACCAAAGGGCACTACTCTGGGTCCGATGCCTTTGTAAAAGACGTGCTGGTTGGCATTAGAGGCAATGCGGCAGCGCGCATTATTCGCTTCCTCAAGGCATATGAGACCAGCCGTGGCTCGGCTCCTCCTCGGCTTCCGGCCCTTGTCAGCTTGCTAGGCACCGTCTCTCAGGCTTGTAACAACGATCTGGGGCTGATGAACCGCGTCCTCTCGCTGCTGATCCTGCATAACGGTTTAAGCCGTACGAGCGATGAGCGCATCCAGCGGATCGCAGACACCCTCATTCAGTCTGGTGTCTTGCGGCAGGGCCGAGCAACGCTTCGCTCCCGCCGGACCGAATACCACCTCGCCCCCTACTACGGCTCGGCCCTCACAGCCTTGCGAGCTCTACCAAACCAGTAGGCCAGTGTCGGGAAAGAAGGCCGCGCAGGCTCTTTTGCACCTGGGTGCACGCTCTATTGCGAGAACAGCGACATCTGCGCGTGCGCAGACGGCTTGTAGGCAGATGGACGCCGGAACTCGGCGGGAAGCATCGGGTGAGAGCCGGCGAACCCGCCCGTCGTGTCGTGAAGCTCGGGCACCACGAGGCCGAGGTGGAGGCATACCCAGGCTGAAAAATACGCCCTGTGGCACCAGTCGCCGGAGCCAAGCCGTTCGTAACAGCAGAGCACTGGGATCTGGCCCTGCGCCTTCGCGTCGATCTCAGCCACGATCTCAGCAGGATCGAGGCTGGAGAGGATCCCGGCGTAGAGTGCCCGGTACTCCTCGGTGCCGGCAGTCCGGTACCATGCGCCCGGGGCTAAGGCAGCGATCTTCGGCGTGCTCGCCATTCCCCGAGGTGTGCCGCGAGAGATACCAATCTTGATGTAGCCGGGCGGCATACGATCGAACCAAGACGCCGTGAACACTGAAGCCGCTCCTTGCGAGATCTACAAGGAACGCTGCCACCTAAACGGCGGACTGGCACTTCAGAAATTCTTCACGAGGTAACGGAAATCTGAATTCTGGGCTCAACAGCGCCAAGGGGTTAGGCAAATATCATGGGGGGCGTAAGAAACCGATCTCGTGCCCAATAATGACACCTACGGCGATGATGATGAGCCGGAAGAGTGAACCCAGGTGCAAACAGCCGATCGGTGTTGAGAACAAAGAAGAAGCGTTTACCGGGTGGCACCTAGTGTGAGAGCGTGACGGCCCGCCTCAACGGAACGCGATCAAGGAACCTGTGAGCCATCTCGTGCAAGGCCAGAAGGCACGCGGAGCGTTCTTCACCCCGCTCGAAATCAGCCGCTTCATCGCTGAGTGGGCGATCCGGTCAAAGGGCGACAGGGTTCTGGAACCCTCGTGTGGTGATGCTGCCTTCCTCCTCCCCAGCGCAGCCCGGCTGAAGGCTCTCGGCGTTCCAGGTCGCAGCCTAAGCAAGCACCTCAATGGCGTTGAGATACACGGCCAATCCGTGATGGACGCGCAGGAACGCCTTGCAGCGGAGGGGTTTCGGGCTGGCATTACGGAGGGTGACTTCTTCGATCAGGACCCTCAGCCGCTCTATGACGCCGTGATCGGCAACCCGCCGTATGTGCGCTACCAGCAGTTCTCAGGTGCGGCTCGCGCAAAGAGCCTCCGGGTTGCCCTTGCTCACGGTGTTCGGCTGACGTCGCTCGCTAGCTCGTGGGCCGCCTTCACGATCCATGCCTCAGAGTTCCTGAAGGACGATGGCCGTCTCGGTCTCGTCCTCCCAGCCGAACTGATGTCGGTGAACTATGCGGGCGAGGTGCGGCGCTTCCTGCTGAACCGCTTCGCCAAGGTGCGGCTCATCCTCTTCGAGCAACTGCTATTCCCCGGCGTCCTCGAAGAGGTGGTGCTGCTCCTGGCCGAGGGCCGGGGCACCGCGCAGAGCTTCGAGGTCTATCAGGCCCGTGATGCGGATAGCCTCGCGAACCTCGACACGACCTCCTGGCGGGGCTTCGTGCCTGCGGCCGGAGAGAAGTGGACCCCCGCCCTCATCCAGAACGGTGCCCTGGAGACCTATCGTGAACTCACTCTCGGCAAGCACTTCACGAAGCTGATTGAGTGGGGGGATACCTACCTGGGCTCCGTCACCGGCAACAACAACTACTTCACTCTGACGGCAGCCGATGCCGCACGGCTTGGGCTCAGCACAGCCGAACTGCTCAGGATCTCCCCCCCTGGCGCTAGGCACCTTCGAGGGCTCACCTTCAGCGAGAGGGCGTGGACCGAACTCGCGAAGGAGGGCGGTCGCTGTTACCTGTTTGCTCCCCAGGCCAACAACCCATCGAAGGCCGCACGAGCCTACATCGAGGCAGGCGAGCGCCAGGGTGTTCACGAAGCCTACAAGTGCAAGGTCCGCACTCCCTGGTGGCGCGTGCCGCTGGTGGCCCAGCCCGATCTGCTCTTCACCTACATGAACCACGACCGCCCACGCCTCACGACCAACGAGGCTGGTGCTCTCGTCCTCAACTCCCTGTACGGCGTCAAACTCAAACCGGAGCTACGGGAGGTCGGGAAGGCGACCCTACCGATCGCATGTCTGAACACTGTCACCCTGCTCGGCTCCGAGGTTGTGGGCCGCGCTTATGGTGGCGGTCTCCTGAAGCATGAGCCGAAGGAGGCAGACCTGTTGCCGGTCCCTACCCTGGCCGTGCTCGAAGCCGCTCGGAGTGAGTTGGAGTTGATCAGCCCGCAACTCGCCGTCGCCTTGCGGCAGAACAACCTCTTGAAAGCCGTCGAGATGGTGGATGCGGTCATCCTCGAACGGCATATGAAGCTCGATGCTGAGCAGCTTGCTCAACTGCGGCAGGCCCGTGAGGCCCTGTTTCAGCGACGTGTGATGCGAGGACGAGGTAGCCGTGGCGAGGGTTGATGACTTCCTCGATGCGGCTCTCAAAAGCCTTCCTGCGAAGCCCCCTGATACGGCCCTACAGGGCGAGAAGAAGCGCTATAGCGAGCGCGTCTCAGAGGTGGTCGCGCAGGCTCTCGCAGCGGAGTTGCGCGAACGTGGTCTGAAGGAAGCCCGGCCTGCACCTCCCGGTGTGCTGGGTAGCTCAGGTGCCGAGAGACGGATGGCGGGCGGCCTTGGCGCGAAGAAGGTCGATGTGACCTGGGCCACCGAGGAAGCTGGGCTGCTGCTGGCCATCTCGGTCAAGAGCATCAACTTCAAGGACACCCGAACTAGCAACTATCAGAAGAACCTCGTGAACCGGCGAGGCGACATGCTGATGGAGGCGGTCACGCTCCATCGGCGCTTCCCCTACAGCGTGCTCGCCGGCTTCTTCTTCCTCGATAAGGGCGCGGAGGCGGACAACACGATCCGCCGCAAGTCCACCTTTCTGAACGCCCACGCACGGCTCCGGCTATTCACAGGCCGCAATGACCCAGCAGGGCGCGATGAGCAGTTCGAGAGGTTCTATCTGATCCTCCTGGAGGCATCACCAACCGCCGTGGATATCCGAGCCTTCGAGGTTGGGAAGCCCACCGTCTCCGTCCCCCTTGACGACGTGATCAGCGATTTGTTGGGCTTGGTCGCTGAGCGGAACCCTGACTTCTACGAGCTTGAGAGCGGCAACCTGCGTTCGGCCACCTGAGATTTGAACCTGGGTTCAGCGACGTGCCTCAATCCAGCATGGGAGACGTCCCACTCCGGCTGGTCCTGCAAATCGCATCGTTGCGCTTGCCGCTTTCAACCTCGGTCACCTCCACGATGAGTTCCCAGGAGCCGCCATTGAGGTGACGACGGACGGCCTCTCGCTGCGCTTCGGGACCAAGGCCCGAGCGCCTGGATACCTTTCCAGGCATGTCCTTGGAAGAAGCGAAAGAGCTCGGCATTTCCCCCGGCCCTTACCCGTTTAGGATTTCCGTCGCCGAGGTTGGTGCCGATTTTCGGGGCGTCATTCGTTCGGATTTGTTGAGGAAGTGTTGATGGAGATCGACCCGAACGGTAGACCAGTGGCGGCCCGCCACCCCTACTGATCGGACCGCCGGCACCCTACTTCGAGGTGCTTTTTCTAACCTCTTTATCCCATAAACCCATGTCAACCCTGACCAAGAACCAGCATTACGTCTGGCGGAACCATCTGAAAGAGTGGGTGGATCATAAAGGAAATCTCTTCTGTTTCTTACAGGATGAGCGAAGAGTTTTCGCGACCCGGCCCACCAATGTCGCCGTTGAGCGATATTTTTATAAGATAGAGGAGCTGAGCCCTCTCGATCTTGATTGGATCAACTCCATCATCGACCGGGCTTCCGTCCCGAAAGCACGCGAGTTTCATCGCGGGACGGTTGCAATCTTCCAGCACGTCTTCAAGCTACGCGCCCGTCTTGCTGCGCAGGAAAAACTGGCGGATAAGGTCCGGAGCGCAATTACCCTGGAACTGGATACTCTGGAAAAGACGCTCGGAGAACGATGGCACACAGGCATCGAGAACGATGCGCAAGAGATGCTAGCCAGCCTAAAGCAGCGCGACCCTAGTTTTTATGATGACGAAAATAGGCGCACCCACTTCATCCATTTCATCGCGCAGCAGTTCTTCCGAACACCTAAGATCCGAAACCTTCAGCTCCGGAAACACCATCCATTCTTTGATCGTGGGCTCGATTTAGAGCGAACATGGTTTATCGAAAGCCAGATCTACGCGATGAATATCAGCACTGGCATCTTTCTCGAAAAAGATCAGTACAAATTCAAATTTCTTGAAAATACCACCGGCAGTGGTTTCATAACCGGCGATCAGCCGATCATTAGCTTAGGACCAGACGGCGCTGGAATGCATTTTTTCTATCCACTCAGGCCAAATCTGGCCTTGATCTTTGAAAAAAATGACAACCTCCCTCTTAAAAGCGAGCGGAATGTCGGCACGTTGGAGGTCGAGTTCTACAACAACAAAATGTATCAGCAGTCCTATAATCAGCTCTATGGCGACGACAAAAGCTATCTGGAGGTGATAAGCGCCATGCCCAAGGACGTGCTGGAGAGCTAATAGGCAAAGTTCGACGCTTCATCCCAACGTTCGTAGCCGGTTAGGCTGCCCCTGTCCGAGTGAACGCTGTGCGTCCCCGCTGGGCGCCTCGATTGTTTCAGTGGCTGGCGCCGCGCGTCTCCCGGCCACGATCTGAGACCTATGAGCGTCGCCCTGCGTGTGGCATGGTCAGGAGATGGATAGCGCGTTTCAGATCGTGGTGATGACGGACCGGCCTGCCGATCAGGGTGGCTCACAGCGGCGCGTCTATGCTGCCACCACTGACACGGCCGAAGCGGCGCTCGCCTTAGCGAAAGCCGAGTTGCCGTCGACATGGCGGATCGAGGTCTTGAACGACTTCAAGTTCGGCCTCGCGGTCGTGAGGGATCACGCCCTTGGGCCGAACCAATTGGCATGGATCTCGTGATCGCGCCTAAGCACCCCCGCGATCCCGGCCAGCTCGCCCCGCGGGTTCCGGAGAGCGGGCCAGGACGTTCACGACCTGCTGACTAGCCCAGGTGCTCTTTCCGGTCGAGGTAGAGATCCCTCGACGCGTCAGCTCGCGGGCGCAGCCATTTATGGTGAAGCCGGCCGCCTGAAGCTCCCGGATGATTGGAGCGAGGTCTGCAGCGCGGCGATCGGCGATCCGGCTGCGCTGGGCCCGGCCGGCGGCGCGGCCCGCATCCTTGTTCGTCAGGTTGGCCGGGGTGCCGAGCTTCTTCCCGCGGGTCTTGGCAGCAGCCAAGGCTTTGCGGGTGCGCTCCCCGATCAGTCCGGCCTCCAGCTCTGCAACCGCTACCATCTGGGTCAGGAGGAAGCGGCCGGTCGGGCCTTCGATCTGCGGTAAGTCGCAGAACCGCACCTCCACGCCGGCATCGAGCAGCTTGCTGAGGAAGGACACGGATCGTGTCAGGCGGGAGACGTTCGCGACGATCAGGGTGGCCCCGGTGACGCGGCAGTGGGCCAGAGCGCGGGCCAGCTCGGGCCGGTCGGCCGCTTTCCCGCTCTCCACCTCCACGAACTCGGCCACCACCTTCCATGGCCCGCCGTTGAGGAAGTCGGAGACCGTCTTGCGCTGCGCCTCCAGGCCCAGACCACTGATGCCCTGCCTTGTGGTGGAGACGCGCAGGTACGAGACGAATTTGCCAGCCGCCATCACTGCTGCTCCCCAGGGGTGCTGCGCTTCAAGGTGGTGTGAATGAGGGTTTAAAGGAACTTGCTGGTTTGAACCTGGGTGCAATTCGCCGGGCTGGAAAGCCCAGTAATCGCTTAAGCCCCAGCAGAACCGGTGATGGCTGTATACGGCCCCCTGCGCGCCGACCGTTGAGCGCGGCCTGCGCCCAGTAACTCAGATATACGCCCGGGCAACGGTTGCGCCGTTTACCACGGCAAATTGACCTGGCCTCCTCACCGCTCCGTGTTAGGCTCGATCGCTCATACACTGAGCCTCTGGAGAGCAACGCGCCTATGGCCATACCCGATGTAAGTGCGGCAAAGCTCGAAGAAGCGTTCGACCACTTTGATCAAACCCAACGGGGGCTGCCAGCTTTTCAGAACTGGGAAAGCAATCAAA
This sequence comes from Methylobacterium sp. Gmos3, assembly GCF_056430985.1. Classification (NCBI taxonomy): domain Bacteria; kingdom Pseudomonadati; phylum Pseudomonadota; class Alphaproteobacteria; order Hyphomicrobiales; family Methylobacteriaceae; genus Methylobacterium; species Methylobacterium sp. Gmos3. Next base: position 164,502 of record NZ_JBWJYL010000010.1, read on the forward strand.
ACTACCGCTATGCAGTAATTCGCAACGGTCTGCGCTACCCAACTAAGGATATCATCGCTTTTGCGACAGGCCTGTCGAAAGACAGCTTCAGCGGCGGTGTCGAAGGCGCCAACGCGTATCTGCAAAGGCATGGCTACGCTATCGAGGCGCTTCGGTTTCCTGCCGACGGCGTATTGCAGGCCGCCTTAAATGATCTTTTGCTAATGCGTGCACCAGAGCCGATCAATCCGAGTGAAGCATACGAAGTTCTGGCCGATCAATTCGGCCTCTCTGCGGAGCTTCGTGATAAAAATATGGAAAATCAAAACGAGAACCATTGGAAAAATCGCGTTCGCAGCGTTCGCCGGAAGCTGGTGGCGCAAGGCATCATCGATCCGAGTGAGCAAGGGAGCTGGAAGCTACAACGTCGCGATGAACCACGGGTATGGTTAGAGAAAACGCTCGTCAAAGGCCGACCGGATCGAATGAGCGGAGAACATGCTCTTGGGAGAGCTCTCTGGTCACCCACTCGCGCCAAAGACGGTGCTGATATCTACAGATGGATGCGCCTCGTTCAGCCTGGCGATCGTATTCTCCACCTGACAGACAATACGGCGATTACGGGCACGTCCGTTGCTGCAGCTTACGCGCGGCCTGACTTTGTTGGAGTTGCTGGTACGGCATGGGGTGATCAGCCGAGCTATCGGATAGCTTTAAAAAATTTCGAGATCCTTGAACCGCCGCTTACACGTGAGCAGTTTCTCGACGAGCCGAAGTACCGCCAGGAACTCATTGAAATTCGAAAAAATCATGCGAATATCTTCTATGACCGCGATCTTAATCTCAATCAGGGCAGCTATCTCACTGAAGTCCCATCGCGGCTCGTAGCTATCTTGAATGATTGCAGGACCAACCTAAGAGGCAGCCCCTTGCTGAGCGTAGATAGCGGCGGCCTTTCAGCCTGGCAGCACAGTCAGCCGGTTGCCAACGTCAAGGAAGAAGCTCCACCTCACATCTGGGTCTACTCTCCCGGTGAGCGTGCTACGTACTGGGATGAGTTTCGCGAAATCCAGATTGCGGCGATTGGCTGGGACGAGCTCGGCGACTTGTCAATGTTCAAGACATCTGACGAGATATTTGCCGCCATGGAAAAAATTTGGGATGAGCCCTCAAAGATAAACGCGACCCAGTGCTTCGAATTCTCACATCGGATCCAGGCGGGCGACTGGATTTTTGCGAAACGCGGGCGCCGCGAGATCATTGGCTTCGGTGTTGTTACCTCTAATTACCGGTTTGACGACGGCCGCTCACACAGTCGCAACGTGGTTGACGTCGACTGGCAGAAGTCTGGAGCTTGGCCGACGCAAAGTCATCGGACGCTGCCGATGAAGACGATTACCGACATAACAGGCGACGAGACGCTGATCGATGAGCTCGAACAGATGCTGGCGCTGACCGACGTCTCGGGGCCTACCGCCCCAAGTGACGAGCCGCTGCCGCTCTATTCGATCGACGACTTCATCGCCGAGACACGGATCACTTCTGAGACGGCTCAGCGTTGGCGTCAGCGCCTGGAACGCAAGAAACAGCTAATTTTGCAAGGACCTCCCGGCACCGGCAAGACCTTCGTTGCCGAACGTCTCGCGCGACTGCTGGCCAGTGGAACACCTGGTCTAATTGAGACGATCCAGTTTCACCCTTCCTACGGCTACGAGGACTTCATGCACGGCATCCGGCCCGTGATCCAGCCCAGTGGGCAAATGGCCTTCGAACGGCTGCCGGGCCACTTCCTGCGCTTTTGTAAGGATGCCCGTGCAGTACGGGATGGCGCGCCCTGTATCCTAATCATTGACGAGATCAACCGCGGCAATCTTGCCCGTATCTTTGGAGAATTGATGTACCTGCTGGAGTACCGCGAGAAACAAATCCCGCTTGCCGGCGAAGCCGCTCCTTTCGGCATTCCAAACAACGTGTTCATTATCGGGACTATGAACACCGCCGATCGCTCAATTGCAGTGGTCGATCACGCTCTGCGCCGGCGGTTCAGCTTTATCCACTTGGCGCCGGACTATGATGTCCTCCACCGCCACATCACGGATTATGGTCTGCCGGCTGATGCGCTGATTGCCGCTCTTCGCGCTGTGAACACCGCCATCGATGATCGCAACTATGAAGTGGGTATCTCCTTTTTTCTAAAAGACAACAGCAACCTCAGTACTCGGCTGAAGGATGTGTGGGAAGGCGAGATCGAGCCTTATCTCGAAGAGTATTTCTACGATCAGCCCGGCCGCATAGAAGCTCTTCGGTGGCATGTCCTCGCTAACAATGTGCTCGCCCCTTGGGTGAGCGCGGATTAGTCCACTCATGCGTACAATCACATTGCAGGAGGAGGTCGAGACGCGATTTGCGTCGACAACCTTCACCGATGCTGAATGCGAGCTAATGCTGCGCTCGACGCGTTTTGAATTCGAACCTGCCGGCCAGTACAACGGCGCTACGCATGGACTGCGCTCTCGTGGCTGGATCGGGCACATACCAGTTGGCAAAGATCTATTAATCGCTGTCACGCCAAAAATCCCAGTCTCGAACCTCTTTGGTATGCTGGAAGTTGCATACGATCTTCGATCGTTCAGGCTATTTGAAGGCGTCGCGCCGGTCCAAACATTCGATGACATCTACGAACGCATCGTTTTCGTTCTTTGCCAGCAGGTTCTTGGTCGCGCGCGGCGTGGCTTGTACCGCAGCTATGTCGACGTTCAGGACGAGCTATCTTATGTCCGGGGCACGCTTGATCCCTTCCGTGCTATTATCAATTGCGAGCGTGGCCGCCCCTTCGTGCCCTGTGCCTTTGAGGAGCACACGGCGGACCTTGAAGACAACCAACTTCTATTATTCACGTTGAGGCGCGTCTCGCGTCAGGCTTTGAAGCGGAACGAGGTGCAAAATCACCTTGACCGTGCGCGCAAAGCGCTCGCAGGAACCATCTCGTATCGCGAGTTTTCGGCAGCTGATTGTCAGAGGCGATTTTACCACCGTCTCAATCATGATTACGCGCCAATGCATGGGTTGTGCCGGTTCATCCTGGAGCAGACCGGGCCGAGTGTCGAGGTGGGCTCCTACGACTTCATGCCCTTCGAGCTTAACATGCCAAGGCTCTTCGAGAGCTTCGTCGCAAATTGGTTACGAGACAAAGCATCGCCCCGCTTCGCGGTTTCAGTGCGGTACTCCTCCCAAGTCAAGGCGAGCTTCGTGCTGAAGGTCGAAATGGACATCGTCATTCGAGACCGATCTTCCCACAAACCAGTTATGGTTCTCGATACAAAGTACAAGCTGCATGAGCGGCCGGCGGAGGATGACCTCTATCAGCTTGCCTTCTATGCGCGCGAACTAGAAGCGCCCGTAGCCGCGTTGGTCTACCCGACTACGGCTGCTGACCACACTTGGGTACACGCCAAGAGCGTTGCGTTATACGGGCTTAGCTTTGACCTCAGTCGTAATCTTGAGGAGGCAGGCTCCGACTTCCTGAGGACCATCGGTGCGCTTTGCGACGGGACGAGCTCAACGTCGTAGCGGACGCCGCTGCCCTGTTCTTCCAGTGGCTGTTGCGGGCCTAGGATGGGCTGGTGCTCAGATAGGCGGGGATAGGCATAGACCTAAGCCGTACTGGAGTTTCGCAGGTACCCAATTCCTGGCCTCATGGCTGCTGCCAGCCTTTTACAAAGGGTGGAGGGTGGTGTGGGGTTTGTAGAAACCCACCGTGAGCTGTGATCGGCAAGCTGGGAAGCCCAGAAGCGTAAAGATTGGACGGTTTTGAACCGGGGTGCAATCGGGAGTGAGCTGTCCTGCAGTGTTAGATGCGGGCGTTGAGACTTAGTTATCTCGAAACGAACAGCCTGGATCCGACCACTGCCAGCCGTTTCGACAGCCATCGGCGCTTACCAGAAGCAGTCATTTGTTGGCCGTCCAACAAATTCGGTTCGGGATAGCTTTGCGCGTGTCTTTCTAACTGCCCAGCTCTAGTTTTGTGTCGTTTAAGATTGTTGTGCATAGCTGCCGTCCGTAACGGAATGTACCCATCGGCGTTCGGTTTGGCCGCGGTCGGAAGCGAGCTTGATGCTCTTCCACATGTTGTCCAGTCCTGTAGGATAGGCAGCTGTCGCAGCGGGCGCAGAAGTGAGCTTATGACCCTTGGAATTATCTGGGCGCGCTCGGTCGGAGGGGTCCGTGAATTAATAGTTGCATCAGACAGTCGCCTGAGCGGAGGTCAGCACTGGGACGCTAATCCAAAAATTATGCTGCTTCCCCGTACCGACGCAGTACTCTCTTTTGGCGGAGACACCGATGATGCTTATCCGTTGATGCTACAGGCCTGGAACGCAATTGAAATGTATGGTCCGGCAAAAAACCGGTCTATGGACCTTGCAGATCTCAAAGGCCATCTCATTCGCGTCTTCACACACTCAAGAGCCTTCATTAGTGGTCTGCCGCGCGGACAAAAAACTCCCAGCGAGCCAGGCGCCATCTTCGCTCTAAGCGGGTATTCGTGGCGCACAGGGAATTTTCATATATGGAAATTACATTTCGATGCGTCGATCGGTAGATTTACATTCAGGCCGTCGGTTGAATGGGGCGGCCAAGATGAAAATTCTTACAAACTAGTCGCATACCTGGGAGACGATGACGCGATTGTTGAGGCGAAAGGGCGCCTAGTCTCAATTTTGCGAGATCGCGGAAAGATTTCAAGGGGGTCTTTCGATATGGAGCCTTTCGAAGTGCTTCGCGATATTATTCGTTCGAAGTCTTTTCCCAGTGTCGGCGGCCCAATTCAGCTAGTAAAAGTATACGAGCATGCGAATACCGCCCCTATTGGTGTGTTATGGCCCGACAAGGCGGGGACCGTGTCGCTTCTCGGGCGACCTCTCATGGCTTACGAAACTATGCCATGGGGTGTGATTGATCCTGATAATCCGGACCGTGCACGACCGCTATCGTCCCTCCAGCCCTATCCTGCCGAAAATGATCCTGCTGAACCTTTGAGGAAAGGCACTGACCCTCACATTCAAAATGTTCAGATCGCTACTTCGGATTAGCCAAGGAAGCTGCGTTCGCTTCAAAAAAGGCCGGGTTTTCTAGGCCATCACGGCCAGAGCGGTAGGCTCGGCGCAAACTCTGACCAGCATTGCGAGCGACAGCATGGCATCGTTTGCTTTTTCGCTGCGCCACTTCAAGGCGGATCAGCTGAATACCATCCGAAGCCGCCGTTCGGCTTGCGACCCAACCCGGCCATGCAGGGCCGTGTCGACGCTACCCAAAAGCGGCCATTCGTTGGGCCTGAAGCGGCTTTCGCTCAAGGTGGGAAGCGCGCATCTGGCTGAGCCTCAAAACCGAACGTTTTGTTGTAGCTCGCATCTTGTACATGGACCAGCAAAATTCGATCATCGCGGTCGACGTCGCAGACCTGCTAAGCGATCCTCTTGAACCAGTTGAGGGACCGGTTTCCAGGTCGATTGGTATCAACGCTGATCTGCGGATGAGGCTATGATTGAGCGCCGACGAGATTTAACGGCCTGGGTTATGCACTTTGTGCACAAGCGAAATACGCTCAATGACCCAGCTTACGAGCTGAACGAAGGATCAGATACGCCTTTGTTCCCGTTCACTGCTGATCGCGATAAGAACAACCGCTTCGATTTTTGGAATATTGTCGAAGATAGTCATGCGCTTGCTGCGGACGAGGATGCATTTTTTGTGCTCCGCAAAATCATTGAGGACGGACATATAAGATCTGGCTGGTCATTTCGTGGATCCAAGCCGACGATCTACGGACCACGTTCCGCGACTTGCTTAACCGAGATGCCGCTGTATGCCCTGCTGGAGTACGCCAAAACTCGCAGTCCGGACGACGTTGGGACTTATGCAATCTGTCTTTTACGAGATGAGGTATTCGCCGCTGGCGGCCGTCCCGTGATTTACGGGTTGAGCGGGAACCACTCAGAGCTGCCGCGAGTAAGGCGCGGCATTCCGATGATGGATGATTGGCCTAGGACTTTAGATCCGTCATGCGGGATTTCGGAGTTGGAGCAGTACCGATATGTTGCGATGAGCCTTGGGGAAAAAAGACGGATAGACTGGGGCCATGAGCGGGAGTGGCGTTGGGCGGACGTTTCTGATGCCTGCTCTTGTCCTGGTCTACCGATCTGGCTTGCCGATAGCCCAATCCAATTTTCCCGAGTGGCGATAATTGTATCGACCGAGGAAGAGGCTCAATCCGTCCTCAACAAACTCAAAGAGCTACATGATGCCGGTGAGCACAATTTTGGATATGAATATAATCGCGATACTCTGGCCGCTACAGAAGTCATATCTCTCGAGGGTGCACTTTCCAAGCTCAGCAAAAATGAGCTGACATACGTACGAATTGATGATGTTCCATCATCTACGATCTTGAAGTTTGATGCCCCAAAAGTCTCAAAAGAATACATGGATCTAGTAGAGGACGCTCTGTCAGAAGCGCATGCTGCGGCTTATGCGGCTTCTACTGAATACCAGAAGAAAGAGAAGGCAGGCCTGCCCGGTTACCAATATGATGGTTTTGGATTTGCCCATCTTGTTCTTAGGAGTTCTCAATCATCCCTTGTATCTGCTCTTTTAGAGTTGGGCGAGACGACGGTGATCGGCGGCGTGGGATATTGGATTTCTAATTTCACTAAGGATGATACGGGACAGCTATCTGTAGCGGAAGCCGCAGCAACGGCTGCGATGAAGGTTTTGGAGGAACATTTCCCAAACGAAAGCTTTGAAGTCCAGACCCGATGGGATTGACAAACGCACTGTCCGTTTTCGTGTTCTGCCGATGCTGGGCGGATTGCCGGTTTCTGGATACGTGGGGCGAACTCGGGCTAAGGCCTCTGAGGTTCCGAAATTCGGGATAGTGCATTAGAGCGGAGCTCGTCCGATCGGAAGCTGTGCTGGGCGGCTAGGGGTTGATGGGGCAAGGAGGAGCCCATGCCGACAACCTTATCCGTCGATCTTCGCCAGCGCGTGGCATCCGCTGTCTCAG